>CAVAWX010000007.1:0-1023 GCA_963592385.1 Acidaminococcaceae bacterium | reverse complement strand
AGGACCGGGCCATCCTCGACCTGATCGCCAAGGAGAAGGCCGCCGGGCTGCACGTGATCACGGACGGCGAGTTCCGCCGCCTGACCTGGCACCTCGATTTCATGTGGAACATCGAGGGCGTCGCGCGTGTCAAGTCCGAGACGGGCAACACGACGTTTGAGGGCGAGGCCGCGGCCATCGACGAGGTGGCCATCGAGGGCAAGCTGGCACCCGGCGCCCACCCCTTCATCGAGCACTTCCTCTTCGTCAAGGCGCAGGAGGACGAGCGCACCGTGGCGAAGCTGACCATCCCGGCGCCCGGGCAGTTCTACGCGCTGTTCACCGGCGCCGAGCAGCTGGCCAACACGCTCGAGCACTACGACAGCGTCGAGGCGTTCGCCGACGACGTGGTTGCCGTCTATTCCGGGTTCGTGGCCGATTTCTACGCCGCCGGCGGGCGCAACCTGCAGTTCGACGACTGCACGTGGGGCGGGTTCGTGAACCCCGAGATGGCGCGCCAGCTGACGGGGCTGGCCAGCGACGAGGAGCTTGCCGCCTACATGGAGCTGCTCGTGTCCATCAACAACCGCGTCATCGCGTCTGCGCCCGGCGACGACCTGGTCATCAACACGCACGTGTGCCGCGGCAACTACCACTCCACCCATTTTTCGGCCGGCGCCTACGACACGGTGGCAAACCCCCTGTTCAGCACACAGAACGTGAACGCGTTCTACCTGGAGTTCGACGACGAGCGCTCCGGCGGGTTCGAGCCGCTGGCGCAGGTGGCGCCGGGCAAGAAGGTGGTGCTGGGGCTCGTCACCACGAAGCGCCCCGAGCTGGAGGACAAGGCCGCCGTCATCGCGCGTATCCGTGAAGCGGAGAAGTATGTGCCGCTTGAGAACCTGTACCTGTCCCCGCAGTGCGGCTTCGCCAGCTGCGAGGTTGGCAACAAGCTGACCGAGGACGAGCAGTGGGCCAAGGTCGCCCTCGTGCGCGAGATCGCCGAAGAGGTCTGGGGCAAGTAGCCTGTCGCGTTGGGCGGCG
>CAVAWX010000006.1:0-41414 GCA_963592385.1 Acidaminococcaceae bacterium | reverse complement strand
CGCCGCGAAACGCACGCATGTGCTGGTCTCGGCCATCGAGCACGAGGCGGTCCTGGAGGCGGCTGCCACCCTGAAAGAGCGCGGCTACAAGATAGACCTCGTGCCCTGCGGCCGCGACGGGCTGGTGGCGCCGGCCGCCTTGGAAGAGCTGCTGGACGGCCTTGCGGCCCGCGGCGAGGGCTGCGCGCTCGTGGCCGTCATGTGGGTGAACAACGAGACGGGCGCCATCCAGCCGGTCGCAGAACTTGCGCGCGTCGCCCATGCGCACGGCGCGCTCTTCTTCACCGACGCGGTCCAGGCGCTGGGCAAGGTGGAGATCGCCTTGGAGGAAAGCGGCGTGGACGCGGCTTCGTTTTCCGCGCACAAGGTGGGCGGTCCTGCCGGCGTCGGCGCCCTCTACCTGCGGCGGCGCGTGAAATGCCGCCCCTTCATGCGCGGCGGCGGCCAGGAGGGCGGCATGCGCTCGGGCACGGTGAACGTCGCCGGCATCGCGGGCTTTGCAGCCGCGCTCGAGGCGGCCGGCGCAGAGCGCGCGCGCACCTGGGAGCATGTGGCCGCCCTGCGGGCCGGCGCAGAGCGCGCGCGCACCTGGGAGCATGTGGCCGCCCTGCGCGCACGGCTCGTCGGCGCCCTTTCGGATGCGCAGACCGGCGCGGGCACCCCCTTCACCCATCCTGTGCGCGAGACGCTTGACGCGGCCGTCTGCGTGCCGCACACCCTGCACCTGCTCTGCGCGGGGCTGGAAGGCCAGACCCTCGTGCTGCGCCTCGACGAGGCCGGTTTCTGCGTGTCGGCCGGCAGCGCCTGCGGCTCGAAGAGCCTCGAGCCCAGCCACGTCCTGACAGCCATGGGCGTGCCCCGCGACGAGGCCTTCGGCTCGCTGCGTATCTCCCTGGCCGCCGAGACGACGGCCGCCGAGCTGGACGCCCTGACCGCTACGTTGAAAGAGGTACTGGTATGACGCCGCTTGTGGACTGCCATTCGCACACCGCCTTTTCCGGGCACGGCAGCGGCACGGTCGCCGAGGCCGTGGCGCGCGCCGAGGAGCTGGGACTGGCCGTCTATTGCCAGACCGAGCACATGTGGATGCCCGAGCGCCTCGACCCGACGCACACCTGCTCCATGAGCCGCGCGCAGGTGGCGGACTACCGCGCAGCCTGCCTCGAGCAGCGCGCGCGCCTGGCCGAGGAGAAAAGCCCGCTCGTCTTCGTCATGGGCACCGAGATCGACTGGTTTGCGGGGCGCGGACCGGAGCTCGAAAAGCTGTGCGCGGGCTTCGAGTACGTGCTGGGCAGCGTGCACCATGTGGACGAATGGGCCTTCGACGACCCCGACGAGCTGGAGCATTGGGACGAGCACGGCACGGACTGGATATGGCAGCGCTATTTCGAGCTGTGGCTGGAGATGGCCGCCTCGAGCGCGCCCATCACCGCGTTTTCCCATCCCGACCTGCCCAAGAAGTTCGGCTTTCGGCCGAGCTTCGACGCGCGTCCCTACTACAGCGAAATGGCGGCCGCGGCGTACAAACGCGGGGCCTTGGTCGAGGTGAACACGAAGGGCCTGCACGTGGCCGCAGACGAGTTCTACCCCTGCCAGGACCTGCTGCGCGCGTTTTGCGACGCGGGCGTCGAGTGCACGGTGGGCTGCGACGCGCATCGTCCGGCCGACATCGCCCGCGACGTGCGCGCCGCCTACGAGTGGATGGCCCGCGCGGGGTACACGCAGGTGGCGGCGCCGACGCCCGACGGCGACAGGATGCACTGGAAACTGGAGGTGTGAGGGCATGGACGAGAGGACGGCAACGGACGTGGGAGCGGATATGGACATGGACGTGGACGGCAAGCCGCAGACGGTGGGCGAGCTGGAGCAGGCGCTGTTCTCGGTCTTTCCCCGCGCGGACATGGAGCGCTGGGACAGCTGCGGGTTGCAGGTGGGCGCGCGCGAGCAGGCGGTCGGCCGCATCGGCGTGGCCCTCGACTTTTCGTGCGCGACGGTGAAGGCGGCGGCCGACGCGGGCTGCGACGTGCTCGTATGCCACCACCCGCCCTACATCAAGGACGCCCCCTGCGAGCTGGGGCCGGCCTCCCAGGCCGCGACGCCGGGGCCGGGGCGGGCACTGTTCGAGGCGGTGCGCCTCGGGGTGGCCGTCATCAACATGCACACGAACCTCGACCGCTCCGCGCTGGCACGCGAGGCCTTCGCCGAAGTGCTCGGCTGCACCTGCAAGGCCAATTTCGAGCATCTGCTCGACCCGTGCCGCTCCTACAAGGGCACGGGGTTCGGCGCGGTGCTCGAGCTGCCCGCGGCCACGAGCCTGGCGCAGCTTGCCGCCGTCTGCGACGACGCGCTGGGCGGGCGGGCGCGCGTGTGGGGCGAGCCGGACCTGGAGCTGGAGCGTTTCGCCTACCTGAACGGCTCTTGGCGCGACGCGGGCGCTTTTCAGGCCGCCGCCCGCGCCGGCATCGGCTGCGTGGTGGTGGGCGAGACGGGCTACCACACGGCGCTCGACGCCCAGCCGCACCTGTCCGTGCTCGAGCTGGGCCACGACGTCTCCGAGGCGCCCCTCGTGCAGGTCCTTTTCGACGAGCTGGCGCGGTGCGGGTATGATGAAGGCGAAGAACTCGTCGTCGTGGGCGATACCGCGCCGGCGTGGTGGTGTGCAGGCGACGAGCGCTGAGCCGCGGACAGGCGGCATCGCGTGCGGCGGCCGTCCGCGCCGCCCACGTGCGGGCTGGTGCGCCGCGTCGCGGCGCGGACATGCGGACACAGACAATGCGAGGACCCGAGCGGAAAGGCATGGTGAGGCTTCGATGCAGGCTACAGACACCGAGATAGAGGCGTTGCTCGGCGTGCAAGAGCGCGACATAGAGCTCATGCGCTTGAAGACGGAGCTTTCCGAGCTCGAGGAGGTGGCCCAGATCTCCGAGTGCCGCGCCAAGCGCCGCGAGCTGAAGGGCAAGCAAGACCAGGTCCTCGAGATCGCCGATAAGGTGGCCGAAAAGCTCGAACGCCTCCAAGCCGAGGAGAAATCGCTGGCCGAGAAGGTGGCCGAGCTGCAGAAAAAGCTCGACGGCACGGGCGACCACCGCGTGGTGGGGTCCATCACCAAGGAGATGGAAGGCCAGGTGAAGCGCCAGGGCGAGAACGCCAAAGAGCAAGACGCGCTGCTGGAGCGCCAGATCGAGGTGGAGCGCCTCGACGGCCAGCTTGCGCAGATGCTCTCGCGCACCGACGAGCGCGAGGCGGCGCTCACGGAGTCGTTTCGCGAGAAGGGCGCCGTCATCAAGGAGAAGGTGCAGGCCGCGCAGGCCGCCCGCGCCGAGCTTGCCGCGCAGGTGGGCGCCTCCATCATGGCCCGCTACGAGCAGCTGCGCGAGGAAAAGGGCGGACTGGGCTTGGCGGTCATAGAAGACGGGCATTGCTCCGCGTGCCGCACGACCTTCCAGACCGGCCAGATGGCGAAGCTGCGCGCGGCATCCGGGCTGGCCGAATGCCCGAACTGCCACCGCCTCATGGCCTGCCCGGGCGAGGCGCAGTAGCGAGACGGCATCGAGGGGGACGGAGAAGAACATGGCCGACAGGGTGCTTCTTGGAGTGACGGGCTGCATCGCTGCCTACAAGGCCGCCGAGCTCGTGCGCGCCTTGCAGAAGATGCGCGAAGACGTCGCGGTGAAGGTCCTCATGACACCCGCGGCGGAAGAGTTCGTCGGCGCCGCCACCTTTCGCGCCCTGACGGGCAAGAAGGTCTCGACCGGCATCTTCGACGACGAGACCAGCGCCATCCCCCACATCGCCTTCTCGCAGAGCACCGACGTCTACGCTATCGCGCCCTGCACGGCCAACACCCTGGCCAAGCTTGCCTGCGGCGCGGCGGACAATCTCGTCACCGCGGCGGCCCTTGCCACGGACGCGCCGCTGGTGATCGTGCCCGCCATGAACACGCAGATGTGGGAGCACCCCGCGACGCAGGCAAACGTGGCCACCCTGCGCGCGCGCGGCGCCGTCGTCGTGGAGCCGGCTTCAGGCGAGCTGGCGTGCGGCTCGCAGGGCGCGGGCAAGTTTCCTGAGCCGGCGTCCGTGGCCCGGGCGATACTCGCGGTGCTCGACACGGGCGGCGAGCGCGACCTGGAAGGAAAGCGCTTGCTCGTCACGGCAGGCCCCACGCGCGAGTCCTTCGACAGCGTGCGCTTCATCTCGAACGCGGCCTCGGGCAAGACGGGCTATCTCCTCGCGGAGCAGGCGGCGCTGCGCGGCGCGCAGGTCACCCTCGTCTCCGGGCCGTCGGCGCTTGCCGACCCGGCCGGCGTCGAGGCGCTGCGCGTGAACACGGCCGCCGAGATGCTCAAGGCATGCGAGGGGCCGTTCGAGGACGCCGACGCGGCCATCTTCACGGCGGCGGTCAGCGACTGGCGCGCGTGGTCCACCTTCACGGGCAAGATAAAAAATGACGGCGCCGACATGCAGCTGCGCCTCGTGCCCAACACCGACATCGCCGCCACGCTGGGAAAACGCAAGGGGTCGACCTTCTGCGTCGCCTTTGCCGCCGAGACGGGCGACCCGCGCGAGGCTGCGCGCAAGAAGCTTGCCGCAAAAAACGCCGACATGGTCGTGGCCAACGACGTGACCGAAGGCGACGGGCCTGCGGGCGCCGACGACAACCATGTGTGGCTCGTCGCCGCCGGCGAGGAAAGGGAGCTTTCGCGCCGCCCCAAGTCCGAGCTTGCCACCGACCTGCTCGACGTCGTGGCAGCCGCGCTTTCCCGCGACGCCGACTAGCTGCCCGCGCGCAGCAGCTCGGGCAGTTGGCTGCGCGTGCAGCAAAAAGGGCGCCGCCCATGCGACGCCCCCTTCACGAACACTTTCACGTGCGAAAACTCTTCACCCGCGGGCCTTCACGCGTAAAGCACGCGGGCTTTCACGCGCAAAACCCGCGCGCGCGAAACCCGCGCAACAACCTCTTACGGCCGCAGCCCCGAGCCGCCCTGGATGGTGATGGTCTCGCCGGACACGTAGGCCGCCATGTCGCTGGCCAAAAAGACCGCGACCGGCGCGATGTCGGTCTTCGGGTCGCCGAAGCGTCCCAGCGGAATGCCCTTGATCGTCGCGGCGAAGGTGTCGGGGAACTGCTCTTTCCACGCGGCCAGCTGCTCGGTCATGGCCAGCGGGCAGATGCAGTTCGCGCGCACGCCGTCTGGGCCCCACTCGGTGGCTGCGACGCGCGTCATGCCGCGTATGCCCTCCTTGGCCGCCGCATAGCTCGACTGGCCCGGCTTGCCGAAGAGCCCCGCGCCGCTTGCCAGGTTCACCACCGAGCCGCCGGTCTTCTTCAGCTCGGGGAAGGCGTGCTTCATGTAGAAGAACGCGGCGTAGAGCCCGGAGTTGATGGCCAGGTCGAAGTCCTCCTTGCTGTGGTCGACGAGGTTCACGCCGGATTTCGAGGCCTGCGCGTTGTTCACCACGGTGTCGAGCTTGCCGTAGTGCGCGACCGTCTCGGCGACGACCTTCTTCACCGCCTCCTCGTCGGCCCCCTCGGCGACGACGTGGATGACGTCGTGCCCGTAGGCCTCCTTCAGCTTGGCCTCGGCGTCCACGAGGCGCTGCTCGGTGCGTCCGGTGATGCACAGGTCCGCGCCCTGCTCGGCAAACGCGCTCGCGATCCCGAATCCGATGCCCTTGCCCGCGCCGGTGACGATGGCGGTCTTTCCCTCGAGAAGTCCCATGATCGTGTCTCCTTTGCTCGTCGTGGTTGTATGTGCTGCCCTCGATGCTAGCCGAGCCGCGTGCGGGCGTGTGGTGCCGTGCGCGCCTGCGTCCTGCGAGCAGCACCCCTCGGCTCTCCCGGCGGCGCTCGTTCGGCGCACCTGGCGCGCGCGTCCGCGCGAGTTCACATTTAGTTCACATCGCGATTGCAGCCCTGCAACACCTCGCCTCTATCGTGGAGGGCAGGCTTGTGAAAACAGCATGCAACGACGCGCCCCCGCCTCGGACGCGCCGCGCGTTCGAGAGGAGATGCGCACTCGATGGACCCCTTGACCATCACCGTCGTCGTCATGGTCGTGGCGACAGCCCTGATTTTCGACTTCACCAACGGATTCCACGACACGGCAAACGCGATGGCCACCTCCATCGCCACCGGCGCGCTCAAACCCAAGACCGCCGTCATCGCCGCCGGCACTCTGAACCTCGTCGGTGCGTTTCTCTCCACCGAGGTAGCCAAGACCATCTCGGGCGGCATCATCAACGAACAGCAGGTCGCGATAGGCGCGGAGTTCATCTTCGCCGGCCTTGTGGGCGCGATTTTGTGGAACCTCATCACCTGGCTCGTCGGCCTGCCCTCCAGCTCCTCGCACGCGCTGTTCGGCGGCCTGGTGGGCGCCGTCATCGTGGGCGCGGGCGTGCAGGGGGTGAACTTCGGCGCCGTCGCGGGCAAGGTCCTCATCCCGGCGCTCGTCTCGCCGCTGGTCGCAGGGCTTGCCTCGTGGTGTGCGGTGAAGCTCATCTACCGCATCGTCGCGCACATGGATGAAAAGAAGGTGGCGAGCGGGTTTCGGCACGGCCAGACGATCACGGCCTGCCTCGTGGCCCTCTCGCACGGCACCAACGACGCGCAGAAGACCATGGGCATCATCACCCTCACGCTGATCGCCTCCGGCCTGCAGGCGTCCGGCACCGGCCCCGAGCTGTGGGTCGTCGCGGCCTGCGGCTTGGCCATCGCGCTGGGCACCTATTCGGGCGGCTGGCGCGTCATCCGCACGCTGGGCAAGGGCCTGACCGAGATCTCGACCCCGCAGGGCTTTGCCGCCGAGGCCGCCTCCGCCGCGACGATCCTGGCGTCCTCGCACCTCGGCTTCGCCCTGTCCACCACGCAGGTGTGCTCCGGCTCCATCATCGGCACGGGGCTGGGCGCGAAGACGAAGGTGGACTGGAAGGTCGCGCTGCGCATGCTCGTGGCCTGGCTTGTCACCTTCCCGGCGGCAGGTGTGCTCGGAGCTGCCGCATGCGCGCTGGCCTGCGTGGGGACCTGGGGCGTGTTTGCCGTCGCCGCCATCGCGGCCGCCATCGCGGGGGTGATACTGCACCTCTCGCGCCGCAACCCCGTGAGCGCGTCCAACGTCAACGACGCCAAGACCGTCAGCTTGAAGGCAGTGCCCTCGTCTGGGCAGCCGGCCACGCCGGCGCAGGCGGCCTAAGGGCGCCAAGCGGCCTGAAGGCGACACGGATAGATCGAGGAAGACACAGAGGAGAAACGACAGATGTTGCAAGAGCTTCTGAATTTCGTGCTGGTGCTGGTCACCGCCGTGGCGGTCGCGGGGTCTGTGGGCGCGCTCTACGCCAACGGCCTGCGCCTTTGGGCGTCCGCTGAAAGCGACGGCACGCGCGAGCACGTCTCCATCACGCGGCGCACCGGCTCGGCCGTGTGCTTTGCCGCCTGCGCGGCCATCGTCTTGCTGGCCCTGTGGCTGATGATTCCCGCGTTTCACTAGGAGCGCGTGGGAGCGCTTAAGGGCGTTTGGGAGCGCGCCGGGCGTTTCACCCTCTTCACCCTTTGTCGCAGCTCGGCGCCGCCGCCCGTGCTAGGATGAAACGGTCTGTCCGATCGAGCTGACACGGAAGGGATTGCAACCATGGAATTGAAGGGCTCCAAGACCGAGGCCAACTTGCAGGCGGCGTTTGCCGGCGAGTCGCAGGCCCACACGAAGTACCAGTACTACGCCAGCAAGGCGAAAAAGGACGGCTACGAGCAGTTCTGCGAGATTTTCCTCGAGACCTCGCGCAATGAAAAAGAGCACGCGAAGCTGTGGTTCAAGTACCTGCACGACGGCGCCGTGCCCGACACTTTGACGAACTTGAACGATGCGGCCGACGGCGAGAACTACGAGTGGACCGACATGTACGACGAGTTCGCCAAGACGGCCGAGGAAGAGGGCTTTGCCGAGATCGCGGCGAAGTTCAAGGCGGTCGGCGAGATCGAGAAGCGCCACGAGGAGCGCTACCGCACGCTCATCGCGCGTCTGGGCGAGGGCACGGTCTTTTCCGCCGACGGCGACGCCATGTGGATCTGCCGCAACTGCGGCCACGTCTACATCGGCAAGGAGGCGCCCGAGCTGTGCCCGGTGTGCGCGCATCCCCGCGCCTACTTCGAGCGTCTGGCCGACAACTACTAGGTTCGCCGTTTTCGTTTTCGTTGCGGGCGGGCGCGCGTGCGGTGCATGCACGTGCCCGCCCGTCGTTTTTTTCGAGGGGAGTTATGCCATGAAGAAGTGGAGATGCAAGCTGTGCGGGTACGTGTTCGAGGGTGAAGAGCCGCCTGCCGCCTGCCCGTTGTGCGGTGCCGGCCCGGAGATGTTCGAGCTTGTCGAAGACGGTGAATAGGCTGCCCGATCCGCAGGTCGCGCGCGTGCTGGTCGTGGGCGGGGCGCGTGCGCACACGCCTGCCGCCAGCATAGCCGCCGCGCTCGCGCAGGAGGGCGCGGCCCTTGCGGTGACGGCGCGCTCGAAGGGCAAGGTGCAGACGGCGCAGGCGCTCGAGGACGCAGGCGCCGCGCGCGTCGTCGGGTACGCGGTCGATGGCACGGACGCCGATGCGGTCGCGCGCTGCGTTCAGGATGTTGAAGAGAGCTTCGGCGGGCTTGACGTGCTCGTGGTGGCGGGCATGGCTTCCGTGGCCGGGGTGCCGCTCGCGCGCTTGAAGGCGGCCCAGCTCGAAGGCGCGTGGCGCACCGGCCCTGCCGCCGCGTTCAACTGGCTGCACGCCGCGCACGACGCGCTTGCCCGCACGCGGGGGCGTGCCGTCGTGTGCCTGCCGCCCGAACAATGCGCGCGCGCCGCAGGTGCTGCCGTTTCCTGCGCTGTCGCGGCCACGCGGGCGCTGTGCGAGAGCGCGCGCGCCGAATGGGCGGGGGAGGGTGTTTCCTGCGACGTGGTCGAGATGTTTGCCGAGACGGACGCGCTCGCGCGGCTCGTGCGGGAAGATGATGCGGCGCGGGCTGCCTTTGCCGATGCGTGTGCTGGCCGCGACGACGTTTCCCTGGAGGCGCCCGAGGAATTTGGCCGCCGCGTCGCCGCGCTCCTGCGCTGAGGCCTTGCACCGTGCGCGTTTTGCGCCCTTTTCTCTAGAGGAGCACGTCCCCGACGAGCGCGTGTTCTCCTTCATCCACATCGGTGAAGCGCACGGGCACGAGCGTGCCGCAGGGCGCATCCGCCTCGAGCTTCACCGTGTGGTAGCTCTCGGAGGTGCCGCGCCGCGCTTTTTCCACCAAGACGAGCTCCGTGCTGCCGACACGCGCCTGCGCATCGCGCGCGGCCAGCTCTTTTCCAAGCGCCTGCAGTTTCGCCGCGCGTGCGGCGGCGACGCGCGGGTCCACCTGGTCGGCACGTGCGGCAGCAGGCGTGCCGGGCCGCGGCGAGTAGCGAAACACGTGCAGGCGCATGAAGGCGCAGCGCCGCGCCAGCTCGCAGGTGCGCTCGAAGTCCTCGTCGCTCTCGCCCGGAAAGCCCGCGATGATGTCGGTGGACAGCGCGATCGAAGGGACGGCGGCGCGCAGCCCGGCCACCCCGTCGAGGAAATCCTGCGCGCTGTAGCGCCGCGCCATCTCGTGCAAGACCTTGTCCGAGCCGGATTGCAGGCACAGGTGCGCGTGTCGCGCGAGGCGCCCGTCGTGCGCGGCGAAGGCGTTCACGAGATGCGGGGAGAGATTGTGCGGCTCGATGGACGACAGGCGCAGGCGGCCGACGCCCGTGCGCGCGAGCAGCTGCCCGACAAGCCAGGCCAGGTCGCGGTGTTCGCCATGCGCGTCTTCGTGCCAGGCGGCGATGTCGATGCCGACGAGCACGATTTCCGCCGCCCCCGCGCGTGCCAGCTCGTCTGCGCGCGCCAGCACCTCGGCTGCAGGCGTCGAGCGCGCAGGCCCTCGCGCCACGTGCACGATGCAGAAGGTGCAGGCGTTGTCGCAGCCGTCCTGGATCTTCAGGTCCGCGCGCGTGCGCAGCCCGCCTGTCCCGCGCAGCTCCCGGATTGCCCGCACACGCTCCTTCGCGGTCGCGCCGCCGCTTCCGTTGCCGCTTAGGCGACCGCCTTCTTCATCCTGCCGCGCTATTTCCGCATGTGGCGCGGGATGCTTCGAGGCGTCCGATTCACCCTCGTCCGCTGTGTCCGCGTCCGCGGCCCGCAGCAATTCACCTGCCCGCTTCACCACGAGCGCCTTGTCGCTTTCGCACACCACGCGCGCGTCGATGTCGGCGTAAAAGCCCGCGTCGATGTTGATCGCGCAGCCGCACACGAGCACGGGGCAGTCGCCCTCGTCGAGCATGCGGCGTATGAGCTTGCGGTTCTTGCGGTCGGCCTCGCCGGTGACCGTGCAGGTGTTCACGACGACGATGTCCGCGCCGCGCGCCTCGGCCGCCATGCGCCAGCCCGCGCACGAGAACTCCGCCGCGATGGCCTCGCTTTCAGCGCGGTTGACCTTGCACCCGAGCGTGCGTATGCAAAAGGAGGGGGCGCCCGACGCCGCGTCCGCGCTCGCCTTCGCCCACGTCTGCGTTGCCGCGCCCGACGCGCTCGCCGCTTCCGCCGCCGCGCCCGAGTTCACGCCGTCCGCGCGCCCGCTGCTGCGCTCCATATCCGCTTATCTGTTGTTGCCCAGGCCGCCCAGCTGGTACATGCACAGCGCCGTGGCCACCGTGCCGGCCGTCTCCGTGCGCAAGATGAGCTTGCCCAGGCTGACGACGCGCACCGCGTCCCCGATGGCCTGCAGCGCCTCGACCTCCGCGCGCGTCAGGCCGCCCTCAGGCCCTATGACCAGCGCGACCTTGCTGGAGAAATCGCAGCCCTCGAGCGCGTCGCCGATGCTGGCCGGCTTGCCCTCGGCGTTCTCGTCGGCTTCCTCCCAGGCGATGACGATGCGGTCGAAGTCCTCGAGCTCCTCGCAGATGTCGTCGATCTTCGTGGGGTCGTCCACGATGGGCAGGATGGAGCGGCCGGACTGCTTGGCCGCCGACAGCGCGATACGGCGCCAGCGCTCGCCCTTCAATGCGTGCTCGTCGGTCTTCAGACGCACGATGGTGCGCTCGGAGAGGAAGGGGATGATGTGCTGTATGCCCAGCTCCGTGGTCTGGCGTATGGTCTGGCCCATGCGGTCGCCCTTGGAGATGCCCTGCACCAGGGTGAGGTTGGGCAGCTTTTCGACGGGCAGCTCGCCGATGCAGCGCGCGAGGGCCTGCTGGCCGTCCAGCGAGACGACCTCGACTTCCCAGCATTGGCCGCCTGCCGCGCAGCAGGCGATGTGCTCGCCCGGCTCTATGCGGCGCACGATCATGTGGCGGCGCTCTTTTTCACTCACGGGCAGCGTGACCACATCGCCTTGCGGCATGATGTCGTCCATGAAAAACCTCGGCATCGACATGGGGCGTTTCACCTTTCCGGTCTGCGGCCTTCTCGTGGCCTGCGGGCCTTTTCGCGCAAATCCTTTTTCCTATTGTAGCGCGTTCGGTGCAGTGCTATATTGTGCGCACTGTTTCGCGCGGCAAACGTGCAGACGCCGCGTTGCAATTCCCTTCACATGTTGCTGTTCTCCTTGTCGCGTGCGTGTATGCGCTGCTTTCTCGAAGGGGAAGAGGGCATCGAGGGGCTTTCGGTGAAAAGGAAAAGGAGTCGTGGCGCACATGAAATTCTTCTTGGACACAGCGGATTTGGCGGAAATCGAGGAGGTCGCGTCCTGGGGCGTGCTCGCCGGCGTGACCACCAACCCCAGCCTCTACGCGCGCATCGGCGGCAAGCTGGCCGATTTCGAGGCGCATCTGGCCAAGATCTGCGCGCTCGTGGAAGGTCCTGTCAGCGGCGAGGTCACGGGGCAGACCCGCGACGAGATGGTCGAGCAGGGGCGTGCGCTCGCGAAGGTGGCCGACAACATCGTGGTGAAGGTGCCGTGCACCGTCGAGGGCCTGGCGGCGACGCGCACCCTCTTTAACGAGGGCATCGACGTGAACATGACGCTCGTGTTCAGCGTGGCGCAGGCGATGCTGGCCTGCCGCGCCGGCGCGCGCTACATCAGCCCCTTCGTCGGGCGCTTCGACGACATCTCCGAGGACGGCGCAAGCCAGCTCGGCGATATCGTCGCGGCGGTTCAAAACTACGATTTCGGCCACGAGGTCGAGGTCATCGCGGCGTCCATACGCTCGGCCAACCACGTGCGCATCGCGGCGCTGTTCGGCGCGGACATCGCGACGGTGCCGTACGGGGCCATGAAGAAATGCGTGCTGCACCCGCTGACCGACCAGGGCCTGGCGAAGTTTGAGGCCGACTGGCAAAAGGTCGTGAACGCATGACGGAGGAGAAGAAGATGGACGCAGAGCAGATGCCGCTCGGGGGCGTGGCCGACGCCGGGGAGGCGCCCGCGAAGCCCAAGCGCAAACGCCGCACGAAGGCCGAGATGGAGGCCGCGCGCGCTGCGGAGGCTGCCGCGAAGGACGCGAAGGCCGCGAAGTCTGCGGATGGTGAAAAGGCCGCGAAGTCTGCGGATGGCGAAAAGGCCGCGAAATCTGCGGACGGCGAAAGGGGCGCGAAGGCCGAGAAGGGTGAAAAGGGCGCTGCGGATGCGGACGCCGAGGCGCCGGCCGCAAAGCCCAGGCGCAAGCGCCGCACGAAGGCCGAGATGGAGGCTGCGCGTGCGGCAGAGGCCGCCGCTGTCGCCGCCGCCGAGGCCGCGGGCATAAAGATCCCCCCCAAGAAGCGCGGGCGTCCCTCGAAAAAGGACAAGGAAGCCAGGGAGGCGGCGCTGGCAGCAGCTGCGGCGGCTGCCGAGAAGGCCGGGGTGGCCGTTGCCGCCGGCATGGACGCCGTCGCCTCCGACATCGCCTCGTTTGCGAAGAGCGCCTCCGAGGCCCTGGCCGCGCCCGTCGAGGCTGCTGCGGCGGCCGGCAAAGCCGCTTCTGCGTCCGGGAAGGGCAAGGGCGCGAAGGGTGGCAAGAACGCAAAAGGCGGCGACGCCGCCAAGGGCGGGGATGCTGCCAAGAACGGCGACGGTGCCAAGAACGGCTCCGCCAAGCAGGCGGGCGCAGACCAGCACGCGCAGGCCGACGCGCAGGGCTCGCAGCAGGGCTTTTCGCGCGACAACCGCCGCCGCAACCGCCGCAATCGCCGCAACAACGGCAACAACAACAACCACCAGCGCCGCGAGATCGTGCCGTCTGCCACCCGCGACGAGCTGGCCGGCCTCGAAGACGAGGCGCTTTCCGCACGCGCGCTCGAGCTGTCGGTGGACCCCACGGAATACGGCGAGCGCGACGACCTCGTCTCGGCCGTCTACGACGCCTTGCTCCAGTCCGAGGGCTTCGTCGAGGTCGAGGGCATACTCGACCTCATGCCCGACGGCTACGGCTTCATCCGCACCAAGGGCTATCTGCCGGGCGAGCACGACGTCTACGTGGGCTCGAGCATGGTGCGCCGCAACGGCCTGCGCAAGGGCGACCACGTGGCCGGCCGCGTGCGTCCGCCGCGCGACAACGAGAAGTACCCGGCCCTGAACACGATTCTGGCCCTCAACGACGAGCCCTTCGAAGGCCCGCAGCACCGCGTGAAGTTCCAGAACCTCACCCCGGTCTACCCCGACGAGCGCCTCGTGCTCGAGCACGGCAAGGACGCCCTGACGGCGCGCGCGATCGACCTGGTCTCGCCCATCGGCAAAGGCCAGCGCGGCCTGATCGTCTCGCCCCCGAAGGCCGGCAAGACGACCGTCTTGAAGGACATCGCGGCGGCCATCAGCGCGAACAACCCCGAGGTGCACCTCATGTGCCTGCTCGTGGACGAGCGCCCCGAGGAAGTCACCGACATGGAGCGCTCCATCAACGGCGAGGTCGTGTCGTCCACCTTCGACATGCCGGCCGACAACCACATCGCCGTGGCCGAGCTCGTGATCGAGCGGGCCAAGCGCCTCGTGGAGGCAGGCCACGACGTCGTCATCCTGCTCGACTCCATCACCCGCCTCGCGCGTGCCTACAACCTCGCGCAGCCGGCCTCCGGGCGCATCCTGTCCGGCGGCGTGGACTCGACGGCGCTGTATCCGCCCAAGCGTTTCCTGGGTGCGGCGCGCAACATCGAAAACGGCGGCTCGCTCACCATCCTGGGCACGGCCCTCGTGGACACGGGCTCGAAGATGGACGAGGTCATCTTCGAGGAGTTCAAGGGCACGGGCAATATGGAGCTGAAACTCGACCGCACCCTGGCCGAGCGCCGCATCTTCCCGGCCATCGACCCGGTCGCCTCGTCCACGCGCAAAGACGAGCTGCTGGTGGACGCGCAGGAGGCGCCGCTCGTGTGGGGCCTGCGCCGTCTGCTCGCGAACATGAACAACACCGAGCGCGCGATGGACATGCTCATCAAGAGCCTGCGCCAGACCGAGACCAACCAGGAGTTTCTGATCAAGTCGGCGCGCAAGTCCAACAAGCAGGGCATGGTGGTCTAGGGCGCGCTGGCGCGATAGTCGAGGGCGCCGCGCGACGGGCGCCGCGAGCTGCGGCCTGCGACTTGCGGCCTACGATCTGCGAGCCGCGGCCCGCGCGCGGCCGCGCCGCGGCCTGCGCCCTCAAAACGTCTCGGTCAATGCGATGAGCTCTTGCTTTTTGTGGATGCCGAGCTTGGAGTAGATGCGCTTGGAGTGCGTGCGCACGGTGTTTTCGGAGATGTAGAGCTGCTCGGCGATGCGGGGCACGGTGTTGCCGCGCACGATCAAGTCCGCCACCTGCGCCTCGCGCTCCGACAGGCCGTACTCCTCGCGCAGGGCAGATATCTTGATGGCGGTGCGGTCTTTGAACGCGCCGCCTTTCGCCTCTTTGCGCCTGCCGCGCACGTTGCCGTTTTCGTCTTGGGGGGCGATAAGCTCGATGCTCGCCCCGTAGAGCACCTGGCTTGCGCCGCCGCTGAAGTCGACCGCGCCCACGAAGAATATGATGGCGAGCAGGTAGATGGACAGCGTCGCCATCACCGATATGGGGTCCATCTCCAGAAAGCTCGCGGCCCCGGACAGGCTGCCGGCGATGAAGCCGAGGTCGTGGAGGCCGTAGACGACGCCGCCGAACAGCCCGAAGAGAAACGAGGGGTTGACGCCGTCTTTGTGCGAGACCTGCGCGCATTGCATCATCGCCAGCACGAGCCCCATGCTGTACAGGGCGAAAAGCGCCGCTGCGAGCCAGCGCGCGTAGGCGAGCGCGGGGACGAAGGCCAAAACGAGCAGCGCGCTGAGGAGCACGGGGAATATGAAGCGGTAGAGCTTCATGATGTTCATGCGCAGCCCCTTGAGCTGCCACATCCCCAAGACGACGACCACCCCGGCGAAAAGCGCGGCCATGGACAGCAGGTTCACCAGAGATCCCAGCTCGGGCTGCTCGATGGCCAGCGCCCGCACGACGCCCGTGCAAAACGCGACCGCTCCCAGGGAAAACGCGCTGCGCCAGCACCCCGACCACGCGTGCCGGTAGACGCGCCGGTTTTCCCGCGCCTTGCTGCGATACATCGGCTGCGTGTAGTCGACGCGGCGGTTTCCCATGATCAGGGCCAGCGCGAACAGCGGCAAGAAGACGAGGGGGATGAGGTAGGCGGTGACCGCGCGGGGGACGAGGTAGAGCGCGGCGTAGAAAACCGCCGCGTAGGCAAAGCCCGCGAGCAGGTCGTGCAGGCCCGTGGTGGGGGTCCCGCTCGAGAACATGCGCTGCCACATCAGGTAGAACAGCCCGGCGCCGCCGCCGAGGCATGCGCCGCCGGCCACGGCAAAGGGCAAGACGAGGCCCTTGGCGTACATCGCCGCGATGAGAAAGGCCCATCCAGTGAAATAGAGCGCCGACGAGCAGATGACGCGCTGGCTCGAGCGCAGCCGCTGGGACAGCCCCCGCGCGCTGAGGCAGCCGACCGCGAAGAAGACGGCGGCCAGCGCCAGCGACTGGGCGAGATAGAACCAGAACATGACGTCGTGGGTCTGGATGCTCATGGGCAGGAAGGGAAAGACGCCGCCCCATATGCCCGTCGCGTTGACGGCGAGAAACAGGCCGTAGCCGACAGAGCAGACGTTCGGCTTGAGCAAGCGCGCGGCTTCGGCAAGCATCATGCCCCTCCTTGCGGCGCCTTCGCGCCGTCGTGCAATCGCCTTGTGCGCAGCGCCGCTTCCCCGTGCGCGAGGGGGGCGCGGCGCTGTCGTTTCGCGGGGCACATGATAGCAGGCGATGCGAGATGTGGAAATTCGGGGGAAATGCGAAAAACCCGAGAATGTGATGCCGCGACCTGCAAATTCGCATATTTCATGTGACAAATTCCGGCGCGCGGAGGCGTACTTTGGCGGCGTGGACATTTGGTTTCGGCGCCTCTTGGAAGGGGTGCCGCGAAAAAAGAGAGGGAGGGGATTTCATGCCGGACATGAAGATGAGCCGAAGGTCGTTCGTCAAGGCTTCCGGTGCTCTCGCCGGGGTTGCTGCCGCAGGCGGCGCCCTTGCCACGACAGGCACGGTGTTCGCGGAAGGGTCCGACAAGGCGGCCGGAGAGGAGAAGATCGCCTGGAGCCAGTGCAACGTCAACTGCGGAGGCAACTGCGTCTTCCAGTGGCATGTGCGCGACGGCAAGATCGCGTACATGGAGACGGACAACACCGGCGACGACGCCTTCCAGGCACGCGCCTGCCTGCGCGGCCGCAGCCTGCGCCGTTGGGTGAATCACCCGGACCGCCTGCTGTACCCCATGAAGCGCACGGGCAAGCGCGGCGAGGGCAAGTTCGAGCGCATCAGCTGGGACGAGGCCATCAAGACCATTCACGACAAGCTCGAGAAGATCTACGCGGACTACGGCCCGCAATCCGTGTTCATCAACTACGCGACGGGCATGAACTGCACGACGGGAAAGACCCCCAACCACCGCCTGCTCAGCCTGCTCGGCGGGTTCGTGAACCAGGGCGCCGACTACTCCACGCACATGCTGCAGATGGTCATGCCCTACATGTACGGGAGCGAGGCAAACCTCGACGACGACGGCAACCACCTGACCCTGAAGAAGGCGGCCACGGCGTTTTCACCCTACGACAACATCAACGCCTCGTCGTTTAGCGAGGCCGCGCAGCACTCCGACCTGGTCGTCATGTTCGGCAACAGCCCGGCCGAGACGCGCATGGGCGGGGCGAACCAGTGCTGGGACTTCGCGCAGGTGCGCGAGCAGGTGAAAGCGCGCGGCGGCAAGATCGTCAACATCGACTACCGCCTGAACGAGACCTCCAGCGCGCATTCCGACGAGTGGCTGCCCATACGCACGGGCACCGACGCGGCCCTGTGCGCGGCCCTGGTGTACCAGTTCATCCAAGACGGCAAGACCGACGAGTCCTTCCTGCGCACGCATTGCGTGGGCTGGGACGAGGAGACCATGCCGGCGTCTGCCAAGGGCAAGCAGCTCTCCTACAAGGACTACATCATGGGCACGGGCTACGACAAGGTGCCCAAGACCCCCGAGTGGGCCGCGCCCATCACCCAGATACCCGCCGACAAGATAGTGGAGCTGGCCCGCGACCTCGAAAACGCCACGGCGCCCTTCGTGTGCCAGGGCTGGGGCGTGCAGCGCCACACCAACGGCGAGCAGGCCACGCGCGCCATCTGCATGGTGCCCATCGCGCTGGGCAAGATCGGCCTGCCGGGCACCAACACCGGCCAGCGCGAGGCCGAGCCGCCCACCTACCTCGTCGAGAGCATCCCCTACGAGAACCCCGTCGAGACCGTCCTGCCGGTCTACCAGTACCTCAACGCCATCGACCACGGCCACGAGATGACCGCCACCAACGCCGGCATCTCCGGCACGGAAACGCTCGGCAGCGACATCAAGTGCCTGTGGAACTACGCGGGCAACTGCCTGACCAATCAGCACGGCGACATCAACTACACGCACGACATCCTGGTCGACGAGTCAAAGTGCGAGTTCATCTTGGTGTGGGACACGGTCCTGACCGATACGGCCAAGTACGCCGACATCTTGCTGCCGGATGCCATGCGCGCCGAGCAGATGAACATGCAGACCCAGGGGTATGCCGAGTACTACACGGGCGTGTGCGTGGGCGGGCCGGCCCAGGAGGCGCCGGGCGAGTGCCGCAGCAGCTACGACGTGTGCGCCGACATCGCCGAGAGCTTCGGGCTGCGCGAGGAGTTCACCCAGGGCAAGACGCACGACGAGTGGATCGAGTACCTCTACAAGATGGGCGCCGCGGCCGACCCCGACATGCCGTCGTGGGAGAAGATCAAGGAGCAGGGCTTCTACAAGCGCGAGCTGGCGCCGGCCATCGGCCTGAAGGACTTCCGCGACAACCCCAACGAGTATCCGCTGGCCACGCCGTCTGGCAAGATAGAGATCTACTCCGAGACGCTGGCCGGCCTCGACGAGACCTGGGAGCTCGAAGACGACGAGAAGATCTACGCCATCCCCGAGTTCAACGCGGGATTCCAAGGCTACGGCGAGACGACCGACGAGTACCCGCTGTACTGCTCGGGCTTTCACCACAAATCGCGCGCGCACTCGTCGTATGGGTTCATCGAGGAGCTGGAGCAGGCGGCGCGCCAGCAGATGTGGATCAACCCGGCGGACGCGAGCCCGCGCGGCATTGCCAACGGCGACAAGTGCCGCGTGAAAAGCCCGGCCGGCGAGATCGAGATCGAGGCGCGCGTGACAGGTCGCATCGTCCCCGGGACCATCGGCATCCCCCAGGGCGCCTGGCACGACGCCGACATGAACGGCGACAAGGTGGACAAGGGCGCCTGCATCAACACGCTGACCACCTACAAGCCCACGCCGCTGGCAAAGGGCAACGGCCCGTCGCATTCGATCATCGCCCAAGTCGCGAAGGCATAGGGGAGGGATAGACGATGACGCAACACGCATTTTATTTCGACAGCACGCGCTGCACGGGTTGCAAGACCTGCGAGATGGCGTGCAAGGACTACAAGGACCTCGACCAAAACACCGCGTTTCGCAAGGTCTACGACTACGAGGGCGGCGCGTGGGAGGATGCCGGCAACGGCTGCTACACCACCACGTGCTACGTCTACCACATCTCCATGTCGTGCAACCACTGCGACGAGCCCGCCTGCGTGCGGGTGTGCCCGACGCGGGCCATGCACAAAGACGAGGAGACGGGCCTGGTCAGCGTGGACGCCGACAAGTGCATCGGCTGCGGGTACTGCCATATGGCCTGCCCCTACAACGCCCCCAAGGTCGACCGCAGCGTGGGACATTCCGTGAAGTGCGACGGCTGCGCCGATCGCGTGAAGGCCGGCAAGCGCCCCATTTGCGTCGAGGCCTGCCCGCTGCGCGCGCTGGATTTCGGCGACGTGAAGGAGATGGCCGCCAAGGGCGAGCGCGGCAACATCGCGCCTCTGCCCGCGAGTTCGTACACGAGCCCGAACATCTACATCACGACAAACGACGACGCCAAACCCGCAGGCGATACCGCCGGGTCCGTCGTCAACGTCAAGGAGGTGGTCTAGCATGGAGGCCGTACTTTCCGATTTCCCCCTGGCGCTGTTCACCACTTTGGCGTCGCTGGGCGCCGGTGCGTTTGTCGCGCTCGCCGTCGCGTTTAGCACCTGCTCGTTTGGCGACGAGAAGCTCGCCCGCATCGACAAGATGTGCGCCGTGCCGCTCGTCATCGCCATCGTGGGCTTTTGCTGCACCTTCGTCCACGTCGCAAGCCCGCTGAAGGCGTACGGCATCTTCTCGGGGCTCGGCTCCTCGCCGCTGTCCAACGAGGTCGTCGTCGGCTCGCTCTTCCTGGTCGTCGCCTTCATCTACTTCGTGTGCGGCCTGGCGGGCAAGCTGGGCGGCGCGCGCAAGCCGCTTGGCTTTGTCGTGGCCGCGCTGGCCGTGGTGTTCGCCGTCTTCATGGGGCTGGCCTATGCGGTCCCCACGATCTCGTCGTGGAACACCGGCCTGAACGCCGTCGAGATGCTCGGCTACTTGCTCGTGGGCGGCACGGCGATCGCGCTGCTGGTCTTCTCGCTGGCAGGTGTGCGCGACGCCGAGTCCATCTCGGCAGCGAAAAAGCCCCTGCTCGTGCTCGCGGCGTTCGGTGCCGCGCTGGCCACCGTCGCCGGCGCCGTCCATCTGGTCATGGTCGCGGGCGCGGGCAACGCCGTGGCAAGCGGCGCGTCGGTCGCGGCAGGCGCCGCCCCGTGCTTCGTCGTCGGGATGGTGCTCGTGTGGGTCGCCGTGTTCGAGACGGCCCGCGCGCTCAAGGGCGGGGTGAAAAACCCTGCGGCCGTCCGCATCGCCGTGGAGGCAGGGCTCGGCATCCTGCTCGCGCGCGTTTCCTTCTACGCGCTCTATCTTTCCGTCGGCGTGACGATGATGTTCTATCTTTCCGTCGGCGTGACGATGATGTAGATTTGCCCTGCACGACCGGGCACGAAAGGGGAAGGAAGGCCGGGTGTGCCGCGCAGGTGGGCGGCCCGGCCTTTTCTCACACGAGGGGAGGCAGACCATGGTGAAGGAAAGCTTGCACACAGAAGAGCAGCTCGCGGCTGTCGTCTTCGTGGGGCAGACCCTGGGGCCGTTGTTTTCCCAGGACCCGGCCCAAGGCGACGCGGGTGCCCTGTACCGCGCGTTTTCCGAGATGGACCCGGACGCGGCCGCCGCCGAGTGGCCCTTTGCCGCGCGAGAGGCCGCTGCCGCGGCGCTCGGGCAGATGGTCGGCGCCCTGGCGGACATGCGCGGCGAGGCGGCGGACGTGGATGGTGAGGCGGCCGACGTGGGTGATGGGATGCCCGCCGCGAGCGACGAGGTACCGGGCGCGCGTGTCGAAGTGCCCGCCGACATCGTGGAAGAGTACCGCCGCCTCTTCGTGGGCCCTGCCAAGAAGGCCGCGCCTCCCTGGGGCTCGGTCTACACGGACCACGAGGGCGTCATCTTCGGCGCGACGGCGCTCGACCTGCACGATTGGCTGAGCGCGCATGGCGTGCTCGTCGCCGCGGGCGACCGCATGCCCGACGACCACATCGGGCGCATGCTCGAGCTGATGGCCTGGATTGCCGAACAGCGCCCCGAGCTCTTGGACGACTACCTCTCCGGGCACCTGCTCACCTGGTCGGGGCATTTCCTCGAGCGCGTCGAACGGGAAAGCGCGCATCCGTTTTTCACCGGCCTGGCGCGTCTGTGCGCGTGCACGCTCGACGGCATCCAAGCAGAATTTTCCTTGCAGCCGACGACGCCGCGCTTCTATCGCTAGGGCAAGGCACAAAGGCGCCGCTGCCGCGCCGTCAGGCGATGCGGCGCGGACAGAAAGGGGGGACGACACGATGGGGCTTGAAATCGCGCTGGCCAACGCGACGGGAGAGATCACCCTCGTCGTTTTCACCACCCTAGGGCCTGCCGCCGCCCTGGCCTACCTCATCATGCTCATCCCGTTTTTCGCCCCGCACCGCGGCGACGAGGAAAAGGCGCGGGTGCGCAAGCAGCTGTGGATCCCGCTGGTTTTGTGCATGTGCGGCCTGATCAGCTCGGCCACGCACCTGGGCAATCCCGCCAACGCCCTCTACGTGCTCTCGCACGTGGGTGAAAGTCCGCTGTCCAACGAGATTTTGGCCGCGTCGGCATTTCTCGCCTGCGCGGCGCTGTTCTGGTTGTCGGGGTTCGCGCTGCGTCCGCGCCGGGCTTTCGACCTCGCCGTGGGCGTGCTCGTCGTCGCCACGGGCATCGTCTTCATCTTCGCCGTCGCCTTCGCCTACAACGTCGAGACCATTCTCACATGGAGCCAGCCCGCGGTTCCCGCGAGCATCGTGCTGAGCGCCTTCGTGGCAGGGCCTCTGATCGCGACGTTTTGCCTGGCGTTTTCCGAATCGCAGAGCACGGGCTTGAGGTTCGAGCGCATCTATCTGTGCAGTTCTGCCATCGCCTCCCTTCTGTGGGTCGCATGCCAGGTGTGCTATGGCCTTGCGCTGCAGGGGGTGGGAAACGCGCTTTTCTCCGCGATGGAGCTGGTGGGCGGCTACTGGGCCTGCCTGGCGCTTGCCTGCGTGCTGCTCGTCGCGAGCTTCGCGTTGTCGGGCTTTCACCTGCTGCGGCACGGGCGCGTGCCCTCGCTTGCGCGCGTGTGCGCGAGCGCCGTGTGCGCGCTGGCCGCCATCTTCATCATGCGCTTTCTCTTCTACATGGCGCACATGACCGTGGGCGTCGCCATCTGACCCGCGCACCCGCCCGCCCGTCCGTTCGATTATTCGATATGAAATTGCTTCTTATCAAGTGGTTGTAGCGTGCTAAAATATGCCATGTTGAAGGAGGTGTCATGTGTTTCGAGTATGACCCGAGAAAAAGCGAGAGCAACCGCGAAAAGCATGGTATCGACTTCGAGGAAGCCCAGGCCTTGTGGGACGATCCGCATTTGCTCACGTTTGGGCTGCAATGCAAGGAAGAATCCCGTTGGGCTTTGCTGGCGAGGTATGCAGGTGCCGTTTGGTTTGCCGTGTATACGATGCGGGGTGAAGCGACGAGGATCATCAGCGTTCGCCGCGCCATTAAAGGAGAGGTGAGCTTGTATGACAGACAAAGAAATGCTGACAGCTGAGGAAATCGACGCGCTGGTCGACGCGGGCGAGGTCGACATGACGGAGTTCATCGTTCCCGGTTCCATTCGGCAGCCCAACAGGGAGCAGGCCTTTGCCGTCCGCAAGGCGACGTACAGCTTTCCCGAGTGGGTGGTCGACGAGGCGGAACGCGAGGCCAAGCGCGTCGCTGTCTCGCGCAGCGCCATCATCAACATGTGGGTGGCCGAGAAGGCAGAAGAGCAAATCGCCCGCCGCAGCCAGGCGATTTGCGCCTAGCATCGGCGCGGGGCGTGAACACGTGAACGTGTGAGTGAACGTGCGCGTGAATGTGTGAACGCGCGGGCGTGCGCGGGCGCGGGTGCTAGCCGACGTCGACCGGCCAGTAGTGGTAGCCGAAGGAATCGGCCTGCAGCACGTCGAACTCGTAGCCGTTGGCTTTGAACCACTCGATCATGCGCGGCAGGGCCTCGACGGTGGTCCCCTTCTCCTCGGTGTCGTGCATGAGCACGCAGCTCGAGTTGTTGTCGGCGGCCTCGCCCGTGACGTTGTTGTAGATCTCGTCGGCCGACAGCCCCCGCGGCGAGGCGTCGCCGCTGGAGACGTTCCAGTCGAAGTAGTGGTAGCCCTTTTCACCCGCCTCGGTGCAAAGCTGCTGGTAGAGGCTGCGGTTGTAGTCGTTCACGCTGCCGCCGGGAAAACGTATGAGCGTCGGCTTGCTGCCGATCTCGGCGGCCACGGCGTCGCCTATCTTGTCGATGGAGTTCCAGAAAGCCGACGACGACGCGTAGACCGTGTTGTACTCGTGGTCCCAGGTGTGCAGGCCGATCTGGTGGCCGGCCGCCCAGATGTCTTTCACGTAGTCGAGGTGCCCGCTCGTGCCGATGACGAACCACGTGGCCTTCACGTCGTACTTCTCGAGTATCTCCAAAATCTTGTGGGTGTTTTCCGACGGGCCGTCGTCGAAGGTCAGGTAGCAGACCTTGCGTCCGGGCTTGGTGCGGTTGTCGCTGTCGGACGTGGCCGTGCGCTTGTCCTCACCGTTGGCGTTCAGGTTCGTGTTCGTGCTGCTCGTCGTGCTCGACGTGGCCGCCGCGTCCGCGCCGCTGCTTTGCGCGTCCTGCGCCTGCGTCTGGGTCTGCGTCTGGCTGCCCGCGCCTTGCTGCGCGCCGCTTCCGGACTGCGAGCTCATGGCAAACGCGATGCATATGCTGGCCGCGAGAAACACGAGCAAGACGATGATGAGCACGATCAGCACGCGCCGCAGGCCCTTGTTTGCCGCCTTTTCCTCTTCAAGGCGCACGTCGTGGTAGCTCGTCGTGTAGCGGTAGCTTTGCTGCTTGTCGTCTTTGCGTTTCCCTGCCATGGCCGACCTCGCACATCTCCTCTTTCGCATCCGCGGCTTTTTTAAGGGCCCTCCTCTTTCGCATCCGCGGCTTTTTTAAGGGCCGCGTGTCCCTCGTCGCATCCGCGCCGCGCTTCTCGCCCGCATCTCCCGCGGGGCATCTTACGGGGCGTCGTCCCTTGCGGGGCGGCGCTTCTCGTGAAGCGCTATCCCTCGCGGGGCATCCCGCGCCCCGCCCGCGCCAGCCGCCTATTCTAGCCCTGTTTGCTCCGGCAGGCCGAGCACTATGTTCATGTTCTGCACCGCCGCGCCCGACGCGCCCTTGCCCAGGTTGTCGAGCAGGGCCACAAGGCAGCTGTGCTCCGCGC
This sequence comes from Acidaminococcaceae bacterium, assembly GCA_963592385.1. Lineage (GTDB taxonomy): Bacteria > Actinomycetota > Coriobacteriia > Coriobacteriales > QAMH01 > CAVAWX01. The sequence goes on along the minus strand of CAVAWX010000006.1, from coordinate 17,159 downwards.
CCCCGCTCACCTCGACGCGCAGGCGGTTCGTGCCCGCCAGCTCGCCGGCATAGAGCGTGGACGGCTCCTCGGAAAACGGCGCGACCTCGATGAAACGCGCGCCCTCGTAGTGCCGCGCCAGCGCCTCGCGCAGCTCGCGGGCATGCGGCGCGCCCGGCAGCAGGCGGTTGTGCAGGGTGATGCTCACCGCCATCCCGGCGAAGTAGTCGTCGATCACGGGCAGAAACGCCGGCGGCTGCGCCAGCCCGCACACCTGCTGCATCTCCGGCAGGTGCTTGTGGGCAAGTCCGCGCGCGTAGATGCCCGGACATGACAGCTCCCCGCCGCGCCCCGCATCCTCGTAGGCGGCGATCGTCGCCTTGCCGCCGCCGGAATACCCGGTGAGCGAGCAGCAGGAGAGGGGGTAGTCGGCGGGCAGCAGGCCGCAGGCCACGAGCGGCGCAACACAGGCGATGAAGCCCGTCGCGTGGCATCCCGGGTTGGCGATGCGCGTGGAGGCGGCGATGCGCGCGCGCTGCCCGGCGCCCAGCTCGGGAAAGCCGTAGACCCATCCGGGCGCGGTGCGGTGCGCCGTCGAGGCGTCGATGATGCAGGTGTCCGTGCCCTCTGCCAGCGCCACGGCCTCGCGGGCGGCCGCATCGGGCAGGCACAGAAAGGCGACGTCGGCGGCGGCGATCAGCGCACGGCGCGCCTCGGCGTCGTGGCGCTTGTCCTCGTCGATGCGCAGCAGCTCCACGTCGTCGCGCGCCTCGATGCGCTCCACTATCTGCAGGCCGGTCGTCCCGCTTTGGCCGTCTATGTAGACCTTCGCCTTGCCCATGCGTGCCCTTTCGTGGTTTTCGTGCCTTCCGCGCCCTCGCGGTTTCGCGCGTCGGCTTCCTCGCGCTTTCTCGCGCCGCGTGTTTTTCATCCACATGAATAGTCGGCGTCGAGTATACGGCGTATCGCTTCGATAGAATAAGGCGATATCGCGAGACGGCATCTGACAGGAGGCGCACGGGTCTATGGACGCGACGGCACAGAGCACGGTGAAGACGACGGCGGAGGCGGCCACGCCCTCGGCGGACACAGCGGCAGTCACGCCCCCGGCGGACGCGGCGGCACCCTCGGATGGCACGGTGAAGGGGGAGCCCGCGCCCTTCGACGGCCCGCTCGAGCTGTTCCTCTCCGACATACACGGCGAACACGAGCAGGCCTCGCGCATCGTCGCCAGCGCCCGCGCCTGCGCGGGCGGCCTGGGCGCCCTGCACTTCCTGGGCGACGTCTACGACCGGGGTCCTGCGCCCGACGCGGTCGTGGACATGCTCGCCGCGGCCGAGCACGCCGACATCCAATGGGGCAACCACGACATCGTGTGGATGGGCGCGGCGGCAGGCCAGGCGGGCTGCATCGCGCACGTGGTGCGCATCTGCGCGCGCTACGGCAACCTCTCGGTGCTCGAAGACGTCTACGGCATCGACCTGTCGGCCCTCTCCGAGTTCGCCTTGGCCGCCTACGCCGACGACCCCTGCGCCGCCTTCGGCTTGAAAGGCTCGCCCGCGCTTTCGGCGGCCGAGCAGACGCGCCACGTGAAGATCCAGAAGGCGATGGCCATCATCCAGTTCAAGGTCGAGGCCGCCCTGATCGCGCGCAACCCCTCCTTCGGCCTAGACGACCGCAACCTGCTCGCGCGCGTCGACTTCGCGCACGCCACGCTCGAGCTCGACGGCCAGGCCCACGAGCTGCTCGACCCCGTCTTTCCCACGGTGGACGCGGTCGACCCCTGCCACCTGAGCGCCGCCGAGCAAGAGGTGCTCGACGCGCTGTGCGCGGCCTTCACCGGCTGCGAGAAGCTCCAGCGCCACATCCGCGTCTTCCTCGAGCGCGGCAGCCTCTACAAAGTGTGCGGCGACCTGCTGCTCTTCCACGCCTGCGTGCCGCTTTGCGCCGACGGGCGCCTGCAGGAAGTCGAGCTCTTCGGCCGCCGCTACAAGGGCCGCGCCCTCTTCGACGCCGTGGATGCGCAGGTCCGCGCCGCCTTCACCGCCTGCGACGGCCCCGAGCGCACGCGCGCCCTCGACATGCTGTGGTACCTGTGGCTGGGCCCGGGCTCGCCGCTGTTCGCCAAGTCGAAGATGGCCACCTTCGAGCTGTACTACATCGCGGACAAGGCCTCGCGCAAGGAGGCGAAAAACCCCTTCTACACGCTGTGCGGCGACGCGGAGGTGCTCGCGCGCATCTTCGAGGACTTCGGCATGGACGCCGAGCGCGCGCGCATCGTCTGCGGCCACGTGCCGGTGAAGGTGAAAGACGGCGAGGATTGCGCGAAATGCGGCGGGCGCTTCATCTGCATCGACGGCGGCATGTCCAAGCCCTACCGCGCAAAGACGGGCGTGGCCGGGCTTTCGCTGGTGAAAGACGCGCCCGGCCGGCTCTTCCTCGCGGCGCACGGCATGGGCGCCGGGCTTTCGCTGGTGAAAGACGCGCATGTCCGGCTCTTCCTCGCGGCGCACGGCATGGGCGCATCTGCTGACGAGGGGGCAGGCGAGCTGCCCGGCGACCTGTGGGCCAAGGTGCGCGAGCTGCCGGAAGTAAATTCCTAGCAAAATACTAGGAATTTACTTGACAGGGCGCGCATCAGGGCAAATAATGCGCGGCATGCTTTCGGCGAAGAGAGGCCGAAGGGCGCATGCGGCACTCGACTCGGCCCGCGTGCGCGACGACCACGCAAAGGAAGGGTGAAGAACATGGCAGTGAAAGCGCTCAACCGCATCGACGAGCTGATCGGCAACACGCCGCTGGTGAAGCTCGAGGTGGGCGGCCAGGCGAAGGTCTACGGCAAGCTCGAGTACACGAACCCCGGCGGCTCGGTGAAAGACCGCATCGCGAAGGCCATCATCGACGACGGGCTGGAGAAGGGCGAGATCGACTCCGACACCGTCATCATCGAGTCCACCTCGGGCAACACCGGCGTCGGGCTGGCCATGATCGGTGCGGCCTACGGCCTGAAGACCATCATCTTCATGCCCAACACCATGTCCGTCGAGCGCCGCAAGCTCATCCAGGCCTACGGCGCCGAGCTGCGCCTCGTGGACGGCGGCGTGCCCCTGGCCAACGAGGAGGCCGCCAAGCTGCTCGAGGCCACGCCCAACAGCTTCGCGCCCGGGCAGTTCGTGAACGAGGTGAACGTCGAGGCCCACTACAAGACGACCGGCCCGGAGATCTGGCGCGACACCGACGGCGAGGTCGCGGCCTTCGTAGCGGGCGTCGGCACGGGCGGCACCCTGACGGGCACGGGCAAGTACCTGCGCGAACAGGACCCGGACGTGAAGCTGTTCGCCGTCGAGCCCGACGAGTCGCGCATACTCGAGGGCGGCGAGAACGCCCCGCACAAGATCCAGGGCATCATGCCGGGCTTCATCCCCGACATCCTCGACCAGGACCTCTACGACGAGATCGTGCACATCTCCTCGGCAGACGCCATGGAGCGCCAGAAGCGCCTCGCGCGCGAGCAGGGCATCTTCGTCGGCATCTCGGCCGGTGCTGCCGCCGAGGCCGCCGCGCGTCTGGCGGAGCGCGAGGAGTTCGCGGGCAAAAACATCGTCGCCGTGCTGCCCGACACCGGCGAGCGCTACCTCTCCATGCTCGACTTCGACGACTAGGCCTGCATGCCAGTGGGGGCGGCTCGCGACATGGCGGCGGATGCGGGGGCGCGTGCGGACGCGTCGCGTGAATCCACTGCCCGTGACGCCGCCCCCGGCTGCGACGCCGCCCCCGCGCGGGTGAACGCGGATGCCCGCGACGCCGCCCCTTCCCGCGCGGACGCCGCCCCCGCCCCCGATGACGCCGCCCCCGCCCCCCATCTGGCCCGCGACGAGCGCGGCCTGTTCCTCACGGACGGCACGCTCGAGCTGCGCGCCGACTTCTCCTCGCTTGCCCGCCGCGCCGCGCCGCATGCCGTCTCCCGCGAGCTTGTGGTGCGCGCGGCGAAGCTCAAGTCCGCCGCCTCGCCGCTTTCCGTGCTCGACGCGACGGCCGGCCTGGGCGACGACGCCTTCCTCTTGGCGTCGGCCGGTTTCACCGTGGACCTCTACGAGCGCGACCCGACCATCGCCGCGCTGCTCTCCGACGCGCTTTCCCGCGCACTTGCCGACCCCGCCCTGCATGCGGCCGCCTCGCGTATGCGCGTGCACGAGCGCGACAGCATCCCCGCGCTTGCCGCCCTGCCCGCGCCGCCCGACGTGGTCCTGCTCGACCCGATGTTTCCCGTGCGGGAAAAGAGCGCGGCGGTGAAGAAGAAGTTTCAGCTGCTCCAGCGCCTCGAGCGCCCCTGCGACGACGAGGCGGCCCTGCTCGACGCGGCGCTTGCGGCCCGCCCGAGGAAGGTCGTGGTGAAGCGCCCGGCCAAGGGAGCGGCGCTCGCGGGCAGGAAGCCCGACTACTCGCTGTCCGGCAAGGCCATACGCTACGACTGCTACGTGCGCGCGTGAACCTGCGTGCGGGCGCACATGGATTCCCGCGCAGGCGCACGACCCTCCGAGCGTCTTGGGACGTTCACGACTCCTATATATGTGCGCAAGAAGCACGCGCAAGCTGTTTTTCATCGTGAAAAGTACGAATCGGGACGAAACGGGACGAACAGGGACGCAAGTTGTGAACTTCGCGCCCTGCACCCTCTCCCCGCGCCTTGCCCTGTCATAGTTCTTTTCGCAAGGACACGAACCGCACCGCGCCAAAGGGGCGCGGCGCACACGAGAAAGCAAAGGAGCTTTACCATGAAGATCTCTGCACGCAACCAGCTCGAGGGCACCATCTCCAACGTCAAGGAAGGTGCCGTCAACGGCGTCGTCAGCATCGAGGTCGGCGGCGAGACCGTCAAGGCCGACATCACGATGGAGTCCATCAAGGACCTCGGCCTGGAGGCCGGCAAGAAGGCCTGGGCCGTCGTCAAGGCCACGAGCGTCATGTTCGCGACCGACAAGATCGCGGGCCTGTCGGCGCGCAACCAGCTGGCCGGCACGGTGGTGAAGGTGAAGGAGGGCGCTGTCAACGGCCACGTGAGCATCGAGCTCGCCGGCGGTGCGCGCGTCTCCGGCTCCATTACGAACGAAGCCATCGAGTCGCTCGGCCTGAAGGAAGGCGGCAAGGCCGTGGCCATCATCAAGGCCAGCGACGTGATGGTGGGCGTCGAGTAGAACGCGCGTAGAACGCATATCCTCCGAACAACGCGCATATACCGGACGCGCCTCCTCGAGGGGGCGCGTCTTTGCATGTGCCGTGCGGTTTTTCCTCGCGTGCGCGAGCGGGGGAGAGCTGCGCGGCGCTTGCTTTTTTGCAGCACCCTTCATCCCGCTGCATGCGCTGCCGCAACGCCTCCGCCGCGCAGCGCGCTTCAGCATTCGTAGACGATGGCCCCCAGGTTGGCCGTGTCGCAATCCGCCGCCGCTGCCAGGCGCCGGGCAAACGATGTGTCCGCGGCGATTTTCTTCATCGCCCGCACGAGCGGCCTCGTCGCTTCCGTCTTCACCACGGCGACGTCTATCCACTCGCGCTGCATGGGCACGAAGCTCAAGGCGTCCGAAACTTCGGCCTGCGCGCGCGTCCCGACGGCCACGTCGGCGCGCCCCGAGGCAACCAGCTCCGCCGCAAGCCGCCCGCTCGCGCGTTCCTCGTCGTAGCCTTCGACCATGCTGCCCCGCGCCTCGAGGGCAAGAAGCTGCTGGTCGAGCAGGACACGCGCACCGCAGCCCCTCGCGCGGTTGGCCAGACGCACGCCGCTTTCCAGCAGCGCCGCCCAGCTCTCGATGCCCTTCGGGTTGCCGCGCGCCACGACAAAGCCCTGCATTCGCGAGGCGACGTGCATGACGACCAGGGGAATCCCGGGCACGAGGCGCTGCACGAAGGGGGTGTTGTAGGAGTTGGAGCGGTGGTCGTAGAGATGGGTGAAGGCCACGTGCGCCGTGCCCGCGTAGAGGGCGCGCAGGCCGTCGTAGCTCGTCGTCTGCGTGCGCGTCGCCGGCAGCCCGGCTTCGTGCAGGGCGCCGGTGAAGAGGTCGGCCACCAGCCCGTCGCCCGCGATGGTGAAGTTGCCGGCCGCCTCGGCGTTTCCGCTGGTGAAGCCGGCGTCCGCCCGCGCCGCGCCGCCCGCGCCGCCGTCCGGTTCACCATTCAACGCGGTGGCCGCGCCCTTTGTCCCCGCGCCGCCCGCGCCGGCCTTCGCGCCTGCGCCCTGCGCCTGCCGCGCGGCCAAAAACTCGTCGATGCCGCTCAGGGTGAAAAACAGCTTGCGCCCGATGCGAAACGAGGGCAGCTCGCCCGATTTGGCCAGCTCGTAGACGGCGTTTCGCCCGATGCGCAGGATGCTTGCGACCTCGGCCGCGTTCAGCTGCTCGTCAACGCTCATGCCTTCACCCTTCCATGCCTGCGCCCTGCCCTACGCGCCCCTGCCGCACCCCTCACCGCGGCAGCAGCGGGTTGAGCAGCGGGTCCTTTTTGTCCTCGTAGAGTACCTTCACCACGCCCTCGTCGAGGTCGTCGGCCTTCACCGAGGTGCTGTAGACCATGGCATGTGACAGGCACGCGTCGTGGCACAGCCGGCAGCCGACGCACTTCGCGGGCTGGAAGATGAGCGTGCCCGCCTTCTCGTCGTCTTGGGCGAAACGCAGCGCCTGCGTGATGCAGTTCTGGGCGCACATCCCGCAGTAACGGCAGCGCGACTCGTCGATGGACAGGTCGGCCCAAAAACGGCTGTCCACCTGCCGCCCGCGCGGGCGCGTCCCGATGCGGTCGAGCATCTTCAGCAGCCGCGCCGAGCGGTAGGTGTCCACGTCGAAGCGCTCCTCCATGCGTATGATCACGCGCTCGTCGCCCTTCTTCTTCGGCGCCTGCCCCGCGTACTTGTCCACGCTCTCGCCCACGGCCTGGGTGATGAAGCCCGCGATCTGGTTGCCCGCGTCCTTGAACGCGTCGCGCCGGCCCACCTGGCCCACGCTGGCGAAACGCTCCTGGTGCTTCACCACGAGCGCCTCGGGCACCTTCTTCGTCAGGCGCAGCGTCCCCTCGACGCCCCACAGCTCGAACAGCTCGCGCAGCTCGTGGATCATCTGCTCGAAGCGCGGCGCCGGCCCGTTCAGCTCGCATTCCCCGCAGCCCAGCCGCATGAGGGTCGCGGCCTTCACCCCGTAGGCGAAAAGGCCGGCCAGCAGGTATTCGTCGAGGTAGTCCAGGCACGGCAGCACGACGACGCGGCTCGTGTCGATGCTCGCGGCGGCGGCGTCGCGCGCGCACATGAACAAGGCGTTGCCCCCGCAGGCGGCCGCCGAGGCCTGCGCGCTCTTCACGATGGAGCCCGCGTCCGGCGCCGAGCTGAGCATGGTCGAGGTGGGGCACACCGACACGCATGCCCCGCAGTCCGTGCACGTCGCGTCCTCTATGTCGATGTGGCCCACCATGCGCTTGATCGCGTCGTGGCGGCACGCGTTCAGGCAGGCGCGGCACTTCGAGTTCCAGTTGCGCATGTAGAGGCAGCGCCGCGGCAGCACCTTGATGGTCGTCTCGGCGAGCTTGTCGCTCACCGCTTCTATCTGGTCGATTTTTGCCATGCGCGAAAGTATACGGCTCGCGCGGCGCATCTTTGCGCGCATGCCGGCGATTTTGCGTGAACTGCGCCGTCAGCGCCGACGCCGACGCGCTGCGCGGCGATTTTGCGTGAACCCCACATTGCGTGTAACCTGCCGTTTACATGGGCGCGGTATTTTTTCGGGTCATGCCCCGCGCGGGTCATGGTAGGTTTCTCGTGTTGTGCGACAGAAAGGTTTCGGCGAGGCGATGTTTGAATCCAACGCGGCAGACCGCGATTACGTGCTGAAAAGCGTCCACGAGCGCAGCATCCACTTCATCCGCCTGTGGTTCACCGACGTGCTCGGACAGATGAAGTCCTTTGCCATCACCCCCAACGAGCTGGAGGCCGCCTTCGACGAGGGCATGGGTTTCGACGGCGCGTCCATCGAGGGCTTCGCGCGCGAGACCGAAAGCGACATGCTGGCCGTGCCCGACGCCTCCACCTTCCAGATCCTTCCCTGGCGCCCCTCCACCGACGGCGTGGCGCGCATGTTCTGCTCCATCCACCGCCCGGGCGGCGCCCCCTTCGACGGCGACCCGCGCTTCGTCTTGCGCCGCATGCTGCGCAAGGCCGCCGAGGCGGGCTACGAGTTCAACGTCGGCCCGGAGGTCGAGTACTTCTACTTCGAAGACGACTCCGCGCCCGTGCCCATCGACCGCGGCGGCTACTTCGACCTCACGCCGCTCGACTCCGGCTCGGACCTGCGCCGCGACACGATCCTCACCTTGGAGAAGATGGGCATACCCGTCGAGTACTCGCACCACGAGATAGCCCCGAGCCAGCAAGAGATCGACCTGCGCTTCTCCGACGCGCTCTCCATGGCCGACGCCGTCATGACCTATCGCCTCGTGGTGAAGGAGGTGGCCGCGCGCCACGGCGTCTACGCGAGCTTCATGCCCAAGCCGCTGGCCGACGAGCCGGGCTCGGGCATGCACGTGCACCAGTCGCTGTTCGCAGACGGTGAAAACGTCTTCCACGACGCGGCCGACCCGCTGGGCCTGGGCCTGTCCGAGCTGGCCAAGCACTATTTGGCGGGGCTGCTCGCCTACGCGCCCGAGTACACGCTCATCACCAACCAGTTCGTGAACTCCTACAAGCGCCTCGTGCCGGGCTACGAAGCGCCCACCTGCGTGAACTGGGGCGGCCACGACCGCAGCGCGCTTGTGCGCGTGCCCAGCTACAAGCCGGGCAAGGCGGCCTCGGCGCGCTTCGAGCTGCGCAGCCCGGACTCGGCCTGCAACCCCTACCTCACCTTCGCCGTGCTGCTGGGCGCCGGCCTGAAGGGCATCGAGGACGGCCTGGAGCTGCCCGCGCAAAACGAGGTGGACATCTCCGCGATGGGCCCCGGCGAGCTGTCCGCGGCGGGCTTTCAGCTGCTGCCGCAAGACCTCGGGCAGGCCATCGACGCCTTCGAGGGCTCGCAGCTGATGAAGGAGGTGCTCGGCGAGGACATGCACCGCTACATCGTGGCCAACAAGCGCGCCGACTGGGAGCGCTACCGCGCCCAGGTCACCCCGTTCGAGCTCGACTGCCTCTACCCGAGGCTCTAAGGGCGCATCGAGAAAGGAGGGGAGTGGACGTGGACGGACAACGCAAGCAAATCGTCTTGGTGCATGGCAGCGAGGCGTCCGCCGCGCCGTATGCCGCGGCCGTCGATGCGCTCGACGTGGGATTTTCCACGTGCCGCAGCGCGGAGATGGAGGCGGTCGCCGCGCAGGTGGACTGCCTCGTGTGCGCACTGCCCGCGCAGGCCCTCGAGAGGGGCACCGTCGCCGTCGAGAAGCTGCTCGACGAGCACCCCGAGCTGGCCGCGCTGCTGGCCGTGCCGCGCGAGTGCGTGGCGCATCTGCGCCTGCCGGCCACGGCACGTGCCGACTTCATCGTCTGCCCCTTCGACCCCGACGAGCTGGGCGTGCGCCTGCGCCGCCTGCTGTGGCCGGGCCAGTCGAGCGCGGCAAGCGACCACATCTCCGTCGACGGCATGTCCATCAACCTGTCCACCTACCAGGTGAAGGTAGACGGCGAGCCGGTGGACTTCACCTATCTGGAGTACGCGCTGCTGGCCTTCCTCGTCACGCATCCCGGCCACGTCTTCTCCCGCGACGTGCTGCTCTCGCGCGTGTGGGGCTTCGACTACTACGGCGGGTCGCGCACCGTGGACGTGCACGTGCGCCGCGTGCGCGCCAAACTCGGCACCCAGCTTGCCGCTCGGCTGGAAACCGTGCGCGGCGTCGGATATATGTGGAGCATGTAGGCGACAATCCCCCGTTGTCTTGACGCGCGACGCGGCGCCGGCCAGGCACGAGGCGGCACCGGCGAGGCGCTTTCTCGCAAAGGCGCTTTCCCGCGCGGCGCATACGGGGTTTCACGAAAAGAAGGGGCGGCAAGGGCATGGCACACACGCAGCACACGGCAGCGACGGACGGAGACCGCGAGCATTTCCGCAGCCGCCTGGGCTTCATCATGGTGGCGGCGGGCTGCGCCATCGGCCTGGGCAACGTCTGGCGCTTCCCCTACATCACGGGCGAGTACGGCGGTGCCGCGTTCATCGTCTTGTACCTCGTGGCGCTGGCCGTCATGGGCCTGCCCGTCATGATCATGGAGTTCGCCGTGGGCCGCGCCAGCCAGCGCTCCGTCGCCCGCGCCTTCCACGTGCTGCCCTCGGGCAAAAGCTTCAAGTGGTTTTCCTGGGTCGGCATCATCGGCCAGTTCGTGCTGCTCATGTTCTACACGACGGTGTGCGGCTGGATGATCGCCTACATCTTCAAGTTCGCCGACGGCGCCTTCACCAACGTGGACGCTTCCGTGACCGAGCAGGCCTTCGCGGCCATGACGGCCAGCCCCTCCGAGATGGTCTTCTGGATGGCCGTCTCGGTGGCCATCGCCGTCGCCGTGTGCGCCATCGGCCTGCAAAAAGGCGTCGAGCGCGTGACGAAGGTGATGATGATCGCGCTGTTCGCCATCATGCTCGTGCTGATCGTGCGCGCCGTCACGCTGCCGGGCGCGGGCGAGGGGCTGTCGTTTTACCTCATGCCCGACTTCTCGCACCTCTTCGCCGGCAACACGCCCCAAGAGCAGCTCTCGACCTTCGGCGAGGCGGCCTTCGCGGCCATGGGGCAGGCGTTTTTCACCCTGTCGGTCGGCATGGGCTCCATGGAGATATTCGGCAGCCGCATCGGGCGCGAGCGCAGCCTGACGGGCGAGGCCGTGACCACCGTCATCCTCGACACCTGCGTGGCCGTCATGGCCGGCCTCATCATCTTCCCCAGCTGCTTTGCCTACGGCGTGGACCCGACGAGCGGGCCGTCGCTGGTGTTCCAGACCCTGCCCGTCGTGCTGGGGCAGATGCCGCTCGGCATGCTGTGGGGGACGCTCTTCTTCGTCTTCATGTCCTTTGCCGCGCTGTCCACCGTCATCGCCGTGTTCGAGAGCAACGTCTCGTGGGTGATGGACCGCTGGGAGTGGTCGCGCAAGAAAGGCGTCGTGGTGTGCGGCGCGCTGCTGGTCGTCTTGAGCCTGCCGTGCGCCCTCGGCTTCAACGTGCTCTCCGGCGTCCAGGTGCCGGGCATCGGCGACATCCAAAGCGTCGAGGACTTCATCGTCTCCAACAACGTCCTGCCGCTGGGCGGGCTCGTGTTCGTCGTCTTCTGCACGCGGAAACTGGGCTGGGGCTGGGAGAACTTCCTGGCCGAAGCCGACGCCGGGCGCGGGTTGAAGTTCCCCGCGTGGGCGAAGCTGTGGTGCGCGTGGGGCATCCCGGTCCTCATCGCCATCATCTGGGTCATGGGCTGGGTGCCCATCGTGTCGAGCTGGCTGGGCTTGGGCTAGGAGGAGCATATGAACGGGCAGGAAACGGAGAAGAGCGTGGTGAAGGATGTGGCCGCGGCGGAGCTGGCGCCGGAGGGCGCGGCGAAGGGCGCGGGCGCGGCGATGGGCGCGGTGAAAGACGCGCGGCGTGCCCGCCTTTCCCCGGGGCGTGCGCTGTGCACGCTGCTGGCAGGCGGGCTGCTGCTCTCGACGGGGGCGTTGTGCGCCTCGACGGCCACGGCCGATGATGCCGACACTGCCGAGAACGCGTCTTGGCAGCAGGCATATGCCGAAGCGCAGGCGGGCACGGCGCAGCCGAGCGCCTACGCTGCCTCCGACAACGCGGGCACGGACGCATCGGCTTCCTCTGCCGCAAGCGATGCCGCCGAGGCCTTCGAGGGCCTGCCCTCCAGCTACGACCTGCGCGACCCCGACGGCGACGGCGACAGGTCCGACAGCGTGGTCGCCTCCGTGAAGCGGCAGCAGCCGTGGGGGACGTGCTGGTCGTTTTCCATATGCGCGGCCAGCGAGACGAGCATCTTGTCCGAGAGGGGCACGACGGCCGCGACAGACGACCTCGACCTTTCCGAGCTGCAGCTCGTGCGCGCGGCCTACCGCGACGGCGGGGCGCCTGAAAGCGTCGTCGGCGCCGCGCAGGCAGGCGAGGGCTTCCACAGCGACGGGACCGACCCCAACGCGGCGCTCGACTTGGGCGGCCAGACCGTCTACGGCTCGACCATCCTGTCCGCGGGGATCGGGCCTGTGCTCGAGTCGGACGCGCCCTACCGCAACAAGGAGGGCCTCATCGAGTGCGAGGTGCCCAAGGAGGGCGGCGCGGCCGGCGAGACCGAGAAGCTCTACCTCACCCAAGACCAGGTTGACGAGCGCGAGAAGGCCGGGCAGACCGTCAAACGCCTGAACTGGGCGGGCAACTACGAGGGCGCAGACGGCAAGAAGGTCTACACCGACTGGTCGGTCGACGATTCCCTGTGGAACGCCTCGCTGATGAACCTGGAGGACGGCAACGTCTTGCCCGCCACGTCGATTCTGAAAAACGGCGACTACGACCACACGGACCTCAGCGCGGTGGCCGCCATCAAAAAGGAGATCTGCGAGCGCGGGCGGGGCGTGGCATGCGCCTTCACCGCCTTCGACGGCTACTACAACGCGGACACCGCCTCCTACTACAACTGCGACGCCAACGAGGCCAACCACGCCGTGTGCATCGTGGGTTTCGACGACAACTACCCCAAGACCAACTTCAACGACGGCAAGGAGTACATCCCGCCCGAAAACGGGGCGTGGCTCGTGCGCAACAGCTGGGGCGCGCAAAGCGAGGATTTCCCGAACAACGACGACTGGGGCATCGTGGAAGACGGCCAGCACACGGGGTATTTCTGGTTGTCCTACTACGACCGCTCGGTCTCGTATTTCGAGACCTTCGACTTCGACTTGAACTCCTACGGCGACACGGCCGAGTACTACATCGACCAGTACGACTACCTCCTCGGCGAGAAGGCGGTCGTGAACTCCTACGACGTGCCCACGAGCTCGGCCAACGTCTTCACCGCGAAAGGCGACATGGCGCTGCGCACGCTGGGCTGCACCACCTTCCGGCCCAACACCACGGTGAACTACCAGGTCTACCTGCTCGACGCCGAGGCGACAGGACCTACGGACGCCGAGCATGCGACGCTCGCCTACTCGTTCACCGACGTCTACGAGTACGGCGGCTATCATCGCGCGACGCTTGCCGAAGACGATTGGGTGTGCATGCGCGCCGGGCAGCGCTATGCCGTGGTCACGACCCAACGCTGTTCCGACGACGGCAAGTGGTACCAGGGCGCGGTCCTCAGCTCCGCGAAAAACGGCTTTGAGGCGAAGGTGAACGCCGGCGAGAGCTGGACGGGCACGACGGCCGCGGCGGCCTCGGCCGACGGCGCGGACACGGCGGCCGGCTCGGTGGCGGGCGCGGATGCGCAGACGAGCTGGCGCGACTGGACGGAAGTGACGGCGGCCATCTCCGCGAAAGACGCCGACGCGCAGGTGGACAACCTGTCCGTGAAAGGGTTTTCCGAGCTGCGCAGCTGGGCGAGCGTGGAGGAGCTGAGCGCGCTCGAGACGGCTATCGCGCGGGCGCAAGAGGCGCTCGACGTGGCCGTGACCAGCGCCGACGGCGCCGGCGTGGACGAGGGCGCCATGTGGCTTTCCCAGGAGAAGAAAGACGAGCTTGCAGACGCGCTGCCCGCTGCGCAGGAGACGCTTGCCCTGGCGGGCGCAGACTACAAGGCCACGCTGGTGAAGACCACGCCCGATTCCACGACGGTGAACGCCGCCACGGACTCGCTGGCCTTCGATGCGGCCTACGGCGCCGCGAAGCAGGCGCCGGCTGCGGACAGCCCCGCCGCAAAGAGCACGGCCTCGACGGGGGATGCGGCGTTTGCCACCTTGGCCGTCGCGGGCCTTGTGGCCGTAGCCGCCGCTGTGGTTGCGGCTATCGCGTGTGCCGTGCACCGTCGTCGCACGCGTGCGCCTCGGCGCTAGCAAAACGGGTTTCTCCGAGTTTCGCCGAGTTCTGCCGGGAGTCCGCCGCCGGGCTCGAGAAGAGGAAGGGGGAGAGCAGCAGTGCCGAATTTCGCCAAACCCTTCAACCGCGTGCTCTTCGTCGTGTGCGTCGTGGTCACGGGCGCGCTCGCGGGCGCCTTCGTGTGGCTGTTCTTCTTCCTCATGGGGATTGGCATCGACTTTCTGTGGAGCACGGTGCCGGCCGCTTTGGGGCAGGCGATCTCCGGGTGGGCGCCGGCGCTCGCGTCAGGACCGTTCGGGTGCGTGCCCTATCCGCTCGCGCTGTGCCTTCTGGGCGGGCTTGTCATCGGCGCCTTCGACGCGAAGACGGGCGCGCGCCCCGAGGAGCTGTCCGTGGTCATGGGCAAGGTGAAGGAAGAGGGGCGCTACTCCTACGAGGGCATGGGGAAGTTGTCGGTGGCGGCGCTGCTGCCGCTGCTCTTCGGCGGCTCCATAGGTCCGGAAGCAGGCCTTACCGGCGTGATCGCGGGGTTGTGCACCTGGGTGGGCGACAGGATGCGCCGCTTCGGGGGCGAGTTCCGCAAGCTCACCATGCTCGGCACGCAGGCGGCGCTCACGGCGGTGTTCACGGCGCCGTTCTACGGGTTCGTCGCCCCGCTTGCAGGGCGCGCGAAAGCGGATGCCGACGCTGCCGATGCTGCCGATGCTGCCGATGCTGCTGATGGCGGCATCGAGATCAGCCTGCCCCGCGCGCAGAAAACCTTCGTCTACCTCTGCGCCGTGGTCGGCGCGCTCGGCGCCTTCATCATCCTGGGCGACCTCTTCGGCGGCGGCATGGGGCTGCCCCGCTTCACCAACATGGACGCCGGCGGCCTCGAGCTGGCGCTGACGGTCCCCCTCGCGCTCGTCGGCTGCGCCTGCGGCTGGGTCTTTCACGCATCGGGCGCGGCCACGCGAAGGCTTTCGGCGCGGCTGGGCGAGCGCCCCATCGTGAAGGCCGTCGCGGCGGGCCTCGTGCTGGCCGCCTGCGGCATGGTGCTGCCCTACGCGATGTTTGCGGGCGAGGAGCAGTCGCACATGCTCATGGAGTCCTACCTGTCCATTCCTGCGGGCGTCCTCGTCGCGACCGGCTTCGTGAAGGCGGCGCTCACCCCGTTTTGCATCCACATGGGCTGGCGCGGCGGGCACTTCTTCCCCCTCATCTTCGCCGGCGTCAGCGTCGGCTACGGGTGTTCCCTGCTCACGGGTGCCGACCCGGTCTCGTGCGTGGCTGCGTGCACTGCCGGCTGCATGGGTGCCGTCATGCGCCAGCCCGTCATGGCGGCGCTGCTTTTGCTCATGTGCTTTCCCCTGCGCGGCGTCGTCATCATGATCGCCGCGGCCGCCATCGCCGCGGCCATCCCCCTGCCCCGCGCCATCGCGCCGAGCGCCGATGCCGTGGCCGAAACCCCGCAAGCGACGGGTTGACATCTTCGCGAGCAGCCGTCTGCAAATCTCGTAATCGACGGACTGCACGAGAAAGCCGCAGGCCATGTCTCTGTCTCGCGTCTGCGGCAAACAGGGGCGCCATGCCCCTTGGCGGCGTGCGCCGGATGGTAAAGTCTTTCAAATGTGTAACGGGGCCGTCGTGCAGCGCCGTCGCGTTGCAGAAGAGAAGGGCACACGCCATGACGCCTTCGAGAACATCCACCCGCATTGTCGTATCCGCGCTGGTCGCTGTTGCGCTCGCGGCGGCATGTGCCTGCGCGTTCGCCTTGGGAGGAGCCGCCTGGGCGCAAGGCGACGGCGGGCAAAAAGAGATAGCGCCCGGCTTCTATCAAGGTTCGGCGCTGCCCGAGCCCGAACCTGAGTCGAAAGCCGAGCTGGTCGATACCGGGAAAAACTCCGGCTTCGGCCTACGCTCCACGGGCACTGCATCCTCGACGGCTGCCGATTGCGAAGACATCATCAGGCAGCGCGTGAACAGGGCGTTTTCCCTGGCGGGCACAGGCGAGGGCATCACCGTCGAAGAAGGCGTCGAATATGTCGTCGTCGATTTCACAGACCTCTGTATCTCCGACTACGAGGCCGGGGCGAAGCTTGCCTATGCCTGCGTGGAAGCTTTCCCCGACTTCTTCTATCTGGGCAATAGATGTGTGTATGGATATACGAAAACCAGCACCGGCGAATATTTCCTCACCTCCGTGCGCTTCACCCTAGCCTACAAGGCCTCGGAGATTCCCGGCATGGTCACCAAGTACAACGCGGGCATAGACGAGCTGATGTCGTGGGTGCCGCCCAATGCCACGACGGTGGACAAGGTGAAGGCCGTGCACGATTGGCTCGTGCGCAACTGCTGCTACAACATGGAAGCGGCGAACAAGGGGCTCAGCACTTACGGTCCCAACCCGTGGAACGCCTACGGCGCGGTCGTGGACAAAAAACCCGTCTGCGAGGGGTACTCGGAGGCCTTCCAGGCGGCCATGCAGCGCCTCGGCCTCGAGTGCACCCGCGTCGAGCAATGGATAGACGGTTCCGGGCACGAGTGGAACCGGGTGAAGGTGAACGGCAACTGGTACAACGTCGACGTGACGCACGACGATCCCCTCTATTACGACTCATCTTCTTCGGAGTATGTCGACGGGGGTTTCGACCAGACGCCTGCAACCACCTACTTTCTGAAGAGCGACGCCTGGTTCAAGGCCAACCCCTCGGGCGGTGAATGGCACACCGAGTGGGATCCCGCAGGCGAGGCGGGCACGGACACCACTTACGACTCCTATACGTGGACGAGCGCCGTCTCGTCGGCATCGACGTCCGCTTCGGACATCACCGCCCTCTCCGTCACGCCTTCGACGGCGTCGCTGGGATTTTCCGAGACGACGGCGGCGACTGCGAGCGCCATGCCCGCCTACGGTTCCTGGTATGCGCACTGGACCTCGTCGAGTCCCGCGGTTGCCACCGTGGACCCGCAGGGCTACACCGTCGCGGGCAGCGCCGCCGGCATCACGACCATCACGTGCACGGCGGGCGGCAAGAGTTCCACCGCGCAGGTCGTGGTGAAGGGCGGCACGGTTTCGGATTCGGCCATTTCAGTGGCGTTTGACCCGAGCTCGTTCACCTACACCGGCAGCGCGTGCAACCCCACCGCGACCGTGACCCACGCCACCTCGACCGGCGACATCGTCCTTGTCGAGGGCGAGGACTACACGATCTCGTACACGAACAATACGAACGTGGGCACCGC
>CAVAWX010000005.1:2605-43058 GCA_963592385.1 Acidaminococcaceae bacterium | reverse complement strand
CGGCGCGGCGCGGGTCTGCGGTGGGCACGCGCAAGAACATGGGGCGCCGCAACCGTCGGTGAAGAACATGGGACGCCGCAAGCGTCGGCAATGGACCGGTGAAAGGCGCCTGCCGGACGCGCATTCCCGCCTGCCGTATCGCGCGCTGAGAGCGGCTCGTGCGCTGGATGCGGGTCGGCGATGCGGGCGAAGGAGAGGGCTAGCCCACGACCTCGCCGTCGATGGAGATGACGACGACCTGCCACGGGATGAACTTCCCGCTGGCCTGCAGGGCTGCCTTCACCATGTGCTCCAGCCCCGCGCAGCAGGGGACCTCCATGCGCGCGATGGTCACGCTCTCGATGTCGTTTTCGCGGATGATCTCGGCGAGCTTTTCCGAGTAGTCCTCGTTGTCGAGCTTGGGGCAGCCCACGAGGGTGATGTGGTCTTTGATGAAGCGCTCGTGGAAGGCTCCGTAGGCAAATGCCGTGCAGTCGGCGGCCACCAGCAGCTTGGCTCCGTCGAAGTAGGGCGCGCGCGTGGGCACGAGCTTGATCTGCACGGGCCACTGCTGCAGGCGGCTGGGCTGCGCCGCGGCGCCCGGCTCGGCGGCGGATTCTTCCGGCGCCGCATGCGAGATTTCACGCGCGCGGCTTCCGGGGCATCCCTGTGGCGCGGCTCCCGCGCCGCTCGCCGCTTCACCATGCGCGCGCTTTGCCTTCTGGGCCGCAAGCACCGCAGCCTCGTCGTAGGCGGCCGCCTCGCGCTCCACGAAGCTGATGGCGCCGGTCGGACAGGCGGGCAGGCAGTCGCCCAAGCCGTCGCAGTAGTCGTCGCGCAGCAGCTCGGCTTTGCCGTTCACCATGCCGATCGCGCCTTCGTGGCACGCACTTGCACACGCGCCGCACCCGTTGCACTTGTCGCGGTCTATCTCGATGATGCGCCTCTTCATGGCGGCTCCTCTCCTCGTGTTCGCCGGTGTGCCCCCGGCTCTCTCGCCCGGCCTCTGGCTCCCGGATTCATGCTGTGCCTTTTTCGGCTCTTGTCTTCTTGGCTTTCGCCCGTTCGGCTCCTTGCTGCCGCATCGTGGCGTTGTGGGATGTTATACGCCGCCTTGTTCGTCGCATATGTTGTAATTACAACATATTTGGGCATGCGCACCATATCCTCACGTCGAAAACGGGGGAAAGGACCCGCCGGGCCTGCCGTAGGAGGAAGCGTCGCTCCCCCCGCTGCCCCTGTGCGCCGCCCCGTTGCCCGCCCCCTCTTTGCCGAATCTGTGACGATGGGACGCAAGGCACCTCGGTCAAACGCGCCTCGTGTACCATGGTGCGCATGATTTTGAACGTCGATAAAATCTCGAAAACCTACGGCGCGCGCACCCTCTTCTCCGAGGCCTCGCTGCGCATCGAGGACCGCGACCGCTATGCGCTCGTGGGGCCCAACGGCGCGGGCAAGACGACCATGATGAACATCATCGCCGGCCTCGACACGCCCGACGCCGGCCTGGTCACCTTCGCCAGAAACGTCAAGCCGGGCTACCTGGAGCAGGAGTCCATCGAGATGGACGGGCGCAGCGTGCTCGAGGAGGTCATGACCTCGGTGGCCGACGTCGCGCACATGGGCGAGCGCCTGGCCGAGCTGGAGGCCGCCCTGGAAAGCGCCGACGAGGCATCCGCGCCGGCCCTGCTCGACGAGTACGGCGCCCTGCGCACGCGCTTCGAGGCCCGCGACGGCTACAACATCGAAAGCCAGGCGCACCGCGTGCTCTTCGGCCTGGGCTTTCACGAGGCGGACATGGCCCGCTCCACCGACGAGTTCTCGGGCGGCTGGCAGATGCGCATCTCGCTGGCCAAGCTGCTGCTGCGCGAGCCGGACCTGCTGCTGCTCGACGAGCCCACCAACCACCTCGACCTGGAGAGCGTGCGCTGGCTGGAGAACTTCCTCAAAAGCTACCGCGGCGCCGTGCTGGTGGTCAGCCACGACCGCGCCTTCATGAACGCCATCGTCGACCACGTCGCCGACATCGCCAACGGCAAGCTCGACGTCTTCACCGGCAACTACGACGCCTTCCTGCGCCAACGCGCCGAGCGCCGCGCGCAGCTCATCGCCATGAAGGAGGCCCAGGACAAGGAAATCGCCCACATGGAGGCCTTCGTCGAGAAGTTCCGCTACAAGGCGACCAAGGCCAAGCAGGTCCAGGACAGGGTGAAGAAGCTCGAGCGCATCGAGCGCATCGTCATCCCCGACGAGCGCAAGCCCGTCCACTTCACCTTCCCCCAGCCAAAGCGCACCGGCGAGTGCGTCATGCACCTGGAGGGCGTGCGCAAGGTCTACGGCGACAAGACGGTCTACGACGGGCTGGACCTCAACATCTGGCGCGGCGAGAAGGTGGCGCTCGTGGGGCCCAACGGCTCGGGCAAGTCCACGCTGCTGAAGATGGTGGCGGGCGTGGAGAAGCCTACGAGCGGGCGGCTGGTGAACGGCACCCATGTGCACGTGAGCTACTTCGCCCAGCACCAGCTCGAGGAGCTCGACTTGAAGAAGACCGTGTTCGCCGAGCTGGACGCCGCGGCGCCCGGCTGGACGCGCACCCAGGTCCAAAGCCTGCTGGGCGCGTTTCTCTTCCACGGCGACGACGTGGACAAGAAGGTCTCGGTGCTTTCCGGCGGCGAGAAGGCGCGCCTGGCGTTGGCGAAGATGCTCGTGCAGCCCACTCCGCTGCTGTGTCTGGACGAGCCGACGAACCACCTGGACATATCGAGCGTGGACGTGCTGGAGCAGGCGCTGAAGAGCTTCGAGGGCACGATCGTGCTGATCAGCCACGACGAGCACCTGATCCGCCGCATCGCCGACCGCGTGCTCTACATCGAAGACGGCGTCTTGACCGATTATCAGGGCGACTACGACTACTTCCTCTACAAGTCCGGGCGCACCGATATCTCCGGCAACTCGACGATGACGGCCGAGGAGGCCAACCGCAGGCTCTCGCGCCGCGACACGAGCTTGAACTCCGACGCGCCGGGCGCAGGTGCGGCAGGTGGCGGTGAAGGTGAAGGCGGGCGCGGCGGCGGCGCGGGCGCGGCGGGTGAAGCGGGCGGCGCGTCCAGGGCCGGCGCGGGCGTCCCCGTGAACAAGAAGGGCCGCCGCGACGCCAACGCGGGCGCGGCCACGAAGGGCTCGGCGCCCAAGACCCGCGAGCAGAAGCGCGCCGAGGCCGAGGCCCGCAACGCGGTCTACCGCAAGCTCAAAAACGAGCGCGCGCGCCTGGCCGAGCTGGAGGAGCGCATGCCGCGCGACGAGGCCCGCAACGCCGAGCTGGTCGCGCTGATGGCCGACGAGACCCTCTACGCCGACCACGAGCGCTTCGAGGCAGCGCTGTCCGAGTACAACGAGTTGAAGGCACGCATGGCACACGACGAGGAAGAATGGCTCGAACTGTCCGCGAAGGTGGAAGTCGAGCTGAAGGAAGCGGGGGTGAGTGCCTGATGACGGGCAGCATCTTGCAACAGGCCATCCAGATCGTGCTCATGATCGTGGCGTTCGTGCCGGCCATCGTGCTGCACGAGTGCGCGCACGGCTTCATGGCCCACAAGCTGGGCGACCCCACGGCCAAAAACGCCGGCCGCCTGACCTTGAACCCCCTGGCCCACATCGACCCCTTCGGCACCGTCGTGCTGCCGGGCATACTCATCGCGCTGTCGGCGCTGGGCGCAGGCGGAATGATCTTCGGCTACGCCAAGCCCGTGCCCTACAACCCGCGCTACTTCAAGGACATCCGCAAAGGCGAGCTGCTCGTGGGGCTGGCAGGACCGGCCAGCAACCTGCTCATGGCACTCGTCGGCGCGGCCATCGCCTGGGGCGGCAACTACCTCTACCTGGTCGCGCCCGACGCCGGCCTCTACACCTGGTATTTCGGCGTGTACTTCACCCAGGTGAACCTCGCGCTGGCCTTCTTCAACCTGATCCCCCTGCCGCCGCTGGACGGCTCGTCGATCATCGCGCCGTTGCTGTCCGACTCGGCGCTCCAGACCTACTACAAGGTGCAGCGCTACAGCATGTTCATCCTCATCCTGCTCATCCTCGTCGTGCCCTACTTCATCCACTTCGACGTGATCGGGTGGTACTTGCAGCTCACGGCGGGCAACATCGCGAACCTCATCTTGCCGTGAGGCGCACGCGGGCAAGGGGCGCATCGGCTACAATGGGCAGGTTGCACAGGAGTTGTCGGGGCAGGCGGCGGGAGGCGCGCGGATGTCGTATCGGGTGAAGGTCGAGGCGTTTGAAGGGCCGTTCGACCTGCTGCTGCATCTGGTCTCGCGCCAAAAGGTCGACATCTCCGCCATCTCGATCGCCGACATCGCCGACCAGTATCTGGCCGAGATCGACCGCATGCGCGACTTAGACCTCGACGTGGCCAGCGATTTCCTCGTCGTGGCGGCCACCTTGCTGCAGATAAAGGCGTCGTCGCTCATCCCCGCGCACGACCCCGAGCCCGAGATCGACGACGAGTTCGACGACCTCACGCCCGAGCAGGCCCGCGACATACTCGTCGAGCGCCTCGTCGTCTACAAGCAGTTCAAGAGCTGTGCGGCCGCGCTGGGCGCGCGCATGGAAAACGAGGGGCACATGCATCCGCGGCATGCCGCGCTCGAGCCGCAGTTCTCCGGCCTTGTGCCCGACTACCTGGAGGGCATGACCTTGCACGGGTTGGCCGTGATCTGCGCCGACATCGCCTCGCGCCGCGACACGTTTTTGCTGGAGGCCGAGCACATCGCCGCCGTGCCCATCTCGATGGAAAAGCACGTCGAGGGCATATACCGCACGATGCGCCGCCGCAAGGAGCGCACGTTTTCGCAGCTCGTGGGCGACGAACCCACGCCCGAGCTGGTCGTCGTCACGCTCTTGGCCGTGCTCGAGCTGTACAAGCGCGGCGTGGTGTCGGTGGCCCAAGACGAGATTTTCGGCGACATAGCGCTGCACATGGAAGACGACGCGCCCGAGGTTGTGGACTTCTCCGTGCCGGACTGGGGCATGCCCGAGGACCCGAGTTTGGCCGGGTTCGAGGAAGACGGTGGAGCGGGCGGGGCGGCTGGTGAAGCGGACGAGGGCGCGCACGCGCAAGAAGAAGGGAAACGCTGATGACGCAACAACGCGACGAGGAGCTGGCCGAGCTGATGAGCGCGGCCGAGGCGCTCCTGTTCGTCTCCGACGAGCCGGTGGGCGCGGGAAAGCTCGCCGCCGTCATGGAGATTTCGCCCAGCCTGGCCGACGAGGTCTTGCAGGCGCTGCGCGACGAGTACGCCGAGCAAAACCGCGGCATGCAGCTGCGCGAGGTGGCGGGCGGCTGGCGCTTCTACTCGCACCCCGCGCACCACGAGCTGATCGAGCGCTACGTGCTGTCCTGGGACACGCGCAAGCTCTCGCAGGCGGCCCTCGAGGCGCTGGCCGTGATCGCCTACCACCAGCCCGTCGCGAAAAACGGGGTGAACGCGGTGCGCGGCGTGAACTCTGACGGCGTGATCGCCTCGCTCGTGGAGAAGGGCCTCGTGCGCGAGGCCGGCCGCGACAACTCGCCCGGCAGTCCCATTCTCTACGCCACGACGGCGGCGTTTCTGGAGAAGTTCGGCTTGAAGAGCATCAAGGACCTGCCGCCGCTGGAGGATTTCGCGCCCGACGAGGAAAGCCGCGCCTTCATCCGCGAGAGGCTCTCCGGCGCAAGCCCGATCGAGAAGGCCGCCGACGAGGCTTTGGACGACGAGCAGCGCGAGCAGCAGGAACGCTACGTGCACGTGGTGGACGAGGATGGCAGGCCCGCAGTCGAGGAGGTCGATTTCGGCGACGACGAGCGCGTCGACGACCCGCAGGCCATGGCCGAGATTGTCGGCCAGGCCATGACGGAGAAGGTCGACGTGGACATACCCGGCGTCGAAGACGGCGACGCCTCCGACGGGGCGGGTGGGCCCGACGATGCCGCCGCCCCTGATGCCGCCGCATCCGACGCCGCTGCCGCAGACGAGACGGGCGAAACGGCTTGAGCGAGGAGGCACATGCCGCGTCGATGCGCCTGAACCGCTTTCTCGCGCGGGCGGGCGCGGCGCCAAGCCGGCGCAAGGCCGAGGAGCTGATAGCGGCCGGGCGCGTGCGGGTGAACGGGTATGTAGTCGTGGAGCTTGCGACGCAGGTGGAGCCGGGCGCCGATGCGGTGGAGCTCGACGGCGCAGCGGTCGTGCTGCCCGACGCGCACGCCTATCTCATGCTGCACAAACCCGCCGGCTACACGACGAGCGCGGCAGACCGGCACGCAGAGCACACGGTGTTCGAGCTGGTGGACCGCACGCGCTATCCGGCGCTCGTCTACGTGGGGCGCCTCGATGTCGACACGACCGGGCTTTTACTCTTCACCGACGACGGGTTGCTCGTGGACGCGCTTGCCCACCCGAGGCGCCATGTGGAAAAGGTCTACGAGGCTCAGGTGAAGGGGGTGCCCGACGAGGCGGCGCTTGCGCGGCTGCGCAAGGGCGTGCAGCTTGAAGACGGCATGACGGCGCCCGCGAAGGCGCGCCTTCTCGGGCGCGGCGCGGGCGGCATGGACGGCGCAGGCGGAGTAGACGGGGCAGTGGTCGAGCTGCGCATCCACGAGGGGAGAAAACGCCAGGTGAAGCGCATGCTCGCCGCCGTGGGGCACCCCGTGCGACAGCTGCACCGCAGCGCGTTCGGCCCGCTTTCCCTGGGCGGCCTGGCGCCCGGCGCCTGCCGCGAGCTGACGGATGGGGAGCTGGCCGCGTTGAAGGAGTGCGCCGGCATCGTTTCCTGAAAAACAGCTGAACGCGCGCGCCGTCTTTCAGCACCTGTTCAGGCAGTTCGTCCATGCTGTGGTGCAGGATATGCACGCAGACGCGAGAGGAAACGCGAGATGGACGAGCTAAAGACCCGAGAAGAGCAGGCCGCGCCCGTCGGGAACACCCCCGCTGGAAACGCGCCCATCGGGGATGCGGTTGCCGCAGACGCCTTTGCCGACAGCGCGGGCGTCGTCTTTGCGGGGCAGCCCCGCGCGATCGACGTCGACATCGTCGTGCCCGTCTACAACGAGCAGGCAGAACTCGGCTCGTCGGTGCTCATGCTCGTCGAGCAGGTGCACGCGCTCGCGGCCCGCGAAACCCCCGTCGCAGCGCAGGTCGTGATCGCCGACAACGCGAGCAGCGACAAGACCTGGGACCTCGCGCGGCATCTGGCCGAGTCGTTTCCTGGCGAGGTGCGCGCGGTGCGCATCCCGAAGAAGGGGCGCGGCCGTGCGCTCAAGCTGGCGTGGGGCAACTCGCGGGCGCGGGCGCGGGCCTACATGGACGTGGACCTGTCCACCGACATCGCGCAGATAGGCGAGCTGGTCGACCCCATCTTGCAGGGACGCGCGGCTATCTCGTTCGGGTCGCGTCTGCTCTCGGACTCGCAGGTGGAGCGCTGCGCGAAACGCGAGTTCATCTCCCGCAGCTACAACCGCATGCTGCAGGGCTATCTGGGGGTGAAGTTCCGAGACGCGCAATGCGGCTTCAAGGCGATCAGCGCCCGCGTCGCCGACGAGCTGTTGCCGCAGGTCGAAGACGACGAGTGGTTCTTCGACACGGAGCTGCTCGTCTTGGGTGAACGCGCGGGGCTGCCCATGCACGAGTTTCCCGTGCGCTGGACCGAGGACGCGGGCTCGACGGTGAAGATCGTCGACACCGTGCGCAAGGACCTGGCCGGCATGCGGCGGCTGAAGCACGCGGAGCGCGTGGATGCGGCGCCCGCCGCAGCTGCGGCCTCTGCCGACGGTGCGTTGCGCATAGGTGCCCACACCCTCGCCCCCGCCGCAGGCGCGGCGACGGCTTCCGTGGCCGCGGCCTCTGCGATGCCCGCATATGCGCAGGCAGGTGCAGGTGCGGCCTCGACCTCTGCTACGATGCCCGCCGCGGCGCCCGCTGCTGCGGCGGCGACAGCCGCGCCGGCGTCGCGCGAGGAAAGCCTGCATATCCCCAAACGCGGCAAGCTCGACTGGGCGGCCTTCATCGCGCTCATGGCCGCCGCCTTCGCCGTCTTCTTCTGGAACCTGACGGCCTCCGGCTATGCCAACGAGTTCTACAGCGCCGCCGCGCAGGCCGGCTCCCAGGATTGGGAGGCCTTCTTCTGGGGCTCGCTCGACGCGGGCAACGCCATCACCGTGGACAAGCCGCCCGCCTCCATCTGGCTCATGGCGCTGTCCGTGCGCCTGTTCGGGCTGTCCTCGTTTGCCATACTTCTGCCTCAGGCGCTCATGGGCGTCGCGACCACCTGGCTCCTCTACGCGACTGTGCGCCGCTACTGGGGCAACTGGGCGGGCATCGCGGCCGGCGCGGTGTTTGTCACCACGCCCGTGGCCGCGTTGATGTTTCGCTTCAACAATCCCGACGCGCTGCTCGTCTTTTTGCTGGTCGCGGCCAGCGCCGCCGTGTTGCGCGCGCTCGAGAAGCCCGCGGACCGTGCCGCCGGCAGGCGCCGCACGGCATGGTTTGCCCTCGCAGGCCTGCTCATAGGATTTGCCTTCTTGACCAAGCAGCTCCAGGCCTTCCTCGTGCTGCCCGGTTTCGCGCTCGCGATGTTCGCGTTCTCGCCCGCGCGGGTCTGGCGCCGCCTGGCCGACGCCGCCGTCGCGCTGGGCGCCATGGTCGTCGGCGCGGGATGGTGGGTGCTCGCGGGCGTGCTCGTGCCCAGCGGCTCGCGCCCCTACTTCGGCGGCTCGCAGACCGACTCCTTCCTCGAGCTGACCTTTTCCTACAACGGGCTCGGGCGCCTGACGGGCGACGAGACGGGTTCTGTGGTCGCGGGCGGCGGTGGCGCGCCGGGCGGCGCGGGCGGCGGCATGTGGGGCGAGACCGGGCTGTTGCGCCTCTTCGGCAGCGACTTCGCCGACCAGATCTCGTGGTTTGCGCTGCTCGCGCTTGCAGGCATCGTGCTGGGGCTCGTGTGCGCGCGGCTCTTTGCCAAAGGCGACGTGCGCCGGCGCACGCGCGGCGCGTTCATCGCTATCTTCGGCGCCTGGCTGCTCGTCACCTGGATCGTGTTCAGCATGATGGCGGGCATCTTCCACCAGTACTACACGGTCGCGCTCGCGCCTGCGATTGCCGTGCTGACGGCGGTGTGCGCACGCGGCGCCTGGGAGCTGCGGGAGCGCATGTGGACGCAGGCCCTCGTCTTCGCGGCGGCATCGGCGTCCGTGGTCTGGGCGTTTGCGCTTGTGCGGGCAAACGGCTCGTATGACGCGCTGGCCTGGGGCATACTCGTGGGCGGCCTGGCTGCGTGCGTGGTGGCCTTCGCGTGCCGCGTCGTCGCGTGGCGAAAGGAGCGCGGGCGTGCCGGGGCGCACGAGCTGCACGAAGTCGGCGCGGCGCAAGAGACGCGCGGGATGCACGGGCTGGATTCCTCGCGCAAGGCGCGGGCGGGGCGTTTCTCTCGCAGGCAGGGCTTGCGTACCTGCTTTGCCGCGGCCTGCGCGCTGGCGACGCTTGCGGTGTTTGCCGGCCCTGTCGCCTGGACCTGGGCGACGGTGTCCACGGGGCACACCGGCTCCATCGTCTCGGCAGGGCCGGCGTCGGCCATGGGCGCGGGCGGGCCGGGCGGCGGCGGCCAGCAGGGCGGACCGGGCGACGGCCAGGATGGTGAACAGCCGGGCGGCTTTGACGCAGGCGGGCAGGGCGGCGGGCAGCCGAGCATCCCCGGCGACGCGCAAAACGGCTCCGGCGACGAGGGGCAGGCTGCTTCGGGCGCCCAAGACGCCTCAGCTGCATCCTCTGCCCAGAGTGCCGCGCAAGGCCAAGGCGGCGCATCCGCCCAGGGTGGTGAACCGGGCGGGCAAGCCGGCGCAGGCAACGCGTCGGATGCGGCCAACGCGTCCGCTTCTGCTGGCCGAGACGGTGCCGGGCAGGCGCCCGACGGCGCGGCAGGTGCGCAGCAACCGTCTTCCGCCGGCGGCGGGCAGCAGGGCGGCAACGCCTCGCAGCCGAACAACGCCCCGCAGGCAGGCGGCGCTTCTGCAGACGGCGGTTCGGGCGGCCCTGCAGGCGCCCAAAACGGGCAGATGGGCAAAGGCGGTCAAGATGCCCAGGGCAGCAACGCCGACAGCACCGACGCCAGCGCCGCCAACGGCTTCGACCCGGCTCAGGGCGGCTCCGGCGACGCCCAAGGCGGTCAGGACAAGCCCGGCGGCGGCCAAGGGGGTGGCCCCGGCGGCGGCATGGGCGGCGGCCAAGGCGGCGGAGGCGGCAGCATCTTCGGCGGCCAGACCAGCTCCGAGCTCGTGGAGCTGATGAAGCAAAACGCCTCGGGATACCGCTGGGCGGCGGCCACGACCGGCTCGCAGAACGCGGCGGGCTACCAGCTGCAAAGCGGGCTTGCCGTCATGGCCATCGGCGGTTTCAACGGCTCGGACCCCGCGCCGACCCTCGAGCAGTTCAAGTCCTACGTCGAGCAGGGCCTCGTGCGCTACTACATCGCCTCGGGCGGCATGGGCGGAGCGCAGATGGGCGGCTCGGACGCGGCAAGCCAGATAGAGGAGTGGGTGAGCGCCAATTTCACCGCCCAGACGGTCGGCTCGGCGACCGTCTACGACCTCGCCGCCTCCGCAAACAGCTGAGACGCGCTGTTCAAGCGCCTGGCAGCCGTCTCAGGACGCGCGAGGAGAACTCGGCGACGCGTCCCACCCGCCGTTGCCACAGCGCACGCGGCGCCCTCAGGAGGCCAGAAACTCGGCGATCTTCGGCGCCGCCGCGTACCCCTTGTCGTAGAGCTTCTTCAACGGCGCGCTGTCCTTGGTCAAGGTCCCGACCCCGCACACGTCGTCGGGCGCGACGACGAGCGCCTTGCCCTGTTCCTGCAGCTCGAGCGCCCGCTTCACCCCTGCGTTGTACTTGTTCGCCCGCGCCGCCAGCTGCACGGCCGCCGCCGGGTACTTGCGCTCCAGCCTCCGCGCGAGCTTTTCGTCTCTCGCGGGGTCGCGGCGCTCGTCGGCGGGCTTCGAGATGATCAGCACGAGCTTGTCCACGCCGTCGGCCAGCGCCTTGTCCACGGGCACGGTCTCTCCCAGCGCCCCGTCGAAATAGGGCACGCCGTCGATGTGCACCGGCTTGCAGACGATGGGAATGGCGCTCGAGGCCATGAGTATGCGGTAGTCGTCGGGGGCGATGTCGGCGTCGGTGAAGTACTTCGGGCACCCGGTCTGTGCGTTGCAGGCCTGGATGTACCACTCCATGCCGTTGCGGCACATCGCGTCGAAATCGAGCGGGTTTTCACCACCGGCGTTGCTCAGCGTCCCGTAGACGTAGGACAGGTCGATGTAGGAGTGCTTGAAGATGAAGTTGCCCAGGCTCATGTAGGCCCGGCGGCGCGGATACTCGGTGTAGAAGGCGAGGTTGCGCCCGCGCTGGCCCGCTATGTAGCTGGCCAAGTTGGCGGACCCGGCCGAGATGCCGATGCCGTAGTCGAAGCGCACGCCCCGGTCCATGCACCAGTCGAAGACGCCGGCGCCGAAGACGTCGCGCAATCCGCCGCCCGTGTCGATGACTCCTGTTTTCATCTGCATGCCTCCAAGTTCGGATCCATCTCTGCTGCAGGCAGTGTACTCCGAGGTAGGCCGGGATGTTGTGTGCGGCATGTGCTTATGGGCGCGTCGTGTCGATGCGCGCGCAGACGACGGAAAGCGCGAGCGCAGCCACGGTGATGCCTGCGAGTATGAGCATGACCGCGGGCAGCCCGATGGCGTCGCCGGCCGCGCCGAGGAAGGGTTCGGCCACGCCGCCCACGCAGACGGTGACCCCGTAGGATATCCCCGAGGCCATCCCCAGATGCCGCGGCACGTAGCTCATCCCCAGCGCGACGGTGGAAGGGTGGCACAGGTCGCTGCTCACGGCCAGCGCCAGCGCGAGCGCGACAGCCACGGCCAGGGTGCCTGCCTGCGAGAACGCCGCGAAGAGCACGGCTGTGAAGGCGAGGCAGACGATGAGGAGGCGGTGCGGGCCTGCGGCGTCGGAGGCGCGCCCGGACAGGAAGGTGGCCACCGCGCCCACGATGGAAAACGCCGAGAGCACAAGCGAGCTGGTCGTCTCGTCGTGGCCGAGCACGCCCATCACGAACAGGGGCACGAAGGCGACCAGGCCGTAGCCGAGGATGGAGCGCAGCGAGAGCACGACCATGAGCAGCGAGAAACGCCCCCAGCGCTCGGGCGGCGTGGAGAGGCCGCCGGTTTCACTTACGTGTTGCGCGGCCACGCCCAGAGCCTTGAAGCGGCGTTCGAAGGCGAGCAAGACGGCGGGGCAGACGAGGGCCGGCACGAGAAAGACCAGCGTGCCGTGCATGCCGAAGGCGGTGAGGAAGATGGCGCACAGGGTGGGCCCCACGAAAAAGCCGATGCTTCCGCCCACGGCGAAGATGCTCATGCCGCCGGCCTTGCTCTTGCCCGCCGAGAGGTTCGCAAGCCGGCCGCCTTCGGGGTGAAACATCGCGATGCCGATGCCGGAGACAAGCGAGGAGGCCAAGACGAGCGCGTAGTCGTCCAGGTAGCCGATGCCGAACATGCCGAGGCCTGCCAGAAAGACGCCGACGGCCATGAACCAGGGGCACGCGCGCCTGTCGCCGATCCAGCCGAAGAGAGGTTGGATGACGGCCGAGGCGATGTTGGAGAAGAACAGCAGCATCGTGACCTCGAAGTACGAGTAGCCGTTGTAGGCGACTAGAAACGGCAGGACCGCCGAGAGCGCCCCCTGGTTGATGTCCGAGCACAGGTGGCCGAACATGGTCAGGTAGTTCACGAGCTTGTCGCCGTCTTGCTTGGTGCCGTCCGCTTTGCCGTCCGGCTTGCCGGCGCTCGGGCCAGCCGTCTGAGCTGCCGGTTTGTCGCTGTCTGTCCCAGGCGCTTTCACCATGTCCTGCGACGATGCTTCCTCGTTCATCTGCTCCCCTTGTGTGGTGAACCTGAAAATTTTGCGTGTGGCGCGCGGTTTGCATAATGCGCACCCCCGCGACCCGCGACCCGCGCCCCCGCGCTCCGCCGCGAATTATGCCACTGATGTGCGCACCCCTTCACCTCCCCGTGAATCACGTGCCCGCCTTCCCCGCGTTGGGGTAGTATCTAGCGCCGACGGCGCATGTGGCCGTTTTGTTCACCGACGAAAAAGGGGAGTGCGAGGACACGATGCCGAACGAGGGAAGCTTCGAGGTCGCCAAGCGCAGAAGCGACGAGATACGCGCCGATTTCTCGGTGCATCCGCAAAAGTACACGATGCTCACCGGCGACCGTCCCACCGGACGGCTGCATCTCGGCCACTACTTCGGCACCCTGGCCCGGCGCGTCGCGCTGCAAGACGCCGGCATCGCGACCAACATCGTCATCGCCGACTACCAGGTGATCACCGACCGCGACACGACCGAGCACATCGCCGACAACGTGGCAAACATGCTGCTCGACTACCTGGCCTGCGGCATCGACCCCGCGAAGACCATGGTCTTCACCCACAGCGCCATCCCCGAGCTCAACCAGCTCATGCTGCCCTTCCTCTCGCTTGTCTCCGAAGCCGAGCTGGAGCGCAACCCGACGGTGAAGGCCGAGCAGGAGGCGTCCGGCCACCAGCTGACGGGCCTGCTTTTGACCTACCCCGTCCACCAGGCCTGCGACATCCTCTTCTGCAAGGGCAACGTCGTGCCCGTGGGCAAAGACCAGCTGCCCCACATCGAGATCACGCGCACGATCGCGCGGCGCTTCAACGAACGCTACGCGCAGGTGTTCCCCGAGCCGGAAGGCGTGCTCTCCGACGTAATCGAGGTGCCCGGACTGGACGGGCGCAAGATGTCGAAGAGCTACGGCAACGGCATCGCGCTGTCCATGACGGAAGAGGAGACGGCGCGCCTCATCAAGAAAAGCCCCACCGACGCCGACCGCAACATCACCTTCGACCCGGAAAACCGCCCCGGCGTCTCGGCGCTGCTCACGACGGCGGCGCTGTGCACGGGCAGAACCGAGGTCGAGATCGCGGCCGAGATAGGCGATGGCGGCGGCGGGGCGCTGAAGGCCTACGTCACCGAGAGCGTGAACACGCGCTTTGCCGAGATCCGCGCGCGTCGTGCCGAGCTGGCCGCCGACATGGGCGCGGTCGCCGATATCCTGCACGAGGGCAACGAGCGCGCCCGCAAGGTCGCGGCGGCGACGCTTGACGAGGTGCGCGAGGCGATGGGCATGGTCTACTAGGAAGCTTCGAGGGGGCTTTCGCCGTGAGGCACTACGAGAGGGTCATCAGCGGCTGCTGTTTTCTCTTCATCTTCGTGAACGTCGGCCTGTCCAGCACGTCGTTCGGCGTCTACCAGCCCTATCTGGCCGCGCTGCCCGGCGTGGGCGACGGCGGCGCCTCGCTTGTCCTGAGCGTGCGCACCCTCGTCACGCTGGGCGCGATGTTTTGCGTGAACTGGTGGTACAACCGCGTGGACTGCCGTATCGGCATCGGCGTGGCCTGCCTGTTCACCGCCGTCGGGTTCACCCTCTACGGGCTGGCGAGCAGCCTGGGCGGCCTGTGCGTGGGCGCCGTGTTCTGTGGGCTGGGATACGGGCTGGGCGGCATCGTCGGCATGACCTTGCTCACGGGGCGCTGGTACCACGACCACGTGGGCACGGCGGTGGGGTTCGCCACGCTGGGCAGCGGGGTCGCGGGGATGCTCATGCCGGCTGTGTGCCATGCGCTCATCGCGGGCGTGTCGCTGTCCTTTTCCTTCCTCGTCGAGGCGGGCGTGGCTGCGGCCGTCGGCGTGTTGCAGCTGGTCGTGCTGCGCAACCGCCCGAGCGAGATGCACGGGCTGATCCACCACCACGACAAGGACAACAAGCGCATCGTCAGCAGAATCGCCCGCAAGCATGCCCGCCGCAGCGCCCGCGCGCTGCTCGTCGCGCAAGACCCCGTTTCGCCGCGCGCGCATGCCCTGCTGGTGCTCGCGTCGTTTTTCGTGGGGATGGTGAGCATCGGCGGGCTGGCGTACATGTCCATCCTCTTCACCAGCAACGGCTACGAGGAGGGGTTCGCGGCGCTCATGTTGTCGGTGTGCGGCGTGGCGCTCGCGGCGAGCAAGTTCGGCACGGGCGAGCTGTTCGACCACATCGGCACCCCGCGCGGCACGGCCTTCATCTTCGCCACGCTCGTCGTCGCCCTCGTGCTGTGCTGCCTGGCGCCGCTGGGCAACCTGGCCGTGGCCGTGGCCGCCGCCGTGTGCTTCGGCATCGGCGGGGCAGTGGGCTCGGTGGGCATCTCGGTGTGGTCGCTGGAGCTGTCGTGTGCGGCCACGCGCGCGAGCACGGTGAAGAACATGCAGGTGGGGTATGCTGCGGGCGGGTTTCTGGCCGACACCTTCCCGGGTTTTCTCGCGCAGGCCTGCGGCAGCTACGTGCCCACCTACGCCATACTCGCGGCCACGACCGCGGCCGCCGGCGTGCTCGTGCTGCTGGTCTACCGCCGCTGCCGCTCGGGCAAGGACGAGGGCGCATGCGCGGACGACGCCACGAGTGCGTGTCCGGATAAAGGCGCAGGTGAAGGCGCGCCGGCGTATGCGGATGAAGGTAAAGCGGCGGCTGCGGGCATAGGCGCGTCGGCGTCCGACGATATGTAGCTGCCCTTCAGATAGGCGCTTTTGTCCTCTGCCCCGGCGCCCCAACGCTCCTCGTAGGCCTTGGCGAATATCGTTCGCTTTCTCATTTTCCAAGATCGTCATGCGGAACGAAAACTTCGAGCCATCGCTCGAGAGGGGCGATTTCAAGGAAGGCATCGACGAGACGCTTTTTGCCTGGGTAAACCTTTGAATACTTGTCGCTGATCTTCTCTAGATACTCTGCTGTAAAACCATGGGCGTCTTCAAGATCTGCGACATCGCCGGGAAATCGTTCAGCATATGCAGCAGAGAACTCTGCCCAAGCGGCAGGGTCGGCAGAGCCCTTGCCCTTGAAAAGATAGGGGTCGGCTTCCGACAGATATCCTCTGAGTGTTTCGTCGTGGCATTCGTCCCACGAAGCGTCGAGCGCCAGATACATGTTCACAAATGTGCTGTATGCGTCAGCTTTCATAATCACATTCACCTTTTCTTGAAACCATTGCGCTTCGGCCTGTTCCCGCTCAGTCCTGTTTCATCATCCCAAGGATAGGGCATGTTGTTTTTGCCGCAGTTTTGAATCACGCCGTTATGGACGGAGGCCCAGGGGACGACGCCACGAGTGCGTGTCCGGATAAAGGCGCAGGTGAAGGCGCGTCGGCGGGGCGCTAGATGCCGAAAATGGCGCCAATCTTGTTCAACACCTCTGCCATCGTTTCCTCGTCTAGAAACTCGTCGAGCTTGCGAGCTTTGCGCACGCTCAGGTCCACGGCGCGCAGCTGCTCGAGGCAGATGCAGCCCGACACCGATTGCGTGTCGTTGAGGGGGACGTGCAGGGGATGCCCGTTGTTTGTCGAGGTGATGGGGCAGACCACCGTCAGGCTGGAAACGACGTTGTTGAAAAACCCGACCGAGACCACGAGCGCGGGACGCCGCTTGAGCGGCTCGTGGCCTGCTGCGGGGGTGAAATCTGCCTCTATGAGCTCGCCTTGTTCAAACAACATCACGCCACGACCTCCGCGCCCACGTCTTTCTCGACGAGCTCTTCCCCGAGCTTTTGACCCGTCCAGCCGTCCATGACCTGTTCCAGACTGACTTTTTCCGTGCGCGCATAGCGCTTGGGCCCGTCGTCTTTGAAGCAGAAGGTGAGGCTTCTGGTGGACTCATCTACGCGCATCTCGGCTTTTGCGCCCTCTTCGATGCCGAGGAGGGCGCAGGTGGCGCTGGGGACCCTGAGCGCCCTGCTGTTGCCCCATGTTTTTAAAACCGCTTCCATATCGCGCTCCTTGTCTGTTCGAGCAAACGGCTCTACATGTAGATACATCATAGCACGCTAAGCGAGCTGTCCGGGATTCACACGGGCTTCGCCGTCGCAGCTTCTCGCGATGAAGCGGACGGCGAAGGGATGCGCGCTGCGCTGTGGATGTCGATTCGGGCATGGTCGCAATCGGCTGGTAGGACGCCGGCCCCCATCAAAGCTACGCCGACGTGAGGTGCGAGCGGGGCTTTTCTCGCCGTTTCGATGGTACAATCGCGGCCATGAAAGCGCTGATTGTCGTCGACATGCAAAACGATTTCGTCACCGGCTCGCTTGGGAGCGCCCAGGCGCAGGCCATTGTCGGCCGCGTCGGGCGAAAGGCGGCGGAGTTCGAGAAGCGCGGCGATATCGTCGTCTTCACGCGCGACGCGCACGGAAGCGACTATCTCGGCACCTTCGAGGGGGCGCACCTGCCCGTCGAGCACTGCATTCAGGGCACGCCCGGGTTCGAGATCGTCGACGAGCTTTTGCCTCTGGCCGAAAAGGCGAGCGCGGTCGTCGACAAGCCGACCTTCGGGTCCTTCGAGCTGCTGGATTTCCTTGCCCCTCGTGTTGAACGCGGTGAAGTGGAGGAGATCGAGCTGTGCGGTTTGTGCACCGACATCTGCGTGGTTGCGAATGCGATTCTTCTGCGGACGAGGTTTCACGAGACGCCCATCAAGGTGGATGCGTCGTGCTGCGCGGGTGTCACCGAGCAATCCCATGAATGCGCGCTGCGGACGATGGAGTCGTGCCAAATTCAAGTGATTGCCTAATTCAAATCCCCGCTTCGTGGTTGCAGCAGGTAGCTGGCGGAGGGACGGGGATGCGCGCCGCTTCGCGGCCCGCCGCCCTCGCACGCTTGCGCGTGCTGCGGGCGCTCGACGCGCCACAGGCGCCTCGAGCCCTCTTAGGGTTCAAATCCCCGCTTCGTGGTTGGGGCTCTTGGATTTTCAGGGGTGCTGCCACGCTTGCGACAAGTATGTGGCGGAGGGACGGGGATTTGAACCCCGGAGACAGGGAACCTGTCTGGCGGTTTTCAAGACCGCTGCATTCAGCCGCTCTGCCATCCCTCCGCGAAAAAATGACGCGCGGCACCCGAAGGCACCGCGCGCTATTTTACGTCTTTTGGAAAGCGCCGTCGTTGGCGATGCAGCAGGCGCCGCTAGTCGTTGACGACGACGTTGATGATCTTGGCCTGCTTGGACTCGTCGGTGATGGCGCCGCTTTGGGAATCGTCGACGTTGGGCAGGTAGTCTGCGACGATCTTGTCCACGACGGCCATGCCCGCCTCGTCGATGGTGCCGAACGCCGCGTACTTGCCGTTTAGGGCCTGCGCAGTCGAGCTGTCCGAGCCCAGCGTGACGAAGAAGGTCGAGGTCGCGGAGTCCTTGTCCTGCGAGCGCGCCATGGCGACGGTGCCCTTCTTGAAATCGTCGGCCAGCGCGTTGG
The DNA here is from genome assembly GCA_963592385.1 of Acidaminococcaceae bacterium. Lineage (GTDB taxonomy): Bacteria > Actinomycetota > Coriobacteriia > Coriobacteriales > QAMH01 > CAVAWX01. The sequence goes on along the minus strand of CAVAWX010000005.1, from coordinate 24,703 downwards.
TCTTGCCGTTGGCGGAGAACTCGCCCACGATGGGGGTGATGCCGTCGTCGACGATGGAGGCGGAATTGCCCGTCGAGCCGCCCTGCATACAGAAATCCTGCACGAAGCGGTAGAAGGTCTTGCCGTCGTAGAAGCCCTGGCCGGCCAGCTCGCAGAAGTTGCTGACCGTGACGGGTGCGGCGTCGGCGTCGAGGGTGATGGTGAAGGGGTCGTAGCCCTCCACCGTGACGGTGGCGTGGTGCGTGCCCGTGGCATAGGTGCCCTCGGCGGTGGACTTCACGTTGCTCGAGGTGCTGCTGCTCGACTTCGACGACGAGCTGGAGCTAGAAGAGCTGGAGCTGGACGAGCTCGACGAACCGGACGAGTTCGACGAGCTGGACGAACCGGACGAGCCGCAGCCGGCCAGGCAGAAAGCCAGGACGCAGGCGCTGAGCGCGCAGACGAGCAGGGGCAGTATCTTCTTCACGTTAATCAACCATCCTTATCGAAGTGATGACGGGGCAGTCTTCCTCGTTGGAAATCTTGCCGCTCTCCTCCAATTCTATCCCCCCGTTGGCCTTGTCGGTTTCGGTCAGGGCGGAAATCTTGTCGAAAACCTCAATTCCCGAGGTGATCTTCGCGAAGGTCGCGTACTTGCCGTCCAGATACGACGCGTCGCTCAAGAGCAGCACGAGCGAGGAGGCGTCCGAGTTGTAGCCGTCTTCGGTGCGCGACATGGCGATCCACCCGCGGCGCAACGAGAGGCCGTTGTCGATGCCGGCCTCGCGGTACTCGCCGCGCACCCAGTGCTGCCCGGCGCTCTCGCCGCTGCGGTCGCCGAAGCGCGCGTAGAGGTCCTTCACGATCCAGTAGATGCTCTTGCCGTCGTAGAAGCCCTCGTTTGCGAGCTTGCAAAACAGCGCCGAGGTGCGCCGCGCGTCCTGCGAGTGGACCTCTATCTCGATGGGGGTGTCCTCGTAGCCGGAGACGATCATCTCGGCGTGGTGGATGCCGTTGGCGTAGGGGTCTTTGTCGAGCTCCTTGGACTCGGCGGCGTCCTGCTCGGCCTGCTCCTTTTTCGCCTTGATCTCGGCGGCGCTCTTCTCGTCGGCCTTGGTGCCCTGGTTTTCCTGGTCCTGGCCGTCCGTGCCGCCCTGCTGCTCGGAGCCTGCCTGCTGGTTTTGCTGGGTCGTGTCCCCGCCGCCGCTGCTCGTGCAGGCGCACAGGGTGAATGTCGCGACCGCGAGCACGGCGGCAAGCATCGCGAGGACGCAGACCCGCATCGGGGTGCTGCCTCGCCGGCCGCCGCGCGTGTGCTTCATCAGCTCTCTCCTCGTTTCTCGAGCATGCCGTCCAGAGTGCGCCATGCAAGTTCGGCACATTTTACACGGCTCGGCATTTTCGAGATAGTCTCCAGCTCCGCGGCCTCGTCGAGGTCCTCGCGCTCGTCCTCGGACAGCTCGCGGCCCTGAATCATGGAGATGAACAGGCCGGACAGGCGCCGGGCCTCCTCAATCGTCTCGCCGGAGATGAGCTCGGCCATGATGTCGGCCGACGCCTGGCTGACCGCGCAGCCGTGCCCGGTGAACGACGCCTCGGCTATCTCGTCGCCGTCCAGGCGCAGATACAGCGTCATCTCGTCGCCGCACGAGGCGTTGATGCCGTCGTGGGCGCAGCTGGGCGCCTCCATCTCGTACTTGTAGTCCGGGTGCGCGTTGTGCTCCATCAGCGCGCCGGTGTAGAGCGCCTTGCTATTCTCCATGGAAGATCCTCCAGACCCCTTTCACCGACTCGACGAAGCGGTCGATGTCGGCCTTGTCGTTGTAGAAAGCCACGCTCGAGCGACAGCAGCTCTTCACCCCGAGGTGCGTGAGCAGCGGCTGGGCGCAGTGGTGGCCGGCGCGTATCGCGACCTCGTCTTGGGCCATGATCGAGCTGACGTCGTGCGGGTGGATGTCGTGCAGGTTCCAGCTGATGGCCCCGTGGTGCGCGGCCGGGTCGGCCGGCCCCACGAGCTCGATGTAGTCCAGCTCGGCCAGCTCGTCCATGAGGTAGCGGGCAAGCGCGGCCTCGCGCTCGGCGATCGCGTCGATACCCACCTGCTCCATATAGGTGAGCGCCGCGTCCGTGGCGTAGATGCCGCAGGCGTCCTGGGTGCCCGCCTCGAACTTCTCGGGCACGGGGCTCCACACGGCGCTCTCCTCCGAGACGGTCTCGACCATCTCGCCGCCCGTGAGGAAGGGGTCCATCGCCTCGAGCAGCTCGTGTTTGCCCCACAGCACGCCGATGCCGAAAGGCCCCAGCATCTTGTGGGCGGAAAACGCGTAGAAGTCGCAGCCCATCTCCTTCACGTCCACGTGCGCGTGAGGGATGCCCTGCGCGCCGTCCACGACCATGACGGCGCCGACCGCATGCGCGCGCGCCGCCAGCTCGGCCACGGGGTTTTCCACGCCGAGCACGTTGCTGACCTGTGCGGCGGCGACCACCTTCGTGGCAGGCCCTATCTTGTCCAGCTCGGATGCGGGGATGTGTCCGTCCATGTCGCAGTAGAGGTAGACGATGCGCGCGCCGGCCCGCCGGCACAGCTGCTGCCAGGGCACCATGTTCGAGTGGTGCTCCATGATGGTCACGGCCACCTCGTCGCCTTCGTGCACATGCGCGCCGCCCCACGAGGCCGCGAGCATGTTCAGCGCCTCGGAGGTGTTGCGCGAGAAGACGATGTCGCGCGCGGCATCCTCGCCTGCGCCGATGTAGCGGGCAATGTGGGCGCGGGTGGCGTCGATGGCCGCCGTCGCCTTCACCGACAGCTCGTAGAGGCCGCGCAGGGGGTTCGCGTTCATCGTACGCGAGAACTCGGCCTGCGCGTCGAGCACGCACTGGGGGCGCTGCGCCGTGGCCGCCGAGTCGAGGTAGGCCAGGTGCGGATGCGCGACGAGCAGGGGAAAGTCCGCCTTGTAGGGGTTGTGCTCGATGTCGACGCTCATGCGCAGACCTCCTCGAAATCGTCTACCACGTTGCGGCCCAGGCGCGCGACGGCCTGCTTGGCGGCCTCGTCGTGCGCCTCCAGCCAGGCGGCTTCCAGATAGGCGCCGGAAAACATCTGCTCGGCCGCATCCGGCGCAAGCCCGCGGCTGGCCATGTAGAACATCTGGTCGGCGCGTATGTGCCCGATGGTGGCGCCGTGGTTGCCCGCCACGTCGTCTTCGTTGCACAAGATCACGGGCACGGTCGTGTTGCGCACGCCCTCGTCCACGAGCAGCACGGACTCGTTTTCCGCGCCCTGGGCGCCCTTCGCGCCTTTCACGAGGTCGATGGTGCCGCGCAGGGTCTTGCGCGAGTTGCCCGCCAGCACGCCGTTTGCCGCGATCGCACATTCGGTCTTCTTGCCGTGGTGGCGCAGGTTGTAGTTGAAGTCGTGCACGGAGCCGCCGCGCCCGAGATAGCGCACGGCCACTTCGGCTCTCGAGGCGTCGCCGCGCAGGTCGCCTGCCACGGCGTTCACGCTCTTTTGGCCGCCCAGCACGCTTTGGGAGATCTCGACGTGCGCGTCCGCGTCTAAAAACAGCCCCATGTCGTCGAGGTCGGTCCAGGTGTCGTCGAGCGTCTGCACGCGGCGCAGCTGCACATGGGCGCCCGCGCCCGCGAAGACGCGCGTGGTCGTCGCGGCAAGGCCGGTGCCGGGCTGCGGGGAGTCGACCACGATGTCGAGGGTGAAATCGGCGCCCGGCGCGGCCACGACGTCGATCGCCGCAATCGCCGCCGCCGCGTCTGCCGCGCGCACGTAGACCGCCGCGTGGCTCTCTCCCTCCTGCGGGGTGAAGACGACGCTTCTCGTCGCCGCATCGGCAAGCCAGGCGCTCGCCTCGGCGCCCAGCCCCGTCTCGAAGGCGACACGCAGGTCGCGGGCCAGCTCGATCTCGTCGGCGCGTTTCTGGTAGACGCTCATGGCAAGGCCGCCGTAGGCCGCCTCCTCGTCTGTGGCGTGCGCCGTCGAGCAGGCCACCTCGTCGTTTTCGTGCAGGGGCAGCCAGGCCTTCTGCGCGGCGTCCATCGCGGCCGCAAACGCGCCCGCTTCACCCACGACGCCCTCATCCGCCACGACCTCGACGCAGGCCTCGTCCGCGCCCGCCAGCTCGCAGGGCAGCTCGATGTCGGCCTCGTTGGCCTTCAGGCCGTACCACGTGATGGCGGGCATCTGCGCGATGTGCTTGATCTTCTCGCTCATTATCCGATCGCCCCTTCCATCTCGAGTTTGATCAGGTTGTTCATCTCGACCGCGTACTCCAGCGGCAGCTCCTTGGACACCGGGTCGGCGAAGCCGTTCACGATCATCGTGCGGGCCTCTTCCTCGCTCATGCCGCGGCTCATCAGGTAGAAGACCTTGTCGTTGCCGATGCGCCCGATGGAGGCCTCGTGTCCGACGTCGATGTCTTTGACCCGTATGTCCATGGCCGGGATGGTGTCGCTGCGGCTCGTGTCGTCGAGCATGAGGCTCTGGCACGACACCGACGCCTTCGCGCCGCGCGCCTTGGGCGTGGCCACGATCGAGGAGCGGAAGGTCGAGATGCCGCCGTCTTTGGAGATGGACTTCGTCTCGACGCTCGCGCTCGTCTCCGGCGCGTTCAAGACGAGCTTGCAGCCGGTGTCGAGGTTTTGCCCCGCGCCGGCGAAGGTGATGCCGGTGAAGCTCGACTTGGCCGCGCGGCCGTTCAAGATGCTCATGGGGTAGAGGTAGCCGACGTGGCTGCCGAACGAGCCCGAGATCCACTCGATGTCGCCGCCCTCGTCGCAGACGGCGCGCTTGGTGTTCAAGTTGTACATGTTCTTCGACCAGTTCTCGATGGTCGAGTAGCGCAGGTGCGCGCGTTTGCCGATGAACAGCTCGACGGCGCCGGCGTGCAGGTTGGCCACGTTGTACTTCGGCGCGCTGCAGCCCTCGATGAAGTGCAGGTCCGCGTCGTCTTCGACGATGATCAAGGTGTGCTCGAACTGGCCCGCGCCCTTGGCGTTCAGGCGGAAGTAGCTTTGCAGCGGGTAGTCGAGCTTGGTGCCGGCCGGCACGTAGACGAAGCTGCCGCCGGACCACACGGCGCCGTGCAGGGCCGCGAACTTGTGGTCGGTGGGCGGGATGAGCGTCATGAACTTCTCGCGGATCAGCTCGGCGTATTCACCGTGCAGGGCCTCCTCGATGCCGGAGTAGACGATGCCCATCTTGGCCGCCGAGTCCTGCATAGAGTGGTAGACCAGCTCGGAGTCGTACTGGGCGCCCACGCCTGCCAGGTACTTGCGCTCGGCCTTGGGGATGCCCAGGCGGTCGAAGGTGTCCTTGATGTCGTCGGGGACGCTTTCCCAGTCGCTTTTCTGCTCGGTGTCGGGCTTGACGTAGGTGACGATGTGGTCCATGTCCAGCCCGTCGATGGCCGGGCCCCAGTCGGGCACGGGCGTCGCGTTGTAGATCTCGAGCGACTTCAGGCGGTGCTCGAGCATCCAGTCCGGCTCGTCTTTTTCCGCCGAGATCTCGCGCACGATGTCGGGGTCGAGGCCGGCGTCGAGCTTCTTGAAGCCCTCCTCGCTGTAGCTGAAGTCGTAGACGCTGCGGTCGATGTCGGCGACCTGCGTCCTTTCCCTCTTGCTCTCTTCAGGCATGGCGCACCTCTATTCCGCGCCGGTTGCGCCGGGCGTTGCGGCCGGCTCGTCGTGCGCCGCGCCCTCGAACTGCTCGAAGCCGTTCTTGTCGATGTCGTCGATCATGGACGCGTCGCCGGTCGCCACGATGTGGCCCTTCACCATCACGTGCACGCGGTCGACGTCGAGGTGCTCGAGTATGCGCGTGTTGTGGGTGATGATGAGCAGGGTGCCGTCGAGGCGCTCGCGGTAGGCCTGCATGCCCTTCGAGACCACCGACAGCGCGTCCACGTCGAGGCCCGAGTCCGTCTCGTCGAGTATGGCCAGCTTCGGCTCGAGCAAGAGCAGCTGGAGCATCTCGACCTTCTTCTTCTCGCCACCCGAAAAGCCGACGCCCAGCTCGCGGTTCAGGTAGGCGCGGTCCAGGCTCAGCTCGTCGGCCAGGGCGCGCACGCGCTTCTTGAACTCCTTGTTCTTCAGGTCCAGCCCCTCGCGGCCGGTGACGGTGGCGCGCAGGAAGCTGCGCAGCGGCACGCCCGGGATCTCGACGGGCGCCTGAAAGCTCAAAAAAAGGCCCGCGCGGCTGCGCTTGTCGGGGGTCAGCTCCGTGATGTCGGCGCCGTCGAAGACGACCTGCCCGCCCGTGACCGTGTAGGTGGGCTCGCCCATGCACACGTGCCCCAGCGTGGACTTGCCCGCGCCGTTGGGGCCCATCAGCACATGGACCTCGCCGCTCGGCACCTCCAGGTCGATACCGTGCAGAATCTGCTTCTCGTCCACGGAAGCGGACAGCCCGCGCACGGACAGCAGCGCCTCGTTTCCAGCCATATCAGGCCCCCTTCGTCAAGTTGTCTCGCCGCATCCGCTCGCACGCGTGCGTGCCGGCCATGTCGGGTGCCGGCCGCGTCGTTTTCCTTCGACGCGTCCGCGTGTCTGTGGGCACGGCGCCTCTCTATGCCGATTCAAGATAATGAAGGGGGCGCATCTGTCAAGCGCAAATCCCTACCATGTTGCTAGATTTTTACCCCTCCGCGACCTTCCACGCCTCCTCCCATCCCCTCCTGCATGCCTTATTTGCATGTGCGCCCACAGTGGGAAAATCGGAAAAGCGCACGTCGCGGCATCAGCCTTTTCGGCTTATGCCCCCTTTTTCCCTTTCATCTCCTTTTCACCTTGCGAGCCGATACCGCCCGCGGCTTCCACACCCCAACATGTACGGCGCGAGGACAGCCCGATGCTCCTCGCTTCGCTTGCGAGGGAAGAGAGCCCCCGCAAGCGGATAGGGAAAAGAGGGACGAGAGAATAGAGGAGGTAAGGACATGGCAGACCACAGTGTCGAGGGATACAACAATAGCGGTGTATCCACTCAGCTCATCGGCGACTATCAGTTCGTCGAGCACGAGAAGCCGTGGCGCTACGAGGAGGACGGCCTGACCGTCACGCGTGGCAGCGCATGGTCCGGTCCCGGATGTCACGACGGGTGCGGCGTCTTGCTCTACACGGACAAGGACGGCAAGCTCGTCAAATGCGAGGGCGACCCGGAAAATCCCTACAACGGAGGCAGGCTGTGCGTGCGCTGCCTCGACGTGCCCGAGGTGACGAACCACCCCGACCGCCTGATGTATCCCATGAAGCGCGACCCGAAGGACAGGGGCAAGAACAAGTGGGAGCGCATTTCCTGGGACGAGGCGATCGACCTGGTGGCCGACACCTTCCTCGACATTAAAGAGAAGTACGGCGCCGAGTCTGTCGTCTTCGGGCAGGGCACCGGGCGCGACATCGCGGCCTACATCACTCGCCTGTGCTGGTCGTTTGGCTCGCCCAACTACGTTTTGTTCCTGTCGGGCTGCGCTTGCTATCTGCCGCGTGTCGCCGGTTTCGCCGCGACTGCCGGCTCGTTTTGGGTGGCCGACTGCTCGCAGCAGTTCGCCGACCGCTACGACAACCCCGAGTACAAGGTCCCCGAGACGATGTTCGTTTGGGGCAACTACCCGCTGCGCGCAAACTCCGATGGTTTCTACGGGCACTGGGTTGTCGACCTGATGAAGCGTGGCATGGAGCTGGTCGTCATCGACCCGAAGGTCACCTGGATGTCGACGCACTCGCGTCTGCATCTGGCCATCCGCCCCGGCACCGACGCGGCGCTCGCGCTCGGCTTCCTCAACATCATCATCAACGAGGATCTCTACGACCATGATTTCGTCGAGCGCTGGTGCTATGGCTTCGACGAGTTGAAGGAGCGCGTGCAGGAGTACACGCCCGAGAAGGTTGCCGCGATTACGTGGATTCCCGAGGACAAGATCATCGAGGCCGCGCATATCTTGGCCAACAGCAAGCCCTGCACGATGCAGTGGGGCGTTGCGGTCGACATGACCAAGGAGGCCCTGCCGGCCTCGCAGGCCATCGCCGCGTGCTTCCAGATTACGGGCAACGTGGACGTGCCGGGCGGCATCATCGCGCCCCCCGAGATCTTGAACTACGCGGGTGGTTGGGGCCGCGAGCTGTGCCCCGAGGAGACCTGGAAGAAGCGCATCGGCCTCGACAAGTACCCGCTGCTGAACTTCGGCTTCCAGATTGCCCAGCCCGACGAGCTGCGCCACACCATGGCCACGGGCAAGCCCTACAAGATTCACGCGACCTGGCTGCAGCAAAACAACGTGCTCTCCTGCATGGGCGCCGACCCGACCGAGCAGTACATCGGCCTGATGAACTGCGACTTCAACGTGAGCGTCGATCTGTTCATGACGCCGACCATCATGGCGACCTCCGACGTCGTCTTGCCGGCGGCCACCTTCCCCGAGCGCGACGGCATCCGCGTCGGCGACGGCTGCCAGCGCGGCGAGGTCATCAACAAGGTCACCGAGATCGGCGAGTGCAAGTCCGACATGGAGATCAACCTCCTCATCGGCAAACGCTTCAATCCCGAGGCCTGGCCCTGGGACAACGTCGACGACATGTTCTCCGCCATGCTCCAGGCGCAGACGCCCTTCAGCTTCGAGGAGTTGCGCGAGAAGCATCCGGTCTACCTGCCGTTCAGCTATCGCCGCTACGAGACCGGCCGCCTGCGTTCCGACGGGCAGCCCGGCTTCAACACGCCGACCGGCCGCATCGAGTTGTGGTCGACCTTCTACGCGAACGCCGGCATGGACCCGATGCCGTACTTCGAAGAGCCCATTCCCGGCCCGGGTTCGACGCCGGAGCTGCTCGACGAGTACCCCCTGGTCCTGACCACCGGCGCGCGTCCGTGGAGCCTTTTCCACTCCGAGCATCGTCAGGTGAAGCGCATGCGCAACCTGAAGAAGGACGCGAACGTCTACATGAACGCCGAGACCGCAGAGAAGTACGGTCTGAAGAACGGCGATTGGGTGTGGGTCGAGAACATCTACGGGCGCTGCAAGTCCCAAGTCGAGATCACCAACATCTACCAGGACCCGCGCGTCATCGCCTGCGACCACGCGTGGTGGCATCCGGAGGGTGACCCGGAGAAGCTCTACGACTCCCACGACCTGAACGTGAACAACCTGCTTCCCGGCATCCCCGGCAAGAGCGGCTTCGGCTCCAACTATAAGACGACGCTCGTGAAGCTCTACAAGGTCACCCCCGAAGACGACACGAACGGCGAGTTCGACGGCCCGGACAGCGGGTACGTGGGCAACGCCTGGCACGACGTCGTGGCCGAGACCATCGAGAAGCTCAAGAAATAAAGAGAGGAGATGATTCGAGATGCCTACGGCAAAAGAGCTTAACACCCGCAAGCCGGCGACCCATGCCCTGCTGATCGACTACCAGTGGTGCACTGGCTGCCACACCTGCGAAATCGCCTGCCAGATGGAGCATGGTCTGAAGGTGGGCGAGTCGGGGATCTTGGTCCACGACATGGGGCATTGGCCCATCGAGGAGGGCGGCGACGAGTGGCAGTTCGGCTACCTGCCCGCCCCGACCGCGCTGTGCGACGGCTGCGAGAAGCGTCGCAGCCTCGGCAAGCAGGCAAGCTGCGTCCAGCACTGCCAGGCGCAGTGCATGGAGTTCGGCACCATCGAGGAGATGTCGAAGAAGGCGGCGGAGCACAAAGACCACGCCTTGTTCACCCTCGAGCTGAACGCCTAATCGTCGCGTTCGTAGTGTTCGTGGCGCATGTTGCGCTTGCGATGTGCGCCATGAACACGCAGGCCCTCGAGGCAGATCGAGGTGCAAGGGGAAAGCGGGCGGTGCATATCCGTCTGGGGGATTCGCCCGCTTTCCCTTCGTCGCGTGCCTCTTTTTGAAAGTGTTCCCTGCAAAGCCTCGAAAGGGCCTTCTCGGTTTTCACCGTGCATACGTTGAAGTTCATGAACCAAAGGAGGGGTTGTATGAACAAGTTGCAGAAATGGGGAGTATTGGACCGTCAGCTGACTGCACAGGAGCGCTGGCTCACCTTCTCCATGATTTTGCTGGTGGCCGTGCTCGCGGCCTTGAACATGTTCAAGGCGTCCCCGGCGATTCAATACATCGCACAAGACGTTTCAATGCCCAAGAACATGATTTCGCAGATTATGGGGGCATATTCCATTCCCGCCGTCATATTCGCCTATGTCGGCATGTGGCTGGGCCAAAAGCTCGGCTTCAAGTTTTCGGCGCTGATTTCTGTCATTCTCATGGCATGTGGTACCGTCACCTGTCTGTTTGTGAGTGACCCGAACCTGTTTTTGGCAGGACGTATTTTCGAGGGCTGCGGCTACGGCATCATTGCCGTTGTGGGACCCAACGCCATACCGCGCATCTTCCCGGTCAAAAACATCCCGTTGTCCATGGGCATTTGGTCGCAGTGGATCACCTTTGGCACGGTTGTTTCGTTCGTGTTCGCCCCCATGCTTTTTACTTTGGGAGGCGGTGTCGAGGTGCCCTTCTCGTGGCACGCCATTTGGATTGCAGCCATCGTTGTGGAAGTCATCACGGCTGTCTTGGTCGTCATTTTTGTGAAGATGCCTGCTGTTGACGAGAACACCATCGTCGACGGCGATGTGACCAAAAAGATTGTCGGCGGCAAGAACTTCATGGTCGGTGCCATCGCCGTATCCGTGGCGTTCATCGTCTTCGCCTACCTGAACGTTGTGGCATTCAACACCATGTATCCCTCGTTCTTGCAGCAGGAAAAAGGTCTCGATGTGTCTCTGTCGTCGTGGATGACCATGATCGCGTCCATACTTGGCGCCATTATCGGCATATTCTGCGGGGTCATTGCCGCGAAGAAAAGCTGGCGCAAGTCCTTCATAGTGATCGGCTATCTCGTTTGGGCAGTTATTGCGTTTTTTTGCCTGTGGTCGCCGGGCGAAGACATGATAGGTCCGTGGATCGGCATCATTATCTACGGCATACCTCTCGGCTTCGTGCCTACGTGCACCCGCGCCTTGATTCCCCGCCTCGTCATCGACTCCAAGAAACTCGATTTTGCGCTTTCCACCATGGGCTTCCTCATGGCCTTGGGCAAGGTTCTCGGTGGCTATTTCGTATCCCCGAGCATCGTCGCTCTCGGCTACACGGGCATGGCCCAATACACCTTGGCCCCCATGTGCATCGTCGCGGCGGTTCTCGTCATCGTGTTCGTGAAAAGCGATAAAGCCCTCGACAAGCTGCGCGCGCAGGAAAGAGAGCAGGCCTTGAAGGGGGAGACGGCACAAGAAGCGCAAGAAGCGTAGACGCCGCTGCATTTTGCGCACGTCGCGTCCTGCATCTTGCGCGCCGCGCGCACCGTATACATGGCACGTCCCCGCATGCCCCGTGTAACTCGAAGCGCAGGGGCATGCGGGAAGTATCGGGAAGACATCTGCAAAAAGGAGGAATGCAATGAGGAAAATCGATCTGGAGAATCATTTCTACAATCAGTATTCGGTGGATGTGCTGCAGGGTAGGGAGGAGAAAGGCTTTCCCTGGTGGGACGCCAAGACCAACGCCGTCTGGTTTATGCAGCAGGTTTCCATGGATCATACGGTCTTGGGGCCAAAGCTGTGCGACTTTGCGGAAAAGCGCATTCCCGAGATGGAGCAGCTCGAGATAGAAAAGGCTGTCATCTCGCTTGCCCCTGGCATAGACATCCTGCCTGCAGAGGAGTCTGTCGATGCCTGCCGCAAGGCAAACGATGCGCTTTACGAGCTGACGCAACGCTACCCCAGACTGGTCGGATCGGCGATTCTGCCGATGTTTGACGCGCATGCCGCTGCCGCAGAACTCGAGCGCTGTGTCAAAGAGCTGGGCTTTAAGATGTGGCAGGCCCATTCCAATATCGCCGGACGCCATCACGACGAGGCCGACTTTCGTCCCATCTGGAAAAAGGCCGAGGAGCTGGGTATCTTCGTGTACTTGCATCCGAACTACAACCCCCTGAATGACATGTTCAATGACTATGGCTACCCCATGGCAGGGCCTGGACTGGGCTTCACCGCAGACACGTCTGGCGCGATTATCCGCATCATGCTTTCCGGCATGCTCGACGAGATGCCCGGCCTGCAAATTGTTCTCGGTCACTTTGGCGAGGCGCTACCCTTCCTGATGGAGCGTCTGGACAATCGCATGGCGATGCTGCCGGAACCGAAACAGAAGAACGCCGAGAAGCCAAGCGTCTACTTTGGCCGCAATATTAGAGTTACGACTTCGGGCAATACTTCCATTCCTGCTTTCGAGTGTACGCGCGCCGCTATCGGAATGGACAACATCTTGCTGGGAACCGACTACCCCTTCGAGTCGATGAGCGAGTGCATCGCCTATCTCGAGAAATGCCCGATGTCGGTCAAGGATCGTCAGCGTCTGTACTACGAGAACGCAGAGAAGCTGGGGCTATAAGCTCGTGTGTTTCGAAAGAGAGAGAGGAGCGTTCCATGTCAGCTATATCCAAATACGGCGTCCTCGACAGGCAGACGACGCCCACCGAGCGCTGGCTCACCTTCGCCGCGCTGTTCCTGTTCGGCTTCACCGCCTCGTGCAACCTGTTCAAGGCGTCTCCCGTCATGACCGTTATCGGCGCCGACCTTGGGCTTGACGCCGGCGGCCTGGGTCTGATCATGACCTTCTACTCCATCGCGGCGCTCGTCATGGCGTTTCCCGGTGCCCTGGTCATGCGCAAGATCGGGGTGAAGGCCATGGTCGTCATTTCGTGCGCGATTATGGTCTGCGGCACCGCTATCAGCGCTTTTGCCGCAGACCCCGGCGTGTTTTTGGTATAGCCTACGGCCTCATCTGCGTGTGCGGCCCGAATATCCTGCCCCGCTTGTTCCCGCGCTCCCAGATGGGTCTTGCCGTCGGCGTGTGGTCGCAGTGGATCCCTTGCGGCACCATCATCGCTTTCTTCACGGCGCCGCTCGTCTATGACGCGACGGGCAGCTGGCAGAGCATCTGGTTCGTCACCCTGGCGCTGGGCGTGGTCGCCTTCATCCTGCTGCTTCTGCTCGTGCGCATGCCGCAGAAAAACGAGAACGAGATCGTTGCCGGCGACGCGAGCATCGAGGCCAAGACCGGCAAGCAGTTCTTCTCGTCTGCTGCCGTCGTCTGCTCCGTCTTCTTCATCTGGTGCTTCGTCTACCTGGTGAACATCAACGGCATGTACCCGACCTTCCTGCAAGAGGTCAAGGGCATGAGCATCTTCGATTCCTCTATGCTGCCCAACTGGCTGGCTATCATCACGATTCCGCTCGGCATCGCTGCGGGCGTCATTTCGGACAAGTTCGCCATCCGCAAGAAGGCGTTGGTGGTCTTCTACGTCGTGGTCGCCATCATCTTCTTCTTCCTGGCCTTCACCCCGGGCACCGACACGACCAGCTCGTGGGCGTTCTGCATCATCATGGGCATCTGCGCCTCGTTCGTGCCGACCTACACGAGGGGCATCACGCCGCTTCTGTGCACTGACTCCTTCAAGAGCGACATGGCCCTGTCCATCATGGCGTTTTGCACGGGCCTGGCCCAGGTCTGCGCGGTTTTCGCCTCGATGAGCGTCGCGGCCATCGGCTGGTTTGCCAACGCGCAGTTCGTGTGCGCGCCGCTGTGCATCGTGGCCGCCGTCATCATCGCTTTCGCGGTGAAAGACGATTCCAAGGTCGTCGCCTTGCGCAAGCAAGAAGAGCAAGAGGACCGCGAGCGCGCGGAGAAGTAGCTGTTTTCGAGCTGAAACCTGAATCCGCGCGTGGAGGAGCCGCCTTTTTTCAAAGGGCGGCTCCTCGCATGCGGTTTTGAGGGCGCCCCGACGAGGAGAAAGGCATATCATGTCGTGTGGATACGCGTGCGTTGGATGCGGCAAGTGCAAGGGCATTTCCCGTCCGCTCCTCGTGGCGGGACATTGTCCTGCATGTGGCTTCGACAACGAGGAAGACAGCGTGAAATGCGCGCGTTGCGGCAGGGTCTTGCCGCAACCTCCGGGGCTTGCCCCGGGAAAAGAGAGCAGAGAGGACATACAAGAAAACACGATGTGAAAACCCCGTCGAAGGCTTCTTGGCCGCGCGGGGTTTCGGCTTGGAGGGGAAGCTGATGCACGAAGTCTTGAACCGCAGCGCGGCATGTTCGCTCATGTCGTCTGCACTGTACTGGGCGACCTTGTTCCTTATGTACTGGAGCGATTCGGTCGTGGCCGACACCGCACTGGCGCTGTGGCTGAAAGGGTGCGCGCTGGCCGGATCTGCCATCTCGCTGCTCGTCCACTTTCTAATCATGCGGGTGGGCAAGGGCAAGTTCTTCGACTCGGCGGCATGGATGTTCGTGCCCGTCGTGCTCTCGCCGCTGGCGGGGGCAAGCGCGCTTGTGCTTGCGTCGGATGCCTCGGCAGGCACGCCGGCGCTGCATTGCATCCTTTGGTTTCTGTCGGGCTTTGGTCTGGGGCAGGTGCTGCCCCACATGACCTACGGGTTCTATCGCATGGAGCGTGGTGCATCCTTTTTCATGCTCTCCGTCTCGATTCTCGTCAGCACCTCCGTGGTCGTCTTTGCCTCCATGCTGCCCGCTGCATCGGCAAGCCTGGCCATCGTGGTGTTCGTCTGCCCTGTCGCCGCGTATATCCTTACCCTCGTGAAGGGCGAATTCGGGGGGGGGGGGGGGGGGTAAATACCCACAGGTTGTGAAGGGCGGCAAAAAGAATGCCGCACGCGAAGACGCGACATCGGAGAAAACGGATGCCGTCGAGGAAACCGCGCCTTCCAAACCCGCCAAGCCCCCCAAACCGCCCAAGCCTTCAAGATCTTCCAAGCCTGCCGTCTTGACGGGCAAGCTCGGCCCGTCTGTCATGCGCACGGCACCCCGCAAAGTGCTCACCGTGCCCTTGCTGCAGATGTTCTTTTACAGCATCAGCTTTTCGTTTTCGCTGTTCCTCGCGCTGTCTGCCCTGGGCGGGCACATGCCCTCGGAATGCGTGTGGTTCGGCGCGTTTCTGGCAAGCGTTTTTCTCCTGCTCTACAGCCTGTGGATAAACCAGAAAGTGCACCTCGTGGTTGTGCAGCTTGTCTTGTTCGGCATCGCGGCGCTCGGCTTGGCTCCGCTTGCCATGTTCGACCAGCTTCCGACGGCGCTGCGCTACGCGGCGAGCATGCTTTTGATGTTCTCCTTCACCAGCTTCGACATGCTCAGTATGAGCCAGATGCTCGCGATCATCGAGGCGTGCGGCATCTCCTATCCACGCTATTTCGCCCTGGGCAGGATGGGCAACGCCTTCGGAATGCTCGTCGGTTGGGGCCTGACCGTGTGCGTCATCTTCCTCGACTCGGCGTTTCCCGCGCTGCATTTGGCGCGCTCCCTGCCCGTCGCCTTGATCGTCTGCCTTGTGTTCGTGATCTTGGCCTGCACCATGGACGCGCAGGAAGGCTTGGGCAAGGGCACTGACGAGAAAGATGGGGAATCGAAGGCGGAAGCTGCGGAAAAACTGGAAGCCGCCCCCTGGAAGCTTGCCTGCGACGAGATCTGCGAGAAATACGGCCTATCTCCACGCGAGCGCGAGGTCTTCGCCTTGTCGGCCAAGGGCCGCGATTCTCCGTTCATATGCAACGAGCTGTTCATATCCGCCCATACGGTGAAGACCCACATCTACCATATCTACGGGAAAATGGGCATCCACTCCCAGCAAGAGCTGATTAGCGCGGTCGAGATACGCACCAAGCAAATACGAAACGGGATGTAGAACTGGCCGCAAACGTGCGTTTGCTAGTGTGCTCTGCGGCCGCGCGTGTGGCGGGCAGCTGCAAGGTAACAAGTGGCGCCCGCTTGCGGCCGCGTGCGTTCCCCGCGCGCGCATATGCGCCTATCCTGTATCCATCTGCATGGTGAAGGAAGCCGGCCCTTCGGCGTCGCATCCAAGGCGCCGCCTGCCTGCGAAGCTTCACCCGCACGGTGAAGGAGGATGGCTCGATGCTCGTCTCGGCGAAGGGGCGCTACGCCCTGCGAATGATGGCCTATATCGCCCGCGCGAACGCGAACGGCTGCAACGTCGCGCTGCGCCACATGTCCGAGTCCGAGGGCATCTCGCTGAAGTACGCCGAGCAGCTCGCGCGCAGCCTGGCCCAGGGCGGCCTGCTGGAAAGCGCGCGCGGACGCGACGGCGGGTATCGTCTCACGCGGCCTGCCGCCGGCATCTCGGCAGGCGAGGTGCTGCGCGTGGCCGAGGGCGGCAAGATGCGCGTGGTGGACTGCCCGGCGCTGGCCGGCGGGTGCGCACGCGAGGACATATGCACGACGGCGGACTTCTGGAAGGGGCTCGACGCGGCCATCGCGTCCTATGTGGACGGCGTGAGTCTGGCCGAGCTCGTGGGCGGCGAGAGCTGCGGCGGGATGTTCGGCATCGGCATCTCGTGCCCCGACGCGGACGAATAGGGCGCCCATAGCGCGCGCGGGCGTGCTAGAGTGGGTGTTAGTTGCGTACAAGAGGAAAGGCGCGCGCATCTGCGGCCGTCCGCACGGGGCCGCACGCAGCCGCACGCGGCAGGCGCGCACGAGACGAGGGGAGCGGCGAGATGCCCACGATAGAGATCACGAACGAGAACTTCGAGCAAGAGGTCCTGAAAAGCGACAAGCCGGTGCTGCTCGACTTCTGGGCGAGCTGGTGCGGGCCGTGCAATATGCTGTCGCCGCTGGTAGACGAGGTGGCCGACGAGCATCCCGAGGTGAAGGTGGGCAAGGTCGACACCGACGCGCAGCGCGAGCTGGCGCTGAAGTACCGCATCGTCTCCATTCCGGCGCTGCTGCTGTTCAAAGACGGCGAGCTGGTCGACCGCTCCGAGGGCGCGGTGCCCAAGTCCGTCATCGAGCACCTGATCGCCCAATAGCGCGGGGCCGCCCCTTCAAGGGGGGCGCGGCATTCCGCCCTTTCATGGAAAAGGGGGATCCATGAGAGTCACCGACACCGAGATATTTCTCGCGCTGGAAAAGACACGCAGCCTCTCGCGGGCGGCCGACCAGCTCTACATGTCGCGCCCCGGCCTCTCGCAGCGTCTCTCCAGCATCGAGGCCGACTACGGCCAAAAGCTCTTCGAGCGCACCTCGTCGGGGGTCCAGCCCACGAAGGCCGGCGCCATCGTCACGCGCTATGCCCGCGAGATGCGCCAGCTCGAAGACGCGCTGGAAGCCGAGCTGGCGGCAGGCGAGGAGCATTTCTCCACCGACATCGAGGTGGGCATGAGCCTAAACGACGGCGCGGAGCTTCTCCCGCTGGCCGTGGCGGCGTTCGCGCGCCTGCATCCCGAGGCCCTCGTGCACCTCGACGCCGCCTACGAGCCCGAGCTCGTGGAGAAGGTGCGCGCGGGCAAGCTCGACTTCGCCCTCGTCGAGAACTGCTCCGTCGAGGAGTCGCTCTCGCGCGAGCTGCTGGGCTACGACGTGCTCGAGTTCTGCGCGCCCGCACGTGCGCCCTACACCGCGGCCTCCCAGCCGGTGAAGGTCGAGACCTTGCTGAAGTGGCCGATGATCATCTACGAGTGGAACTCGGGCCGCCACATGGTGGGCAACCGCTATTTCCGCGAGCGCTACGGCATCTCGCTGATGGAGCACAACCTGGTCGCGCGTTTCGACACGCACGAGGCCATGGTGAACGGGGTGCGCGCGGGCCTCGGGTGGGCGTCCGTGCCGCGCTGCATCGCGCGTCGCTACCGCCACGACCCGGACCTCATCTGGTTTTCGGTCGACACCGAGGAGATGCGCTATCCCGTCGAGCTGATCTGGCGCACGGACCGCGCATGTCCGCCGCTTGCCCGCGCGTTCCGCGATTTCGTCGTCGGCTTCGACTTCGGCGACATGCTCTTGGGCGCTTGCGGCGACGACAACTGAGCGCGCACGGTCTTTCACCCCTCATCCGCACCGGCCATCCCGATTGCGCCCGATGACGCCCGACGCCGCCTCGACCGCGCCCCGCCGGCACTCCGATGCCGCCCGACGATGCTCCGCCGACGCCCCGGCAACGCCCGATGACGCCGCCCCTTGACGGCCGCGGCAAACTTTCCTTTCACCGTTAAAAAACTTCTTTGCAGCCGTGAAAATTTCTCGACCGTCCAAACGGGCGGCTGACATTTTCGCCGCGCCCTCGTCTCCATATTCTCTTCACGTCAAGAGGTTTTCGCCGATTTTCGCATCGCGAACACACCTCGCACACGATGTGCCGCGCCGGCGCCGCCTCAGGCGCCATGCGGCCTTGTCCGAGCAGAGAGAGGGGACAGGTATGAACGCAGACGACATCGTTGCACGCAAGCAGGAGAGCCATGAAGGAGAGCGCATCTTCTACACGAGCTGCCCGGCGAACGGCTGCTGGGACGCGTCCTGCATCCTGAAATGCCACGTGAAAGACGGCAAGCTCGTGCGCATCGAGCCCGACGACACGGTCAACCCCGGCTCGTGCCGCGAAGACGTGGGCTGGGAAAACACCTGGCAGGGCATGGTGCAGGCGCGTCCGTGCCCGATGGGGCACGCCTGGGAAAAGGAGCTCTACGCCGATACACGCGTGCTGCATCCCATGAAGCGCGTGGGCAAGAAGGGCCCGGGCAAGGGCTACTTCGTCCAGATCTCGTGGGAAGAGGCGCTCGACACCATCGTCGACAAGCTCGTCGAGATCAAGGAAAAGTACGGCCCCTACGGCATCTTCCACACGCAGTACGGCAGCTTCGGCAAGAACGGCTTTCCGCTCGCGCCCTGGTGGGAGGCCAGCTTCGGCTTCTGGGGCGACCACTCGACCTCCGGCCACACGGCGGGCGAGAACTTCTTTCTGGGCTTCGACTTGACGAAGTCCATGGTCTCGGGTGAAAGCCCCGCGCTGCCGGGCTTCGAGGCTTCCGACCTCTTCAACTCCAAGCTGATCGTCATGTGGGGCATGGACCCGGTCGTGGACTGGTTCGGGCAGGTGTCCTACTACATGCAGCTCGCGCATGAATACGGCTGCAAGACCATCGTCATCGACCCGCGCTACACGGCCTCGGCCGAGCTTTTGGCCGACCAGTGGATCCCCATCCGCCCCGGCACCGACCTGGCCATGGAGCTGGCCGTCGCGCAGGTGCTCTTCGAGGAAGACCTCTACGACCACGAGTACGTCGAGCAGTGGGCCGAACCCGAGGGCTTTGCCACGTGGCGCGCCTACTGCATGGGCGAGGGCGAGGACGGGGTGAAGAAGACTCCCGAGTGGGCCGAGCCCATATGCGCCGTGCCCGCCGAGACCATACGCGAGTTCGCCCGCCTCTACGCGTCCGCCAAGCCGGCGCACCTGCAGTACTTCTACTCCTGCGCGAAGCGCCACATGGGCGAGTACTCGGCCGCCGCGGCCATGCTGCTCCAGACCATGACGGGCAACATCGCCTGCCCGGGCGGCTGCCAGACGGGGTCCGCGCTGCCCACGCCGGGCCGCATCCAGACGCCCGTGGCGGACTGGCAGCGCGCCCCAAGCGACTACAAGATTCCGCAGCTGTGCAACAACAACAAGCTCACCGAGACCTTGGCCTGCCAGAAGGACTACTGGGAAGGCCGCATGAGCGAGTCCGAGTTCCGGCACCGCATCGGGTCGCCGTCCGACGACGCGCCCCTGCCCAACATCCAGATGCTCATCATCGACAACAACTACGTGAACAACCACCACGACACGAACAAGCGCATGGGCGGCTTCGCCTCGACGCAGTTCAACTGGGGCTGGCAGTGGCACATGAACCAGCCGTCGATGGAGTTTCTGGACATCGTCTTGCCCGCGCCCGTGTGGCAGTTCGAGGGCATGGACGAGTACATGTACGGCCACCAGCGCTTCGTCTCCGGGCCGTCCGGCATGCGCAACTACTTCACCTTCGTGGACAAGGGCTGCGACTATCCGGGCGAGGTGCGCAGCCGCGAGTGGGTGTGGACGCAGATCGCCAAGCGGCTCGGCGTCGTGGACCAGTACAACCCGCGGATGAAGGACGTTTCGCTCGAGGACTGGACCGACGCGCAGCGCGCCATCTACAAGGAGGCCTACGACAACTGGGCCGAAGACGGCTGGGGGCTTCTCGCGCGCCAGGGCATACAGACCAAGCCCTGGGACGAGTTCATCAAGCAGCCCGTCGTGCGCATCCCCATCGACACGCCCTACTACCCCTACAAGTCCGTGCTGGAGACGGGCGGCAACCCCTTCCAGACCGAGTCGGGCAAGATCGAGTTCGTCTCCAACTACGTCAAGCACACGGACCTGTCCAAGACGAAGTGGCGCGGCAACTTCGACGCCATGCCCGTGTGGCAGCCGAGCTACGCCGACGCCGGCATCGCGACGGCGGCAAAGGACGGCTTCTACAACTGGCGCGCCAAGAAGTATCCGCTCTCGCTCGTCACGCCCGTCTCCGTCTACCGCCAGCACTCGTCCAACGACGACAACCCCATGCTGCGCGAGGAGTGCTACCGGCACGCCGTGTGGATCTCGGGCGTGGACGCGAAGATGCGCGGCATCAAGGACGGCGACATATGCCGGGTCTATTCCGAGACCGGCGAGATGGAGCTGTCGGCCTACGTCACCAACCGCATGATGCCTGGCACGGCTGCCGTCCACCACGGCGCGTGGTTCCAGGGCGGGCAGGGGAAAACGCAGCTCAACCCCTTCGGGCAAGACTTGCGCGGCGCCCCGAACATCCTGCTCGACGACGTGCACCTGCCCAACATCCTGGGCACGCTTTTGACCTCCGGCCTAGTCGAGGTGGAAAAGGTGGCCGACGGCGACGTGGAAGGGTTCGGGCCCGAGGGCCAGCGCGGCGGCATGCGCGGCGCGAAGTACGTGATCGAGGGGCGCAAGGCCTTGAGGCGCGAGTCGATGGCCGCCCTGGGCGCGAACACGGCGACCTGCGACGCGCAGGATGCGCCCGCAGACCGAGAGGCGGTGGCATGATGACCCAGCACGGATTCCTCTTCGACATGAACCGCTGCTATGCCTGCCAGGCGTGCGACATCGCCTGCAAGGACTGGAACGACATCGAGCCGGGCGCGGAAAAGCTCATGTGCGTCTACGAGTGGGAGAGCGGCACCTTCCCCGACGTGCGCATTCACAACCTCGCGTTTTCCTGCGCGCATTGCGACGAGCCGGCGTGCATGGCCGCCTGCGAGACGGGCGCCATCTTCAAGGAGGACAAGTACGGGGCCGTGCTCGTGGACTCCGAGAAATGCAACGGCTGCCGCAAGTGCTACGAGGCCTGCCCCTACGGCGCGCCGAAGTTCGCGAGCGACGCGCCGGGCGAGAAGATGCGCAAGTGCGACATGTGCATCGACCGCCTGGAGGCCGGCGAGCCGCCCGTGTGCGCGGCGACCTGCCCCTTGCGCGCCTTCGACTTCGGGCCCATGGACGAGCTCGTGGCCAAGTACGGCGACGTGCGCTATTGCCCGGGCATGCCGGACCCGGCCATCACCAAGCCCAACTACCTGATCTGGAACCAGCGCGAGAAGCAGCGCCTTTTGCCCTACGACGCGGACAAGGCCATCGAGCTGAACCGCCAGCGCGGGCATTTGGGCACGATGTTCGACAGCGCCGCCGACCTCTCCGAATTCGAGGACGGCACGATCGGGCGCGACGGGCTGCGCATGAAGTTCTCGAGCAACGCAGAGCTTTTGCGCGCCACCAGAAACGACATGGCCTGACGAGGATGCGCCTTCGCTTCTGGTCTGGAAGGGGGGCGCGAGGCCTTGGAGGTGAAGGGGCGCCCCGCATCAAGGCGCGAGCCTTAAAAGGGCGCCCCGCATCAAGTTTGGCATTGAAGGTCGCACGTGCGCCGCGCGAGGAGAGGAGCAGGCACGGCGAGATTTTCGCTCGGGAGAGACGGTGTGGACGCGGGCGGCCTTTTTTGCAAGGACAGAGTTGGAAAACTGATAAGGAGGGGTTTTTCACATGGAAATCGTAGGAGTACTCGGCATCATCGTCGGCCTCGTGTTCTTTGTCGTGGCCGCGATGAAGGGGTGGAACGTTCTCGTCACCTCGATCGTCACGGCCATCATCATCGCCGTGACGAACAGCATGAACATCGCCAGCGCGATGGTGGGCACGGAAAACTCGTACGTCACCGGCCTGGCGAGCTT
>CAVAWX010000005.1:0-2527 GCA_963592385.1 Acidaminococcaceae bacterium | reverse complement strand
CGTCCAGAAAAACATCTTCATCTTCCTCGGCGGCGCCATCTTGGGCGAGCTGATGGACAAGTCCGGCGCGGCGCGCTCCATCGCGCACGCGATCATGAACAAGGTCGGCTCGAAGAGCCCCTACCTCGTGCTGCTGGGCATCGCGCTCGTGGGCGCCATCCTCACCTACGCGGGCATCTCGATGTTCGTCGCGATGTTTGCGCTCATACCGCTCGCGCGCCCCATGTTCAAGGAATGCAACATGCCCTGGCACCTCTTCGCCGCGGCGTGGTCGCTGGCGGCCTGCTCGTTTACCATGGCGATGATCCCCGGCGTCCCGGCCGTCGCCTGGATCAACGCGGCAAACGGCTGCGGCGTCTCGCTGACCGCCGCGCCCGTGCTGGGCATCGTGGGCACCATCTTGGCCATCGCGGTCTCGTGCCTCTACATCAAGTTCGCCTTGAAGCGTGCCCAGGATAAAGGCGAGGTCTACGAGGAGACCGCCGACGACCTGGCCGTGGCCGACGAGACGGCCACCCCGCATATCCTGCTCGCGCTGCTGCCGCTCGTGCTGCTGATCGCGATCATCATCGGCGGGTCGGCCGCAGGCGTGGCCAACATCGTCTACATCGCGATGGCCGTCGCCATCATCGTGGCGATGATCGTCTTCAACAAGTACATCGACAGCCAGCGCGACGTGCTGGGCAACGGCGCGAAGAACGCCATCGGGCCTGCGCTGTTCACCTCGGCCGCCGTCGGCGTCGGCACCGTGGCCGCCGCGTCGTCCGGCTTCACCGTGATCTACGAGGCCATCTTCAACATGCCGGGCGGCGCCTACGTCTCGGCCGCCACGATGTCTGCCGTGCTCGGCGGCATCATGGGCTCCGGTTCGGGTGCGGTCGGCATCATCGCCCAGAACTTCCTCGAGCCGTATCTGGCCACGGGCGTCGATTCGGCGGCGCTGGCCAAGATCATCGCGACGGCTGCCACCATCGGCGGCGCGCTGCCCAACTCGGGCGCGATGTTTGGCATGCTCGCCGCAATGGGCCTGAACCACGGCAATTCCTACAAGCACATCGCGGCCATCTCGATCGGCGCGGGCCTCGTCGCCTTGATTGTGATGATCATCTTGGCCTGCTGCGGAATCGCGTAGAGCCATGAGCGGGCATTCTGTCCTGTCCCAGGCCTCCTTGTTCGAGCGTGTCTCGGACGAGGAGCGCCTGGGCTGGCCCGACATAGCATCAATACTTTCCGGTGTCGTCTCCAGCTTGTCCAAGCTCATGGGGGGCGGCATCGTCGCCTTTTACGCGGGCTGCCAGCTCGGCGGCCTGGCCGTGGCCATCACCTTCGTCTTGAGCTTCGTCTTGACCTACCTCGTGGGGCGCGTCACCTTCGAGGAGGGGCTGCCCAACAACGTCGCCTCGCGCCTCTACATCTTCGGGACGCGCGGCTCGGCGGCAGGCTCGCTCGTGTGGATTTTCCTGCTCGTGGGCGTCTTGGCCGTGGGCACGGTGCAGCTGGGCAACGCCATCCTGTTCGCCTTCGGCCTGACCGGGCAGCTCGAGCGCTGGCTGCTGTTCCTCGGGATATCGTGCGTGTGGATCCTCATCTCGCTCTTTGGCACGAAGATCATCGCACGGATGAACGCGGTCTTCGTCGTGCTGCTCTTCGCCGTCATGGGCTACGTCGTCTACCTGCTGGCGGCAAACGGCCAGATGGGCGACGCCCTCACGCACGGCATCATGATCCCCGGCGTCGATGCGGCCTCCGGCTTTTCCTACAGCGTGAACTACGCCATCATGACCAGCGGCCTGCTCGCGCTGTTCGCCGCCGATTTCACCCGCTTCGCACGCAAGCGCCGCGACCTCGTGCCCATCTCTCTCGTGGGGTCGCTGTTCGCCATCATCACCTACATCTTCGGTGCGCTCATCACCTACTACGGCTTCGACCAGGCATTTCAGTACTTCAGCGCGCTCGGGACCTACGACGAGGCAGGCGCGGCCAACGCGGCCATCACCAACCCGGGCATCTCGCTCGTGCTGGCCGGCGGCGGCGTGGGGCTGGCCATCATCTGCCTGTCGCAGATGAAGGTCGAGACCTCGAACTCCATCGGCGGCGCCAACGCCGTCTCGAACCTCTTCGACTCGCTGTTCGGAGTGAAGCTGAAGTGGCCCGTCGCCGTGATCGTCGCCAACATCGTCGGGCTCGTCTTCATCTACGGCGACATCCTCGACCAGGTGAACGCCTTCATGAGCGTGGGGTCGATCCTGACGATCGGCTGGTGCATCATGCTCATCACCGATTACTACGTGGTGCGCGGGCCGCTGCATATCGGGCGGCGGCACATGCCGCTTGACGCGGTGGAGGCGGTGAACTGGCGCGGCGTGGCGACGCTGGCCATCGTCACGGCGGTCAACGTCTGGCTCTACGGGGCGGGCATCGTGTCGGTGCCGTTTTTGACCTGCGCGCCGATGACCTTCGTGCTCTACGTGGGTTTGAGTCTGCTGTTCCGCAAATCGGTGCGCGCGCGCTGCGGGCAAGAAGGCGG
>CAVAWX010000004.1:0-45251 GCA_963592385.1 Acidaminococcaceae bacterium | reverse complement strand
CCGCGCGCGGCGCCCGGTGCGTGAAGTAGGCCGCACAGCGGCGCGTGGGAGAGGCCGCGCAACGACGCGCCCGCGTCCGTCTGCGGCGGCGCCCCGCGCGGCAGCCGGGCGGCGGCTACAATGGGCGCATGGCGCTTCTCGGCATCATATCGGACACGCACGGCACGCTCGACGCGGCCGTCTACGACGCGTTTGCGCACGTGGACATCATCGTGCACGCGGGCGACATCGGGCCACGCAGTCTGCTGTGGGAGCTGGAGACCATCGCGCCGACCATCGCCGTGCTGGGCAACAACGATTGGGGCGACTACGGGTCTGCCGTCGGCGAGAGCGCGACGCCGGAGATCGGCGGGGTGGAGCTGTTCGTCGCGCATTTTCCCGAAGACGCCGAGGAAGCGGCGCGTTCCGGCGAGTACGGCCTGGTCGTCCACGGCCACACGCACGTGCCGCGCGAGGAGCTTGTCGGCACGACGAAGCTGCTCAACCCGGGGTCGGCGAGCCGTCCGCGCGGCGGCAGCGATCCGTCCGTGATGCTCGTGCGCCTGGAGGACGGCGTCGTCGGCCCGGTGCGCCTCGTCAGCCTCTTCGATTAACCTGCGCCTGCGTGTCGCTCGCCTTCGCCACGATGCGGCGCGAGCCCGCCGCGCGCATCACCTGCGCCGCCGCGCCTACCCCAGCAGCTTGGCTAAAAAGCGCCCCGTGTGGCTCTCGGGGCAGGCCGCCACCTCTTCCGGCGTGCCGCAGGCCACGATGCGCCCGCCCTTGTCGCCGCCCTCCGGCCCCAGGTCGATGATGCGGTCGGCGGCCTTTATCACGTCGAGGTTGTGCTCGATCACCAGCACGGTGTTGCCCGCGTCCACGAGGCGCTGGAGCACGGCCAGCAGCTGGCGCACGTCCTCGAAGTGCAGGCCGGTCGTGGGCTCGTCGAGTATGTAGAAGGTCTTGCCCGTCTGGCGTTTCTGCAGCTCGCTTGCCAGCTTCACCCGCTGCGCCTCGCCGCCCGACAGCGTCGTGGCCGGCTGCCCGAGCTTGATGTAGCCCAGCCCCACGTCCACGAGGGTCTGGAGCTTGCGGTGCACGTTCGGCAGGTTCTCGAAGAAGGCCGCGCCCTCGGCCACCGTCATGTCCAGCACGTCGGCGATGGACTTGCCGCGGTACTTCACCTCGAGGGTCTCGCGGTTGTAGCGCGCGCCGTGGCACACCTCGCAGGGCACGTAGATGTCGGGCAGGAAGTGCATCTCGATCTTGATCTGCCCGTCGCCCTTGCAGGCCTCGCAGCGCCCGCCCGTCACGTTGAAGGAGAAGCGCCCCGGCCCGAACCCGCGCGCGCGGCTGTCGGGCAGGCTCGCGAAGAGCTGGCGTATGTCGTCCCACACGCCCGTGTAGGTGGCGGGGTTCGAGCGCGGCGTGCGGCCGATGGGGGACTGGTCGATGTTGATGACCTTGTCGATGGCCTCCAGCCCCGAGATCTTGGTGAAGGCCCCGACGCGCTGCTTGGCGTGCATGACGCGGTTGGCCATCGCCGGCGCGAGCGTCGCCGTGACCAGCGAGCTCTTGCCCGAGCCGGACACGCCCGTGACCACCGTCAGGGTGCCGATCTCGATTTCGGCGCTCACCCGCTGCAGGTTGTGCTCGGTCGCGCCCGCGATCTTTATCTTGCCGCGCTTGGGCTTGCGCCGCGCCTCGGGCACGGGCACGCGCCGCGTCCCCGCCAGGTACTGCCCGGTGATGGACTCCTCGCAGGCGGCGATGTCGTCGGGCGTGCCGGTCGCGACGACGCGCCCCCCGTTCACCCCCGCGCCCGGCCCGATGTCGGCCACGAAGTCGGCGCTGCGTATGGTGTCCTCGTCGTGCTCGACCACGATCACGGTGTTGCCCAGGTCGCGCAGGCGCCGCAGCGTCTCGATCAGGCGCTCGTTGTCGCGCTGGTGCAGGCCGATCGAGGGCTCGTCGAGTATGTAGAGCACGCCCATCAGCCCGGCGCCGATCTGCGTGGCCAGGCGTATGCGCTGCGCCTCGCCGCCGGAGAGCGTGGCCGTGGGGCGGTCGAGCGTCAGGTAGTCCAGCCCGACGTTGACCATGAACTCGAGGCGCGCGACGATCTCCTTCACGATGGGCGCGCCCACAAGCGCCTGGCGTTCGTCGAGCTCGAGGCCGGAGAAGAACTCGAGCGCGCGCGCGGCGGGCAGCTGCGTGGCCTCGTGGATGTTCTTGCCGCCCACCGTCACGGCCAGCACGTCGGGCTTCAGGCGGCTGCCGTGGCAGGTGCGGCAGGGGGTGACGGACATGTAGCCCTCCAGGCGCTCGCGCGTGCGTTCGCTCGTGGACTCGCGCGCCTTGTCCATGACGGCGCGGCATATGCCCTCCCAGCGTATGTACCAGTAGGTGTTGCGCCCGTCGCGCGTCAGGTAGTCCACGCGCACCTGCTCGTCGCCCAGCCCGTAGAGCAGGCCGTCGCGCACCTTCTTCGGCAGCTTCTCCCAGGGCGTGTCCACGTCGCCTCCCAGATGGCGGCAGACGGCGGCGAAGACCTGCGGATAGTAGTTGCTCGAGGGGCTGAAGCTGGCCACCGCGCCCTCCGCCAGCGACAGGCTCGGGTCGGGCACGATCAGCTGCGGGTCCACCTCCTTGCGCGCGCCCAGGCCCAGGCAGTCCGGGCAGGCGCCGTAGGGGGCGTTGAAGGAGAAGTCGCGCGGCGCGAGCTCGTCGATGGAATAGTCGTGAACGGGGCAGGCAAGCGCCAGCGAGAACGCGTACTCGCCCTCGACGCCGGCCGCCGCCAACGCGCCGCTCGAGTGCTCGCCGCCCGCCGCGCCGTCGTCGCTTTTATCTTCCAGCACCTTCACCACGACATTGCCCTTCGACAGCGTCGTGGCCGTCTCGATGGCCTCGGCCAGCCGCGCGGTGGAGCTCTCCTTCACCACGATGCGGTCCACGACCACCTCGATGTCGTGCTTTTTCTTCTTGTTCTGCTTCAGGTCGCCCTCGTCGAGGCGGTGCACCTCGCCGTCGATGCGCACGCGGGTGAACCCCTCGCGGGCCAGGTCCTCGAACAGCTTCACGAACTCGCCCTTGCGCCCGCGCACGATCGGCGCCAGCACCATGATGCGCTCGCCCATCGCGTGCGCGAGCACCTTGTCGGCCACCTGGTCGGTCGTCTGCTTCTCGATGACGCGCCCGCACACCGGGCAGTGCGGCGTGCCCACGCGCGCGTAGAGCAGGCGCAGGTAGTCGTAGATCTCGGTGACGGTGCCCACGGTCGAGCGCGGGTTCTTGCTCGTGGTCTTCTGGTCGATGGACACGGCCGGCGACAGGCCGTCGATGGAGTCCACGTCGGGCTTGTCCATCTGCCCGAGGAACTGCCGCGCGTACGAGCTGAGCGACTCCACGTAGCGGCGCTGCCCTTCGGCGTAGATGGTGTCGAAGGCAAGCGAGCTTTTGCCCGAGCCGGACAGGCCGGTGAAGACGACGAGCTTGTCGCGGGGTATGGTCAGGTCGACGTCGCGCAGGTTGTGCTGGCGCGCGCCCTTGATGACGATGTGCTCCGATGGCATGTGCGGTGCGTTCCTTACATTTCTTGCCGTGCCGGCGTGCGGTTGCGCGGGTGTGCGAGCTTGCGGTTGCGCGGCTTCGCTGCCGCGCCGCTGCCCCGTCGTTGCCGCGCCGCGCGTCCGTGCCGGCGTGCTCTATTTGCAAAATTCGATTGTACCCCACCCGTTTTCACCCAAGCCCTATAATGGCGGGCAACCTGAACCGCTTTCGTTTCGGCCGACGCCCGTCTTGACGCCGCAGGCGCCCGGCCGCATCCACGAGGAGGCGCCAGTGGATTTTCTCGATCCGGTGTTTCTGTCGCGCGCGCAGTTCACCTTCACGGTGCTCGTGCACTTCATATTCGTCCCGCTGTCGGTGGGGCTTGGGCTGGCCGTCGCCATCTTCACGACGCGTGCCGCGCGTACCGGCCTGCCCGCGCACGAACACCAGGCGGCCTTCCTCGTGAAGCTCTTCGCCCTCGTCTTCACCTGCGGCGTGGCCACGGGCATCACCATGGAGTTCAGCTTCGGCACGAACTGGGCCGACTACTCGCGCTTCGTGGGCGACATCTTCGGCGCGCCGCTGGCTGCCGAGGCGCTGCTCGCGTTTTTCCTCGAGTCCACCTTCCTCGGCGTGCTCGTGTTCGGGCGCGGCCGCGTGGGCAAGAAGCTCTACGTCGCCAGCGCGTGGCTCGTGTGGGCGGGCTCGGTGCTGTCGGCGCTGTGGATCATCATCGCGAACAGCTGGATGCAGTCGCCGGCCGGCTACGCGCTCGACAGCGCGACGGGCACCGCGCGGCTGACGGACTTTCTCGCCGCAGCGCTCAACCCCGAGACGCTGCCCACCTACGCGCACACCCTGCTCGCGCTCGTCATCATGGGCGCGTTCACCCTCGTGGCCATCGCCTGCTGGCATCGGGTGCACGGGCGCAACGCCGACTTCGCGAACTGCGCCCTGCGCGTGGGCGCGATCGTCGCGCTGGTCGCCGCCGTGCTGATGATGCCGGCCTCGCACTGGCAGGCCGTCGTCGTGGCCGAGCAGCAGCCCACGAAGCTGGCCGCCATGGAGGGCCAATACGAGAGCGGGCCTGCGGACATGACGCTGTTCGGCTACGTGGACACGCAGGGCAAAGAGGTCGTCGGCCCGTCGATTCCAGGCCTCACGAGCTTTCTAGCCTCGGGCGATTTTTCCACCGAGTACCCCGGCCTCGACGAGCTGGAGGCGGCAGACCCCGGCTCGACGCCCGGCAAGCTGATGGTGCAGGCCACCTTCGTCAGCTACCACACGATGATCGCGATGATGGCGCTCGTGTGCCTGGGGCTGCTCTTCTCGCTCGTGCTCGCGTTTTCGAGGCGCGGCGGCCCGCGCTGGATGGCGCAGGTCATGCGCTGGGGCTGGGTCGCGCCGTTTGCGGCCATCATGGCCGGCTGGCTCACGGCGGAGTTTGGGCGCCAGCCCTGGATCGTCTACGGCGTGTTGAAGACGGCCGACGCGTACTCGAGGGCGGTGCCGGCCGAGCAGCTGCTCGTCACCCTCTTCATATTCGTGGTGATCTACGCCATCATCGTCGTCGCGTTCTTGCGTCTGTTCACCAAGTTCGTGCACGAAGGCCCGCAGGGCGTGGCGGGTGAAGGCCCGCGCGGCCCGTTTGGCGAAAGGCCGCAGGGTGAACCGCGCGGGGATTTGCGCGCGGCGCCGCGCGGCGTGCCGCCGATGACGGCGCAGGGAGCGTCGCAGGGCGTGGCGGGTGAAGGCCCGCAGG
Source organism: Acidaminococcaceae bacterium (assembly GCA_963592385.1). Lineage (GTDB taxonomy): Bacteria > Actinomycetota > Coriobacteriia > Coriobacteriales > QAMH01 > CAVAWX01. The sequence goes on along the minus strand of CAVAWX010000004.1, from coordinate 39,958 downwards.
GCGCGGCTCACGAAATGCCGGCCGCGCAGAAGGGGGGCCGCTCATGACGGTGCTGGGCATACTCTGGTTTGCGCTCATCGCGGTGCTGCTGGCCGTCTACTACGTGCTCGACGGCTTCGACCTCGGCGCCGCCATCCTCTCGCCGTTCGTGGCCAAGACCGAGCAGGAGCGCCGTGCCCTCGTGCGGGCGATAGGGCCGGTGTGGGACGGCAACGAGGTGTGGCTGCTCACCGCGGGCGGCGCCCTCTTCGCGGCGTTCGCGCCCGCCTACGCCTCGGCGTTTTCCGGCTTCTACCTCGCCATCATGCTGGTGCTCTTCGGGCTGATCGTCCGCGCGGTCGCCATCGAGTTCCGCGCCCACGACGAGGCCCTGCGCGGCCTGTGGGACCTGCTCTTCGTGCTCGGCAGCTTCCTGCCCGCGCTGCTCTTCGGCGTCGCGCTGGGCAACTGCCTGCAGGGCGTGCCGCTCGACGCCAACGGCGACTACACGGGCGGCTTCCTCGGCCTGCTGGGGCCCTTCCCCCTGCTCTGCGGCCTGCTCGGCCTTTCCACGGTGCTCTTGCAGGGCGCGGCCTGGCTGTCGCTCAAAATCGAGCGCGGCTCTGCGCTGCAGCAGCGTGCCCGCCATGCCCGCCTCATCCTCCAGATCGCGACGGTCCTGCTTTTCGTCGCCGTCGCGGCCTTCTTCTTGCTCGAGCGCGGCTTCCAGCTCAACGAAGGCGCGGCGCTCGTCGCGCAGGTGGCGGCGCTCGCGGCCATCCTCGTCGGCATCGTCGCGGGCTTTCTGGCCGGCGGCCGCGGCAGCGACCTCTTCCCCTTCCTCGCGGGCTCGCTCGTCTGCGTCGGCCTCGTGGCCCTGTTCACCGCCTCGATGTTTCCCAACTTCATCGTCTCGACGGGCACAGGTCCTTCCATCTCCATCGCCAGCGCGCAGGCCGGCACCCTCACCCTGACGGTCATGACCATGATCGCGTGCGTGGGCGTGCCGCTCGTCGCCGCCTACCATATCCTCGTCTACCGCGCCTTCCGCGGGCGCATCGCGGTCGGGCGCTAGAGGGCGCTGGCCGCACCGCGCCGGAAATGCAGCCACGAGGGCACGCACGATGAAACACGACACGACACCGACACAGGACACGGCACCGAAGCCCGACACGGCGCAGCGTCCCGCGCCGCCTTCCGACGCGGCGGACAACGACATGGTGAAGCAGGGCGTGGCGAAACCCGATGCGGCAAAGCCCGACACGCCATCGCGCTCCACGTCCACGCGCAAGCAGCCGCCTTCCGACGCCCCCGAGTTGACGGACGCCGACCTCGAGCGCGCGCGCCAGGTGGCCAAGTCCACGGCCACGATGTCGATGGCCACGCTGGCCTCGCGCGCCACCGGCTTCATCCGCACCTGGGCCATGGCCTTCGCGCTGGGCAGCACGGTCCTGTCCGCGGGCTTCAGCCTGGCCAACAACCTGCCCAACATGATCTACGAGCTGGTGGCCGGCGGCGTCCTGTCCACGGCGTTTCTCCCCATCTACCTGCAGCAGCGCAACCGCCGCGGCCGCGACGCCGCCAACCTCTACGCCGCCAACCTCACCAACATCACCGTGCTGCTCCTCGGCATCATCGCGCTGCTCGCCTCGATCTTCGCGCCGCAGGTCATGGTCACGCAAAGCCTCTTCTCCTCGGCCTCCGACGAGACCGTCGAGCAGGCCGTGTGGTTCTTCCGCTTCTTCGCGTTCCAGGTCGTCTTCTACGGGGCCTCCGCCGTCTTCGGCGGCCTGCTCAACGCCGAGCGCCGCTACTTCTGGCCGGCGGTCAGCTCCATCTTCATGAACATCGTCTCCATACTCTCGTTTTTCTCCTACCCCTTCATCAGCGCCGTCGATCCCGCCCTCGCGCGCACCTGCCTGGCCGTGGGCACGCTGCTCTCCATCGTCGTCATGGCCTGCGTGCAGATCCCCGCGCTGGTGAAGGCGGGTTTCCGCTTCAAGCTCTACATCGACTTCAACGGCGAGGGCTTCCGCGAGACGCTGCGTCTGGCCCTGCCCGCCATCGCCTGCACCGCCATCAACCTCGTCTCGCTCAGCTTCATGAACAGCTGCGCCCTGCACGTCTCCGACACCGGCCCGGCGTCGGTCAGCTACGCGTGGATGTGGTACCAGTTCCCCTACGGCGTGCTGTCGGTGGCGCTGTCCACCGCGCTGTTCACCGAGATGAGCGAATGCACGACGCGCGGCGACTCCCACGGCTTCAAAAAGCACCTCAACCTCGGCCTGCGCACGACCTGGCTGCTGATCATCCCCATGGCCGCGTTGCTCTTCGCGTGCGCCCCCGAGCTGATTGGCCTGTACGCGGCGGGCAAGTTCAGCGCCGACGACATCGGACCTGTGGCCGACCTCTTGCGCGGGTGGGCGGTCGCGCTGCCGCTCTACGCCGGCTACATGTTCCTCTACCGCGCGTTTTCGGCGATGAAGGACCTGAAGACCCTCGCGCTGTGCAACCTCGTGCTGACGTTTTTGCAGGTCGGCATCTACATGGTGGCCACCGGCGTGATCGACGTGGGGGTGAACCTGGGCCTGGTCGGCCTGCCCGTGGGCGACACCGTGTTCTACGGGCTGATGATCGTGGTGCTCTTGCTCGTGCTGCGCCGGCGCGTGGGCCCGTTTCATTTCGGGCGGCTCGCGCGCTCGACGGCCAAGGTGTCGCTGGCCTCGCTCGTGGGCGGCGGCATCACCTTCGCGCTCGGGGCGTGGGCGCGCGGCTTTTTCGACGTCTCGGGTATGCTCTCGTCGTTTGTGCTGCTCGTCGTGCTCGGCGTGGTGGGGCTTGCCCTCGTGTTCGCGCTGTGCAGCCTTTTGCGGGTAAACGAGATCGTCAATCTGGTCATGAGGGTGAAGGAGAAGCTGCGCCCGGCCTCGCGCTAGAGGGGCGCGGCGACGGTTGAAATGGTGAAGGTGAAGGCGGCTGCGAGTGAAGCGCAGCCAGGCGGCGCGTGCAAGGAGTCGTGCCCGTGCCGATGATGGTGAACTGGGAAGATGGGAGCTGACATGAGCCGTTTGTTTGGAACCGACGGGGTGCGCGGCGTCGCGGGGGAGGGCGAAGCGCTCGACCGCAGCTTGGCCGTGGCCCTGGGCCGCGCCGCGGTGCGCGTGCTCGGGCCGCGCGTGCTGGTGGGACGCGACACGCGCGTCTCCGGCCCCATGCTCGAGCAGGCCATCGCCGACGGCGTGCGGGCCGAGGGCGGGAGCTGCGAGACGGCGGGCGTCGTGCCCACGCCGGCCGTGGCCCTGCTCGCCCGCGAGGGCGCCTACGACTGCGGCGTCGTCATCTCGGCCAGCCACAACCCGCCGGAGTACAACGGCATCAAGTTCTTCGACGCCGACGGCTTCAAACTGCCCGACGCGACAGAAGACGAGATGCAGCGCATCGTCGAGGAGCTGCGCGGCCAGGCCGTCGAGTGCGGCGGGGAGGTGCCCGTGTGCGAGGGCGCGGCGCAGCGCTACGTCGACCACGCCGTCCGTGCGGTGCGCGCCCTGGGCGTCGACTTCTCCGGCTTGAAGGTGGCGCTCGACTGCGCCCACGGCGCCTCGTGCGCGACCACGCCCGCGGCCCTGCGCGCACTCGGCGCCGAGCTCTTCGTCATCAACGACGACCCGGATGGCGCGCAGATCAACGTCGGCTGCGGGTCGACGCAGCTCGCGCCCGTCACAGAGCTGCTCGAGCAGACCGGCGCCGACGTCGCGCTCGCCCACGACGGCGACGCCGACCGCCTGCTGGCCGTGGCGCCGGGCGGCGCGGTGGCAGACGGCGACTTCATCATCGCCATATGCGCGCGCGACATGGCCGAGCGCGGCGCCCTGCCGGAACACCTCGTCGTCGGCACCGTCATGGCCAACCTCGGCTTCACCCGGGCCATGCGCGCCCTGGGGATCGAGGTCGCCTCGACGCAGGTGGGCGACCGCTACGTGCTCGAGTGCATGCGCGCGCGCGGGGCGGCCCTCGGCGGCGAGCAGTCCGGCCACATCGTCTTTTTGGAGCACAACACCACGGGCGACGGCTTGATGACGGCCTGCCGCCTACTTGCCGTCATGGCGCGCACGAACACGCCCCTGCCCGAGCTGATGCGCGTGATGGAGAAGCTGCCCCAGGCGCTGGTGAACGTGCGCGTGCGCGACAAGGCCTTCTATGCGGGCAACGACGCCATCGCCGCCGCCGAGGCCGAGGGGTCCGCCGCGCTGGGCGAGACGGGCCGCCTGCTCGTGCGCCCGAGCGGGACCGAGCCGCTCGTCCGCGTGATGGTCGAGGCCCAGACCCAGCAAGAGGCCGAAAAATATGCCGCTCGCGTGGCAGAATGCATCGCTTCCGAAATAGGCGCGTAACCTAGCGCTAGTATTCTCGGCAATTCGCACGTATGGAAGACGTGGGCGCGCACGTGCGCGCCGCGCGAGGATTCGCGCGCGCCGCACGCACGCCCGCAAGGGGTACGAGGAGAGACGCAAGATGGCAACACAAGAAGCACCGCAGCGCGCGAAATGGTCCGGCAAGTGGGCCTTCATCCTCTCGGCTGCCGCATCGGCAGTCGGGCTGGGCAACCTCTGGCGCTTTCCCTATTTGGCGGCCAAGTACGGCGGCGGCACCTTCCTGCTCACCTACTTCGTGCTCGTCTTCACCTTCGGCCTGAGCCTGCTTCTGCTCGAGATCGCCTTCGGCCGCAAGACGCGCCTGTCCGTGTTCAGCGCGTTTCGCTCCTACGGCAAGCGCTATGCGCCCATCGGCTTTCTGGCCGTGGCCGTGCCCTTCATCATCACGCCGTACTACTGCATCATCGGCGGCTGGGTCACGAAGTACCTGACGGCCTACGTCACGAACTCGGCGGCCAGCATCGCGGACGTGGGCGGCGAGGCCGGCACCTTCTTCACCGGCTTCATCACCTCGCCGGTGGCCAGCCAGGTCTTCATGCTGGTCTTCATGGCCATCACCGTCGGCGTCGTGGCCCTCGGGGTGAAAAACGGCATCGAGAAGGCGAACTTCGTCATGATGCCCGCGCTGATCGTCATGGCGATCGCCATCGCCATCTTCACCATTGCGCAGCCGGGCGCCATGGACGGCGTGGCCTACTATCTGTGCCCCGACTTCTCGAAGTTCAGCCCCGAGCTGGTCATCAACGCGCTGGGGCAGATGTTCTACAGCCTGTCGCTGGCTATGGCCATCATGATCACCTACGGCTCCTACGTGGACAAGAAGGACAACCTGCCCACGAGCGCCGCGCGCATCGTCAGCTTCGACTTCATCGTCAGCTTCCTCGCGGGCATCATGATCGTGCCGGGCGCCTTCATCGCGCTGGGCTCGGCCGACGCGGTGGCGGCCAAGGCCGGCCCGTCGCTCATGTTCGTCACGCTGCCGCAGGTCTTCGCCGACATGGGCTTTGCCGGGCAGATCGTGGGCTTCGTCTTCTTCCTGCTCGTGCTCTTCGCGGCGCTCACCAGCGCGATCAGCCTGACCGAGGCCTGCGTCTCCAACATCCAAGACGCGACGAGCTGGTCGCGCAAGAAGTCGCTCGGCATCTTCGCCGCGTTCCTCGTCGTGTGCGGCATCGTGATCAACGCCGGCTACAGCGGCCTGTCCTTCATCCAGCCGCTGGGCGAGGGCTCGACGCTGCTCGACTTCTTCGACTTCATCTCGAACTCGGTGCTCATGCCCATCGTGGCCATATGCACCTGCATCTTCGTCGGGTTCATCATCAAGCCGCAGGCCATCATCGACGAGATCCGCCAGTCCTCGACCTTCGGGGCGGCCGGCGCCTGGGCGTTCATGATCAAGTACGTCGCGCCCGTGCTCGTGCTGATCATCCTCGTGACGAACCTCCTGCCCTACTTGGGCATCGGGTAGCGGCTGCGCGCGCATGGGCGGCAGCGTAGAGGCGCGGGCCGGCGCGGATCTGGAGCGCAAGGCCGAAGACGTCGCGGTGGCCAAGGCGGGGCAGTCGGCGATAACGACGCTGGCGCTCGGCTTTCTGGCCGGGCTGTTCATCGGCTTGGGCGCGCTCCTCATGCTCTTCGTGAAGTCGGACGCGGCTTTGAGCTTCGCGCCCGCGCAGCTGCTCGGCGGCCTGTCGTTTTCGCTCGGGCTTCTGCTCGTCACGGCGGCCGGCGCCGAGCTCTTCACCGGCAACACCCTCATGGTGTGCGCGGCGGCCAGCGGGCGCATCCCGTGGCGCGCGCTGCTGTGCAACTGGGCGCTCGTGTGGCCGGCCAACCTCGCCGGCGCGCTGTTTTTGGTGCTCCTCGTCTGGATGGCCGACGCCGCGTCCATGAACGGCGGCGCGGTGGGCGATGCGATGGTGAGCGTCGCCTACGCGAAGATCGACCTGCCGGCGCAGACCATCTTCTTCCGCGCGGTGCTGTGCAACGTGCTCGTGTGCCTGGCCGTGTGGATGGGCTTTGCCGGACGCAGCGTCATCGACAAGGTGTTCACCACCATTTTCCCCGTTGTGGCATTCGTGGCCTGCGGTTTCGAGCACTGCATCGCGAACATGTTCTTCTTGCCCATGGGGTTGGTGGCGGCCGGCGCGGGCGGCTATGCAGGCGCGGGGCTGGACGCGGCGGCCGTGGCCGATGTGGTGAATCTGGGCGGCGCGGCCTACAACATCCTCCTCGCCACGGCGGGCAACATCGTCGGCGGCGCGGTGGTCGTCGGCGGCATCTACTGGCTCGCCCTGCGCCGCCGCAGCTAGCCTCCGTCGTATCGCCGCCGCGCGCTCTTCTTTGCCGGAAAGGCAGCGCGCGTCCTAGAAGTGGCCGCTCCCGCGCCCGGCTCTCACTTTCAGCTAAAGAATTTTGCTATTACGAAAGGCACGATGACTGAAAGCATTCCAATCACAATGAGAGGCCATGAGAACTGGAACTTTTCTTCTTTATCGTTTTCTTTCGCGGCAACGCTCTCTAGATCCTCCGCTCGCGTTGGCGCGGTGTCGGCTTGACCGGCGACCAAAGGCTCCTTTTCCTTGAATTTCGGCGTCTCGCCTCCGACTGCTGCCGTCAAGGCCTCGATGGTCTCCTCTGCCGTCTTGCCTTCTTTCGCCTGGAGTTCGATGAAGCGGGCAATCTCCTCGCCGGCCAATTCCTCGGTCTTGTCGTCCATGGCTACCCCCCAACCGCTTCTATTCAAAAGCCGTACTGCCATCATAACAGGCCATGCGCGCCTGGCTGGCGTTGAGTTGACGGGGCCGTTTGTCCGGTCGCGTGGGCGGGTGGGTCTTTCGCGCAACTTGCCGTGCGCTCGGGAAACTTGCGCCCCGCGCCCGGGGCCGGGTGCCGTACAATGGGGAGGTCTCAAGTAGGAACTTTGCTTGCAAGGAGGGGTGCAACCATGGCGAAGCAGGAACAACACGGGATTCCGGACTACCGGGTGGCGGCGTTTGCCTCGTTGGACCTGAAGCAGCACATGACCGACGCTGCGGAGGGCTTCCACTTCGAGAAGAGCGTCCAGAGCATCGATTGGAAGGTGAAGCACGAGAAGGGCTACTATGTCGCGGAAGGCGAGCTGCGCGTGCCGTTCAAGATGTACTTCACCGCGCAAGACGACAAGGAAGACGCCCTGTTCGTCGAGCGCGTCGTCTGCAACGGAAAGCGCGTGTTCGACGCCCGCGTGAGCGACGAGGACGACGACGAGGACCCGAACTTCGGCATCGACGTGGACAGCGTCCGCGCCGAGAGCTTCGTCCGCTACCAGAGCAATATCGGAGGACGCAACCAGAAGATTTAATATGGCACTATCCATTTTCGAGAAATACCTGAACTCGAAGACGTCCCGCGTCGGCGAGGTCATAGCGAGCTATTTTTCCGAGGGCACGCACCCGGACATGGACCGTTATCTCTACGAGCCGCTGGCGCGCTACGCGGCAAACGGGGGCAAGCGCCATCGCCCCCTCATTTGCCTGCTCGCCTGCCAGGCGGTGGGCGGCGACGAGGAGCGCGCGCTGGCCGCCGCCGCCGCGATCGAGCATTTCCACACGGCGGCCCTCATCCACGACGACATCGCCGACGACTCGATGCTGCGCCGCGGCAAGCCCTGCCTGCACATACAGGAGGGCGAAGGGCTGGCCATCAACGCGGGCGACCTCGCGTTGTCGCTGGTCACGGGCGCCGTGGTGGACGACGACAGCCTGTCGGATGCGGTGAAGCTGCGCGTGCTCAAAGAGCTCGTGGACATGACGACGCGCACCATCGAGGGCCAGGCGCTCGACATCGGCTGGGCGCGCGACAAGCGCTTCGACATCACCGTCGACGATTACGTGGTCATGGCCGAGCACAAGACGGCGTTCTATTCGGGCGGCGTCCCGCTGGCCGTGGGCGCCATCATCGGCGGCGGCAGCGAGGCGCAGATCGAGGCCTTGCGCGCCTACGGCATGTCGACCGGGCTGGCCTTCCAGATTCAAGACGACCTGCTCAACCTCGTGGGGTCGAAGGAGGCTGCGGAAAAGGACTTCCGCAGCGACATCACCGAGGGCAAGCGCACCATGATCGCCGTGCACGCGCTCGAGCACGCGCCGGCCGCCGAGCGCGACGAGCTGCTCGACATACTCTCGACGCAGCAAAGCGAGCCTGCGGCCTTGGAGCGCGCGGTGCAGATCATGCAGCGGGCCGGCTCCATCGACTACGCGCGCGCCTACGCCATCGAGCTGGCGCACAAGCACCAGCACGACCTCGAGGAGGCCCTGCCGCCCTCGACCGCGCGCAAGCTGCTCTTGGCCATGGGCGATTTCTTCGTCAGCAGGCTCAGGTAGGCGGCCGCCATGGACGTCATTCGCATCGGCAGCACGGGTTCTGCCGTCTACGACGTGCAGCGGCGCCTGCGCATGCTCGGCTACGAGCTGCGGGTGGATTCCACGTTCGGTGAAAAGACGCGCGCGGCCGTCGAGGCGTTTCGCCAAAGCGAGGGCCTGCCTGCGGGCGACGAGGTGGACGAGGCCACGTGGAACGCCCTCGTGGATGCGAGCTTTGCGCTGGGCGACCGCATGCTGTACCTGCGCATGCCCTATTTCCACGGCCAGGACGTCCGTTCCCTGCAGGGCATACTCGACGTGCTCGGCTTCGTCACGGGCGATCCGGACGGCATATTCGGCCCGCACACGGAGCGCGCCTTGCGCGAGTTCCAGGCCTCCGCGGGCATCATGGACGACGGCATCGCGGGCGCGAGCACCTACGACGCCATCGAGCGCCTGCACCACGCCTGGGCCGACAAGCAGGCGGCCGAGGAGGTGCCCGCAGACAGGGCCTACATGGGGCTTGCCCGGGCCTTCGAGGCGCTGCAGGACATGGAGGCGTGCTTCTACGGCCTCGACGAGGCGGGGCGTGCCGTCGCCGCCCGCATCGCGAATTTGGCGCGCGCGACGACTCCGACCGCCCGCGTGATGTGCGCCGACGAGCTGGACGGCGTGCCGCACGCGAGCATGCTGCTGGTGGGGGTGGCCTCGCCGGGGGCGCCCGCGCAAGAGGGCGTGCCCATGGTGGCGGTCTCGGCGGACTACTCGTTTTCGAAGCGGCTGGCGACGGCCCTCGAGCTGGCCGGCGCCGGCGAGCGCCGCCTGGTCGTCGAGCTGCTGCCGCCCGCGGACAGCCTGGCGCAGGTGAGCGCGGAGCAATGGCAGCAGCATCTGGCCGTGCTCGTGCTCGACGCGTTCTGCAACGCGTTTTCGCGCTGAGCTTCACCCTTTTCGGCGCGCAGCGCCCGCAGTGCCCGCGCGTGCGAGCCGCCCGCCCCGTTTTCTCGTTCAAATGTGAAGGGGATGTGGGCGAAAAACCTGAAATTTTCGGCCGCGCCCGAAATCGGGTGTACTATGAGCACTCATATGAAAAGCACGACGAACACACGCGGAGGTTTTCAACATGCCGCTCGAACTTGATCGCAGGTCTTTCACCAAGGCAGCAGCCGTCGTCGCCGGAGCCGCGCTCGCGCTGGCCCCGCAGCAGGCCCATGCCGTCACCTCGGCCGAAAAGCAGGCCGAGGTCCAGCAGGTCGCCTCGCAGCTCGAGTCCATCAACAGCGAGTTCGAGACTGCCGTCCAGCAGTACAACAAGGCCCAAGACGACTACAACAACGCGACGAACGCCGTCGAGGAGTGCGAGGCGAAGATCTCTGCCGCGCAGGAGAAGATCGGCGGCCTGCAGGGGCGCCTGGAGACGCGCGCGACGAGCATGTACCGCAACGGCTCCATGAGCTACCTGGACGTGTTGCTGGGCACGGCGTCGTTTGCCGATTTCGCCACCGTGTGGGACACCCTGAACAACCTCAACGAAAACGACGCGGACCTCGTCTCCGAGGCCAAGGCGGCCAAGCAGGAGCTCGAGAACACGCAAGAAGAGCTCGCGGCCAACCAGCAGGCGGCCAAGACGGCCGTTTCCGAGGCGAACAGCTACAAGGCGACGGTCGAGCAAAAGCAAAGCGAGTACACGAACCTCTACAACAGCCTGTCCTCCGAGTACCAGCAACTTCTGGAGCAGGAGCAGGCCGAGCGCGACCGCGCCGCAGCTGCGGCCGCCGCCGCCTACACCCCGACGGTCACCCAGGAAAGCTCTTCGTCGTCGTCGGGTTCGAGCAGCTCCGGCTCCTCGTCCTCGTCGTCCAGCTCGAGCAGCGGCGGATATGCCTCGTCGAGCTCCATCCCCACGAACGGCAGCGTCGTGGACTACGCGTATTCGCGCATCGGCTGCCCGTACGTGTGGGGTGCGTCTGGCCCGGACACCTTCGACTGCTCGGGCCTGACCATGTGGTGCTACGCGCAGATCGGCATCTCGCTGCCCCACTACGACGTGTCTCAGAAGAACTGCGCCAAGGCCATCTTGAACCCCGAGGACGCCGCCCCCGGCGACATCCTGTGGCGCTCCGGCCACGTGGCCATCTCCACCGGCGGCACCAACTACATCCACGCCCCGCACTCCGGCGCCGTGGTGTGCGAGGGCAGCGGCGGCCGCTGGACCTGCGCGCTGCGCTTCTAGGAAAGGCAGCTCCACGCCCCAGATGCCACTGGGCGCCCGTGCAGTTTGGCGCCTTTTGGGCGTGCGTCTTGAGCTTTCCTCGGCGCTGCGTCCTGGGGGGCGCGCCTTTGAAGTCGCGCCCGCGAAGACCTCGCGCCCTTTTTCGCACGAGAACAGCATGGTGAAACACCCGCCTGCGCTTCCCATCTCCCGTTGTGCGGGTTCGCCTTTGCATGCAGACGTATAATGAGGCGTTGCCAGGGCACGCGAAGGCACAACGACGCGCGTGAAGGAGGTGTGCCATGCTCTACCAGCTTATGAACAAGGACGTGGTGGTCGCCACGTATCGCGAACGCGAGGAGCCCGACGAGTACTACTACGATTCCGTCGATTCTTGCGATGGCTACATGCCGTACGGCTTCATCGACATCAACGACTGGATCGACGGCCGGCAGATCGCCAAGCACCGCGCGTCCATCGAGAAGCTGATGCGCGAGCTCGGCCTGACCACGCGCCACGATTTCATCGGCATGGTGCGCTGCCTCTCGCTCACCGACACGTTTTGGATGAAGCGCGAAGACGAGCCCCTGCGCTGGGAGGACGTCTCGCTGTTTCGCAATCCCTTCGACGACGTCGTCGCGCGTATCGCTTTCGATGGTGTCGGGATGTACGGGCGGGAGAACTCGCCGACTTCGCCCGAGTTTGCCACGTCCGGTTCTTTTGCCAAGTGCTGGATTCGCGAGGAGGAGCAGATATCGCTGCTGAAGCGCGGGTCGAGCGGCTTTGCCAACGCCGGCTTCGAGACGTATTCGGAGGTGCTCGCGTCGGATCTGCTGCAGGCGGCCAAGGTTGACCACGTGCCCTACAGCCTCGTGAAGTTCCACGGCAAGCTTGCTTGCAAATGCCCCATCTTCACCTCGGAAGAGCACGGGTTTGTCCCCGCGTACCGATTCTTCGACAAGACGTTCGGCCTGAACGACATGCTGGCGTTTTCCGCCGAGCACGGCGCCGAGGAGAGCTTCCGCGAAATGATCGTGATGGACGCGGTCATGGCGAACGTGGACCGCCACGCCGGCAACTACGGCTTTCTCGTGGACAACGCCACCGGCGAGGTCGTGCGCATGGCGCCGCTTTTCGACCACAACATGGCTTGCCTGCCCATGATGATGGAGCAGGACGACTTCGAGGAGTATGTCAGCATGCTCGGTCCGAAAATCGGCACCGATTTCGTGGATATCGCGCGCGCCGTCATCACGCCCGCCATCCGCGCAAAGCTCGTCGCGCTTTCCGACTTCGAGTACGAGGACCCCGGATTCGACTATCCGCGCTGGAAGGTCGACGCGGTCAATCGCCTGAAGAACAGGCAGGTCGCAAAGATTCTCGAATAGGCCGCCCGGGGGAATCGGGCGCGTTTGCGCAGGTTTGCTGTGGATTTCGCCGTTTTTTCGTTTTACGCTAGAATTACCAAGTTAATGTTCGTGTCGCACTGAAGGACGCGCCCCGACGACGGCGCGCGCTCCAAGAGAGGAACGCGAGAAATGGCACTCTACACTCCGGACTACAAGCCCAACGGCAACGAGGTCGCCGTCATCACGACGGACAAGGGCACCATCAAGGTGCAGCTCCACGGCGAGGACGCCCCCATCCACGTGGGCAACTTCGTCGAGCTGGCGCAGAAGGGCTTCTACGACGGCCTGAAGTTCCACCGCTACGAGCCGGGCTTTGTCATCCAGGGCGGCTGCCCCAACACGCGCGACATGAGCCAGGCCGACGTCGCGGCGGGTAAATCCGGTCCTGCCGGTCGTCCCGGCACGGGCGGCCCGGGCTATTCCATCAAGGGCGAGTGGACGACCAACCCCCACAACGAGCACAAGGACGGCACGCTGGCCATGGCGCGCAGCATGGCGCCGGACTCCGCGGGCAGCCAGTTCTACTTCTGCCTGGGCGACCAGCCCTTCCTCAACCCCAACTACACGGTTTTCGGCGACACGCTCGAAGGCCTCGACGTCATCGGCCAGCTGCGTGCCGGCGACCTGATCGAGTCCGTGCGTATCGAGGGCGCCAACTAAAAAAAGACGACCGATCGCATCGGGAGGCGCATTTTGAACGTCACGGCATTCAAACAGGCACGCGAGGCGTATGCGGCCAAGGACTACAAGACGGCGCTGGCGGGCTTTCTGGCCTGCTCGCACGAGCTCGACGGCCTGAGCGGGGAGGACAAGGCGAAGTTCTTCCAGCTGCTGGGCAACTGCCGCATCAAGACCGGCGACGCGCGACGCGCGGCCGAGAGCTACACCCGCGCGCTCTCCACGTGCTCTGACGAGCGCAAACCCGCGCTCTACGCCAGCTTGGGGACCGCCTTGCTGGGCGTCAAGGACTACGACGAGGCGCTCTCCGCGTTCAACAAGGCGCTCGACTGCCCCGGCTACCGCACGCCCTACAAGGCCTACAGCGGCATCGGCGCGGCGCAGCTCGCCCTGGGCAAGACCGAGGAGGCGGGCGCGGCGTGGCGCGAGGCGGCGCTCGACCCGAACAACCCGAAGCCCGCGAAGGCGCTGGTGAACCTGGGCGCCTGCTTCATGGAGCTTGCGCGTCCCAAGGACGCGGTCGTCAGCTACGAGACGGCGCTCGACTTGGGGCTGGACAAGCCGGCCGCCAATAAAGCGTGGGCGGCTCTGGGCCAGGCCTACATGGCGGAGGGCCGGGTGAAGCGCGCGATCTCGGCGTTCGACGAGGCCACGGCCGACGGCAGCTACGAGCTTTCTGCGATGGCCGCGCACGACCTCGACGTGGCGCGCGGGCTGGAGAAACGCCTCGAGGCCAAGGCCCCCGGCATACTCGACACCGCGAGCCTGCCGGCCGTCCCCGCAGAGGGCGCGGACGCGGCGGGCGCGGCAGGCGCGGCAGGCGTGGCAGCTGCGGCAGGCGTGGCGGGAGCTGCGGCGGCGAGTGCCGCAGGCGACGCGCAGTCCGACCCCTTCACCCCGCAGACGCAGGCAGGCGCCGACGCGCAGCCCTTCTTCGGCACCACGGGCAGCATGGAGGCCTACCGCGACGAGGGCTACTCGCTGAGCTACGCCGCCTCCGACGGCGCAGACGCCGACCGCGCCTACGAGGGCACGGGGCGTTTCCCCGGCGCATATGCCCCGAGCGAGACCGGCGACATCCCCTCGCCGGAGATGTCGGGCTTTTTCGACACGAGCGAAGCGCAGATCGACGAAGAGGCGGAGATGATGCGCCGCCGCAAGAAGCACCGCTCGGGCGGCGTCGGCCTGAAAGTGGCCATCGCCATCGTGGCGCTGCTGATCGTTTTGGTGGCTGCGGTCATCGGCGCGTACGCGGCAGGCTACGGCTACCCCTCGGCGGAAAGCGTGGCGCAGCAGTTCTTCACCTCCGCGCAGGCCAAGAGCTCGACGGACGCCTACTGGGATTCCTCGGTGGACTCCAGCTCGCGCAGCACGCAGGTCGCCGCCCTGTCGGGCACGAGCGGCTGCAGCGTCGAGGCGGTCGAGCGCGGCATGGCGCAGTCCAAGGTGTACGTGAAGTCCACGCTGCAGGAAGGCGGCGACATCTCCTACGAGGTGGGGCTGGGACGCGACGGCCTGAGCTGGAAGGTCCTGTACGTGTCGCTGTATTTCCCGTCTAGGCAATAGCCTCTCGGCTCGCACGCGCACCGCGGCCAAACACGGCGGCGGCGCAGGCGGCGGGCCTTCGGCGATATACGAAACGAAAAAAGGAGCAACGAGAACATGGCAATCGAGAAGACCTACACGATGATCAAGCCCGACGGCGTGCGCAACGGCCACATCGGCCAGATCGTGGGCCGCTTTGAAAACGTCGGCCTGACGGTGGAGCGCATGGAGCTGGCGCAGGTGAGCCCTGAGCAGGCCGAGGCCAACTACGCCGAGCACAAGGGCAAGCCGTTCTACGACGGCCTGATCGAGTACGTGACCAGCGGTCCTGTGGTGAAGATGGTCGTGTCCGGCGAGAACGCCGTGGCCACGGTGCGCAAGCTCATGGGCGCCACCAACCCCGCCGACGCCGCCCCCGGCACCATTCGCGGCGATTTCGGCCTGACCATGGACGAGAACGTCATCCACGGTAGCGATTCTGTGGAGAGCGCGCAACGCGAAATCGGCGTTTTCTTCGGCGCCTAGGGGCGCGTGCTACACTAGCCTTTCGCGTATGCGATGTTGTGTCGGAGCGCTGCGCGCGGCATGCGGCGGCGCTTCGGCATCTTAGATAGGGCACGGCGAGGAGAAAGTCGTAGATATGGCGCTCAGAGACAAGCTGTTCGGAAACTTCGGCAGCGACATGGCCATAGACCTGGGCACTGCGAACACGCTGGTCAGCGTGCGCGGACAGGGCATCGTCATCAACGAGCCGTCCGTCGTGGCGATCGAGCAGCAGCAGCAGCACGTGCTGGCGGTGGGCAAGGACGCCAAGGAGATGCTCGGGCGCACCCCGGGCAACATCGTGGCGATGCGCCCGCTCAAAGACGGCGTCATCGCCGACTTCGACGTGACCGAGGCCATGCTGCGCTACTTCATCAGCAAGGCGCAGGGCAAGCGCATGCCCTGGCACTCCAAGCCGCGCGTCGTCGTGTGCGTGCCCTCCGGCGTCACGAGCGTGGAAAAGCGCGCCGTCTTCGAGGCCACCATCACGGCCGGCGCCCGCCAGGCCTTCCTCATCGAAGAGCCCATGGCCGCCTCCATCGGCGCGGGCCTGCCCGTGGACAGCCCCACCGGCTCGATGGTCGTCGACATCGGCGGCGGCACCACCGAGGTCGCCGTCATCAGCTTGGGCGGCATCGTGCGCGCCACCTCCATCCGCATCGCCGGCGACGCCTTCGACCAGGCCGTCGTCCAGTACGCGAAGACGCATTACAACCTGGCCATAGGCGAGCGCACGGCCGAGGAGATAAAAATCTCCATCGGCTCGGCGGCGCCGCTTGTCGAGGAAATCGACGTCGAGGTGCGCGGGCGCGACCTGCTCTCCGGGCTGCCGCGCACCGTGCGCATCGAAAGCGAGGACATACGCGAGGCCCTCGAGGAGCCCGTCGCGAAGATGGTCCAGGCGGTGAAGGACACCCTCGACGAGACCCCGCCGGACCTGGCCAGCGACCTGATGGAGTACGGCATCGTCCTCACGGGCGGCGGCGGCCTTCTGCGCGGCCTCGACGAGCGCCTGCGCAAGGAGATCGGCGTGCCCGTGCACGTGTCGGAGACGGCCCTCATCAACGTGGTGGAAGGCTGTGCGGCCGTGCTCGAGTCCCCCGATTTCCTAAGCCAGCCGTACATGCAGCAAGGGTAGTTTCGGGCATATGCCGGGCCTGTCCTTCAACAACAACAACCAGGGCCAGCAACGACGACCGGGAGGGTGGATCATCTCGGTCGTTTTGATTGTGCTGTCGGTCCTGCTGGTCACGCTGTGCGTGCGCTCGGACGGCGGCGGCGCCTTTGCGGCCGTGCGCGACGGGGTGCAGACCGTGACCAAGCCCATGGAAAGCGCGCTCTCCTTCATCTCCGGGCCGTTTCGCGCCGTGGGCGCGTCCAGCTCGGACGGCTCGAACATGAGCGAGGAAGACGCGGCCACCCTGAAAGAGGAAAACGAGCAGCTGCGCACGCTGGTGGGCGAGCTGGAGGAATACCGCCAGCAGGACAAGCGCCTGACCAACCTCCTTTCCCTGCGCGACGCCTACAACCTCTCGACGCTGCCCGTCAACATCACGGGCATCACCTCGGGCTGGGAGCAGACCGCGACCATCGACAAGGGTAAAGAGGACGGCGTGCGCGAAGGCCAGGGCGTCATGAGCTCGTGCGGGCTGTTCGGCCAGGTCGAGACTGCGCAGGCCCACACGGCCACGGTGCGCCTCATCACCGACGCGCAAAGCTCGGTGTCGGCGCGGGTGCAAAGCTCGCGGGCGACGGGCATCATGCGCGGCAGCTACGACGGGACGCTCGTCTTGGAGTACGTCTCCATCGACACGACGGTGGGCGCGGGCGACGTCATCGTCACGAGCGGCGACGGCGGCGCGTACCCCGGCGGCATCATCTTGGGGCGTGTGCGCACGGTCGACCAGGACTCCTCGAAGCTGTACTACCGCCTGACGGTCGCGCCCATCTATAGCATCGCTTCGTGCCAGGAGGGCTTTGTCCTGACGGGCAACGAGGACGAGACCGCCAACTTGCTCTCCGACGACGTGATAAACGCGATCGCGGGCACGACCAGCGCTTCTGCGGAAAGCAACGCCGTCATAGGCGTGCGCATCCAAGAAGAGCAGCAAAAGCGCGAGGAGGCCGAGGCGAAGGCGACGGAGCTGGAGAACAAGGTCAAAGAGCTGGAGGCCGAGCTGAAGGCCGAGCGGGCAAGCTCGTCGTCGAGTTCGTCGTCCACTTCGTCCGGCTCGAGCAGCTCGAGCAGCAGTTCGGGCAGTTCGGGCAC
Source organism: Acidaminococcaceae bacterium (assembly GCA_963592385.1). Lineage (GTDB taxonomy): Bacteria > Actinomycetota > Coriobacteriia > Coriobacteriales > QAMH01 > CAVAWX01. The sequence continues at coordinate 22,547 of CAVAWX010000004.1, read as the reverse complement.
CACGTCGAGCTCGTCGTCGGGCAGCTCGGGCACGTCGTCGGGCACGTCCGGCACCACCTCGACGGGTGCGTCTGCGACGGGAGGCAACTAGACATGCTGGGAAAACCGCTGGTATACGCCATCACCTTCGTCGTCTGCATCCTGCTGCAGGCGGCCATCGCGCCCAACATCGCGCTGTTCGGGGCGCAGCCGAACTTCCTGCTCATCCCCGTCTTGCTCGTGGCGCTGCGCTCGGGCACGGGGCCGGCGTCCATCGCGGGCTTTTGCCTGGGCGTGCTCTACGACGCGATGACGAGCGGCACCATCGGGTGCATGGCGCTCGTGCTCGTGCTCGTCGCGTGGATCGCCGGCGCCCTGAGCGCCAACATCGCCGCGGACAACGTGGCGGTCGCGCTGGTGTACGCGGTGGCGGGCGCGCTGTTCACCGAATGCCTCTACGCCATCGGCGTGCTGCTGACCACCACGGACAGCTCCGGCGCGATCGGCGCCTTCGTGGGGCATGCGCTGCCCGGCTTCCTCTACACCGCCGTCTTCGCGTGTATCGGCCTGGCGACCATCACCCTCGCGATGGGCGAGGGGGGCACCCGCCAGCCGCGCGCGGGGCAGGGCGGCAGCGCCCGCAGAAGCCGCGTGAACAGGAAATCGGGCACCACGCTCGACTCGCGGCTGCACTAGGGGGTGGCTGCGGGGGCCCGCAGACCGGACGCCCGCGCGGCCAGGCGCGGCGCACCGGACACGCGGCGCTCCGGGCTGGCCACGAAAAGGAAAGGAGGAACGCATGACGCAGGCGGTTTTAGCATCGATAGTCGTCTTGCTGCTCGTCGCGGCAGTGTGCCTGATCGTGCTCGTCGTGCGTTCCGGCAACACGAAACGCTCGCGCATCTCGCTGGGCGAGGAGCGCCAGAAGGGCATGCCCTCGGGCACGGAGTCGCTCAACGGGGCGGGCACCAACGCCGACCGCAACGTCTCCAGGCGCCTCTTCATCCTCTTCGGCTTCGTCATCGCGGCGCTGGGCTCGCTGTTCGTGCGCCTGTGGTCCATGCAGCTCGTCTCGGGCAAGGACTACACCGCGCAGGCCGAGTCCAACCGCACGACCGAGTACAAGACGGCGGCCTCGCGCGGGCGCATCTACGACCGCAACGGCAAGGAGCTGGTGGGCAACCGCTCCAGTTTCGCCGTGCTCGTGAACTCCGAGGTCCAATACGACAAGGGGACGATCCAGCGCCTCTCCAACGTGCTCGGCATTCCACGTGAAACAGTCGAGCAGCTCGCGGCCAGCCAGTCGGAGGGCGCGCAGGCCGACCGCCTGATCGCGCTCGACGTCTCCGACCGCTCCGTGGCCTTCATCAGCGAGCACCCCAGCGCCTTTCCCGGCGTGCAGGTCGAGGCACGCACCGTGCGCACCTACCCGATGGGCAGCCTGGCCGCGCACGTGCTGGGCTACACGGGCACCATCTCGGCCGAGGAGCTGAAGAACCAGACCATGGGGATGACCTACGAAAGCGGCGACACCGTGGGCAAGGACGGCGCCGAGCAGGCCTTCGAGGGCTACCTGCAAGGCGACCACGGCGTGAAGCGCGTGGAGATCAACGCGGCGGGCGAGGTGGTGAGCCAGCTCGACACCGTCGACCCCGTGCAGGGCAACGACGTGCGCCTGACCATCGACGCCGACATCCAGAAGGTCGCCGAGGATGCCCTGCAGCAGGCCTTCGACGACGCGCACACGAACAAGTACCTGAACGCGCAGGCCGGGGCCATCGTGTGCATGGACTGCACGAACGGCGAGATCATCGCCATGGCCTCGGCGCCCACCTACGACCCGTCCGAGTTCATCGGCGGCATATCCAACGAGACCTGGGAGACCCTCACCGACGAGGACTCGGGCTATCCGCTGTCCAACCGCTGCATCGCCGGCCAGTACCCGGCGGCCTCGACCTTCAAGGGCTTCACCGGGCTTGCGGGCCTGCAATACGGCTTCGCCTCCGAGGGCACCACCTGGCATTGCGCGGGCACCTGGACCGGATTCGGCGAGGCGTGGCCGCAGAAGTGCTGGAACCTCGAGGGCCACGGCGACATCGGCTTCCACATGGGCATCGTCGAGTCCTGCGACGTCGTCTTCTACGAGATAGCCAAGCGCTTCTACGACGAGGACACCACCAACATGGCGCTCCAGAACTACCTGCAGAGCTGGGGCTTCGGCTCCAAGACCGGCATCGAGCTGCCGGGCGAGGCGTCGGGCCGCGTGCCCACGCCGGAGTGGAAGAAGAACTACAACCGCGACGCGCCCGAAAACCAGGCCTGGCAGCCGGGCGACATGTCCAACCTCATCATCGGCCAGGGCGACCTGCTGGTCAGCCCCCTGCAGATCGCCTGCGGCTACGCCGGCCTTGCCACGGGGCGCATCCCCAAGCCGGTGCTGCTGCACTCGGTGATGAGCGCCGACGGCAAGACCAACGTCGTGGACGGCGCGAAATTCCAGGGCTCGACGTTGTCGCCCGAGTTCGAGCAGGCCAACATCGAGATCATGCGCAGCGGCTTTCACGACGTGGTGGCCGACGGCTCGGTGAAGACGGTCTTCGCCGACATGGCCACGACGACCTCGGGAAAGACGGGCACGGGCGAGGTGGCCGGCAAGGACAACTTCGGGTGGTACGTGGGCTTTGGGCCTTCCGACAACCCGAAGTACGTGTGCGCCTGCTGCATCGAGGAGGGCGGTTCCGGCGGCTCGTGCGCCGCGCCGGCCGTGCGCCAGGTGCTCTCCGCAGCCTTCGGCGAGGAAGTCAAGCATATATTCGTCGAGTCCACGAGGGAGCGCTGAGGCCGCTATGCCACTTTCCCTGCCACGGCGCGAGCCGAAAGTCCACCAGCGCGAGGGCGTCACGCAAAAGCGCCCCCTGCCCGGCGCGAACTCGACCGTCAACTTCCTCTTGCTGGCGGCGGTGCTGGCCCTGCTCGTCACGGGCGTGATCACGCTCTACGCCGTCACGCGCACCTCGACCGAGTACTCGCTGTGGCGCCAGATCGCCGGCATCGGCATCGGCATCGCGGTCATGGCGGCGTTTTGGGCCTTCGACTACCGGCGCTTCTCCGAGTGGTTCGTGCCCCTGTTCGTCCTCGACATCGTCTTGATCTTGCTGCCGCAGGTGCCGGGTCTGGGCGTCGAGGTGAACGGCGCGACCTCGTGGATCCGCGTGGGCTCGCTGTCCTTTCAGCCCTCCGAGATCGCAAAGCCCGTGACCATCGTGGCCATTGCGGCGTTCGCGGCGCGCTTCGAGGGGCAGATCGACTCCGGCCCCGCCTACCTGAAGCTGCTCGGCGCCCTGCTCGTGCCCGTCGTCTTGCTCGTGCGCGAGGACTTCGGCTCGGCGCTCGTCATCTTCATCGTCGGCTTCGTCATCATCTGCGTGGCGGGCGCGGCGCGGCGCTGGATCCTCATCACCGTCATCGCGCTGGCCGTGGCGGCGGCGGGCGCCCTGTGCATGAACGGCTGGATCAGCGACTGGACCGGCGGCAAGGTGCAGCTGATCAAGCCCTACCAGATGTCGCGCCTGCTCGTCTTCATCGACCAGGACAACCCCGACTACGCCGACGACGCCTACAACTTGAACCAGGCCAAAATCGCGGTGGGCAGCGGCGAGGTCACGGGCAAGGGCTTCGGCAACGCCACGCAAAGCTCCGGCGGCTTTCTGCCGGAATCCGCCACCGACTTCATCTTCTGCGTCTACGCCGAGCAGTTCGGCTTTCTGGGCTCGGTCATCTTGCTGGGGCTGTACCTCGCGCTGCTGGGGGCGGCGCTGTCCGTCGGCCTTGCCGCCGGCGACCTGTTCGGCACGCTCATCACGGCGGGCATCATGGCGATGTGGCTGTTCCAGATTATGGAAAACGTCGGCATGGATCTAGGCCTCATGCCGATCACGGGCATTCCGCTGCCGTTCATGAGTTACGGTTCATCGTTCATGATCACGAATTTTATCTGCGTGGGACTGCTATGCTCTGTATGGGGCCGCCGCATGGATGTGGGCGGCAACGCGAAGACGAGAAAGGCGGGGTTGAGCAATGCCCAAGATGCCCATTGACGTGAAACAGATTCTCGAGGCCGCCGTCGGCTTCGGCCAGGAGCGCGACGCGCCGGTCGCGGTGGACGTGGTGTTCGACGCGACGGCATCCGATGCCCTCATCGGGGCGCTGTCTGCCGCGTTGTGCGAGGACGTGCAGTCGGAGAACGCCGACGTGGCGTATTGCGTGCTGTCGGGCGGCCTGCCCGTGCTGCGCGCGAACGCGGACTTGTGCGTGGTCGTGGGCGGGCAGTCGAAAAAGCTCGGCAACGTCATGGGCACGGCGCGCAACAACGGCACGGCGGCCGTGTGCGTGATCGAGCGCGGCGTGACCTTCTTCACGGACGGCGGCGCGGGCGTTGTGGGCGCCGGTGCTGTGGGTGAAGCGGGCGACGAGGCGGGCGCCTTGTCCCCGGTCCCGGTCGTGGACGTGGCTGCGGGCGTGCACGAGACGGAGTACGTCGCCGCCATCGACGTCGACGACATCGTGGACGTCGACCTGTCCGAGGAGCGCCCGCTCGACCCCCTGGCCACGTGGGCGGCGTCGCGCCTGCCGAAAAAGCAGCTGGCGCTGGGCGCGGCCTTCCCCTTCATGCGCCATGCCCTCGCCCGCGAGCTCACCCAAAGCAACGCCATCGCCAACGGCGCGATCGGCGTGGTGGCCTTCGTGCCGGGCGCGGACATGCCGCTCATCACCGCCAACCAGGTGAAGCTCGTCTTGCAGATGGCGGCTCTGTACGGCAAGGAGCTCGACAGCGCCCGGGCGAAGGAGGCCGTCGCGGTCGTGCTCGGCGCATTCGGGTGGCGTGCGCTCGCGCGCAGCCTCACGCGCTTCGTGCCGGTGCTGGGCGTGCCGGTGAAGACGGCGGTCGCGTACACGGGCACCTTGGCCGTGGGGCACGCGGCGTGCGTCTATTTCGAGAGCGGCAGCGAGGAGAAGTGCGAGCAAGCCATCGAGGCCGTCGTGGAGAAGGGCAAGGAGCTGTTCGCGCGCGGACGCGCCTCGTGAGGAAGCGGGGCATGCGTTCGTGCAGGTCGTAGACGCCAATCTGGAGATAGACCTCGCAGAGGAGCTTGCCGCTCGGGGTGCGGGAGACGGGGCTGCCGTTGAGACGGTCGGCGGCGGGAGTACCGCCGAGCGCGAGGGCGGCGAGCCTGCCCGCGAGAATACGGGCACCGCGCTCGTCGATGCAGCGGTGGCGCTTGTCGCGGACGGCGTGGCGGCGACGGGCTGCGAGAGGGTTGTCGTGACGCACACGCAGCTCGTGGACGGCCTCGATATGCCTGAACTCGCGCGGCGCCTGCCGCCGGTGCTCGCGCGGGACGTGAGCATATTCACCTGCGATGAAGAGAGCGACGGCGGCGCGAAGGACGACGGCGCGCGCGAGTCGGCGCCCCTCGCGCTGCTGGCGCGGGGCGGTGCCGCCGCATCGGGCGGCCCTGCGTTTGCCGGCGATTTTCTCCTGCGCATCGTCTATGCCAAGGACGGCGAGGCGTTGCAGTTCTCGCATAGGGAGACGCTGCGCGAGATGGAGCGCTGTGTGCGGCGGGCGGGGCTGCCCTACGACGTGAGCTGCGGCGCGCGCCCGCATATGAGGACGGCGCCAGGACCTGCCCTGCCCCCGGGGTGCGTCGGGCACGCCGAGCCCTTCGACGTGCGCCTGTGCGCCTACGTGCCCGCCGACGAGGCATGCGCCGCCCTGAACCGCGTGATGCCGTCGGGGCTGGCGGTCGTCTCGTGCGCGTACGTGGGCCTGCACGCGGAGCATGCCGGTCAGGCCTTCCCGACAAGCGACTGGGCGGCCCGTGTCGCCGGCGTCGGGGCCCAAGAGCTGCAAGCCGCCCTCGACGCCCTCGTGGAGCAGGGCTTTCTCGAGGTGAAGAAGGTGCAGCAGACGAAGGCCGGCCCGGTCGAGAAGATAAAGCGCGTCGACTTCGCCGGCCGCCTCGTCGCGCCCCCGCGCGTCGCCGCCGCGCCGGTGCCGGCGAATGCGTGCGCGCAGGCGGAAGCGTCGGGGCAGGCGCAGCTGTGCTGCACGTGGACGACGCGCGATACGGGAAACGGCGCTCTGCGCGCGGACCTGTTCATGGCCGAGCTGCTCTCGCGCATGCCGGACGCGCGCCTCCTCTCGATTTCCCGCGTAGGCCTGCGCGGCGAGGAACGCGCCGCAGCCTGACGTGGCGCGTGCGGGCGGTGCCGCCGCGCTTGCCCGGCTCCTTCTTGAAAAGCGCGGGGAAAAGGAAAAGAATGAAAACCCGCGCCGCGCCCGGATGAGCCGCGCGACATCATGCGGAACAACAGATCGCACGACATGCGAGGAGCAGATATGAGCTGGACGAAGAACATGCCCGCACGCCCGGTCGTGGCTGTGTGCGGGGCGACCGGCGCCGTCGGCCGCGAGATGCTGAAGGTGCTCGAGCAGCGCGATTTTCCCGCCGCCGAGGTCCGCGCCCTTGCCTCGGCGCGCTCGGCCGGCCAAAAGCTGCCCTTCGCGGGCGGCGAGCTTGCCGTCGAGGAGATGCGCGAGGACAGCTTCACCGACGTCGACATCGCGCTGTTCAGCGCGGGCGCGTCCGTGTCCAAGAGCTTCCGCGAGGCCGTGGTCGCGGCTGGCGCGGTGATGATCGACAACTCCAGCGCGTTTCGCCAGGACCCGGACGTGCCGCTGGTGGTGCCCGAGGTGAACGCGCACGACCTGGCCTGGCATTCCGGCGTCATCGCCAACCCCAACTGCTCGACGATCGAGATGGTCGTGCCCTTGAAGGCGCTTGCCGACGCGGCCGGCGGCATCCGTCGCATCGTCGTGTCCACCTACCAGGCGGCAAGCGGCGCGGGCGCGAAGGGCATGGACGAGCTCTACAACCAGACGCGCGAGTTCTTGGACGAGCGCCCGCTGTCCATATCCGCTTTCAGCGACCAGATCGCCTTCAACGTCATTCCCCACATCGACGTGCCGGTCGAAGACGGCTACTACAAAGAAGAGTGGAAGATGGTCGTCGAGACGCAGAAGATCTTCGGCGACGATGCCATCCAGGTCGCGCCCACCTGCGTGCGCGTGCCCGTCTTGCGCTGCCATGCCGAATCGCTCAACGTGGAGTTCAACGAGCCCATCTCGCCCGAGCGCGCCCGCGAGGTGCTGGCCGCCGCCCCGGGCGTGGCGGTCGAAGACGACTACGAGCAGCTGGTCTATCCCATGCCCGGCCTGAAGCAGGGCACAGACGAGGTGTTCGTCGGGCGCATCCGCGCGGACCGCACGGTGGAAAACGGGCTGGCCTTTTGGCTGGTCATGGACCAGGTGCGCAAGGGCGCCGCGCTCAACGCCGTCCAGATCGCCGAGGCCCTGCTGCCGTAAAGGGGGGCCGCCGGCGCCAGGCACTCGCGTGGCGCATTGCAGCCCCGCCGCCGCCGCAGGGTTTCGCGCGGTGCGGCCCCGCGCGTCGCAGCCCCGCCGCCGCTGCTATGGGGCGCCCGCGTCGCGACGGCCTGCGTGCGGGACGGGTATAATGCCGCGCGTGCATGGGCGATTGGCGCAGTGGTAGCGCAGCTGCTTTACACGCAGAAGGCCGTAGGTTCGAACCCTACATCGCCCACCACCATGCTTGTCCGGCGCCGCGCTGCTGCCTGTCGCGTTTGCCCGCTGCATGTTCGCTGCGCGCATTGCGGCCCGCGCCCATACCCGCGACGCCCGCCCGCCCGTTTCACCAGCCCGACATCCTTTCAGAAAGAGCGTGAAGATGTCCCAGCCAGACCAGACCCAGAGTTTCGAGATGCTCGTCGAGTTCACCAAAGACGACGACCCCAAGGCGCGCGCGCTGGCCGTCATGGGGCTCGCGCGCACGGCCGGCCCTGCCGCCTTCGCGCCCGTCGTGGTGGCGCTGTTCGACCCCGTGGACGAGGTGCGCACCACCTGCGCCGCGGCCCTCGGGGTGATGAACGACGAGCGCGCCTTGGAACCGCTGCTCGAAGGGGTGAAAGACCCGTGCGAGCAGACGGCGGCCAACTGCGTGTGGGCGCTCGGGCAAATCGACGCGCGGCGCTGTCTGGACGCGGTGCTCGACCTGCTGGGCGACCTCTCGCGCCCCGACCACGTGCGCATCGCGGCGGCCACGGCCATAGGCGAGCGCTGCGAGAAGCCCCACAGCGACATCTCCGCCCATGTGGCGCTGGCCGAGCGCGCGCGCCGCCATCTCCTGTCCGTGCTCGCGGAAGACCCCGGCATCGACGCCCTGCGCGGCGCGGCGGTGTGGTCGCTCGGGCATCTGCCCTTCGACAAGGAGACGGTCGGCACCTGCATCGAGCTGCTCGAAGATCCGTCGGAGTGGACCGTGCGCTACGCCATCGAGGCGCTCGCGAACCTCAAGGCGCTCGAGGCGCTGGAGCCGCTCGAGGAGCTGGCCGACGGCCCCGACGAGGAGACCGCCCGACTGGCCGCGCAGGCCGTCGAGGCCATTCACCTGGGCTGAGCTCCTTCACCATCAAATCTACACGCCCGCGGCACATACTTTCCCGCGCATATTGCCTGAAAGAGGGCGCGTGGTAGAATCCCTCTTCATGTTTCGAGTGTGTGTCGTCGAGGAGAGACATTTGCCCGAAGACCTTGAACATACGAGCTCCGAGAACCGCGAGGGCGCGGACGGCACGCCGTCTGCCGACGCCTCGCTTGATGCCGCTGCGCCAGATGCCGCCGGTGAACTCGCCGCCGATGCTGGCTCCGAGCGCCCCATCGCCGTCGAGTTCAAGGACGTGACGAAGCGCTACAGGCTCTACGCCAACGACCGCGCGCGCATCCTCGGCCTGCTCTTCAAGCGCATCCCCTACGAGGAGGTCTGCGCCAACAACGACCTGAGCTTCCAGATCCGCCAGGGCGAGGCCGTCGCCTTCCTGGGCCCCAACGGCGCGGGCAAGTCCACCGCCTTGAAGATGATCACCGGCGTGGTCTATCCCAACGAGGGCGACATCACGGTGAACGGCCGCGTCTCGGCGCTGCTGGAGCTGGGCGCCGGCTTCGACAACGGCCTGACGGGCCGCCAGAACATCTACCTGCGCTCCCAGATCTGGGGGCTTTCCAAAGAGGAAGCCAGCAAGCTCGAGCCGAGCATCATCGAGTTCGCCGACCTGGGCTCCTACATCGACCAGCCCATGCGCACCTATTCCTCGGGCATGCGCGCTCGTCTGGGCTTTGCCTTCGCCTCCAGCATCAACCCCGACATCCTCGTCGTCGACGAGGCGCTGTCCGTGGGCGACCGCGAGTTTTCCGCGAAATGCCGTGCGCGCGTGAAGGAGATCATGGCCGACAGCCATGTGACGGTTCTCTTCGTCACCCACGCCTCCGACGCGGCGCGCCAGTTCTGCGAACGCGGCATCGTCATCCGGCACGGCCAGAAGCTCTTCGACGGCCCCATTCAAGACGCCATCGATTTCTACGAGAAGGACTGAGCGGCTATGTGGTCCACGTTCGTGCAGATGTTCAAAGACCTCGGCGCCTGGCACAAGCAAGTGTGGCACCTGGCCTATATCTCGCTGCGCCGCCAGACGCAAAACACGGTGTTCGGATGGGCGTGGCTGTTCCTGAAGCCGGCCATGTACATCTTCTGCTTCTGGTTCGCGCTCTTCCTCGGGATGCGCGCCTCCGGCGGCAACATGACGGGCGCCGAGTACCTGATATGGCTGGCTTCGGGCATCATGCCGTGGTTCTTCCTCCAAGACACCATCAACCAGGGCTCGCACGTCTTCAACCAGTACGCCTATCTGGTGAACAAGCTGAAGTTCCCCGTCGCGCTCATCCCGGTCTTCCACATGCTCTCGCTGATGTTCCTGCATCTGCTGCTCATGGCCGCGCTTTTCATCATGTACGTGCTGTGCGGCGGCACCTTCGACGTCTACTTCCTGCAGCTGCCGCTGCTCATGGTGATCATGTACGTGTTCTCGGTGGGCTACTCGCTCATGACCTCGCCGCTGTCGGCCATCAGCAAAGACGTCTCGAACCTCATCGCGACGCTCAGCACGATCCTCTTCTGGCTCTCCGGCGTCATCTTCGACGTGAACGCCATCCCCTACCACGCGGTGCAGACGGCGCTGCTGTTCAACCCCGTCACCTTCATCGTGCAGAGCTACCGCATGGTGTTCGCGAACGGCTCGGTCGTCCACGGGACGAACGGCTGGATCTGGCAAGACCCCAGCTTCTTCTTCTGCGGCGTGGGCACCGTCATCGCCACCGTCTTCATCGGCATCTTCGTCTTCTCGCGCCTGCGCAAGGAGATCCCCGACGTCTTGTAGCGCGAGCGGCGCGGGGTGAAAGACGCGGGGCGCAGGCGAAGGGCGAAGGGCGAAGGGCGCGCATCGGACGCATGAACACGAGAAGAAACGCCATCCTCCTCTTTTCCAAGGTCCCCGCGTCGGGCAAGGTGAAGACGCGCCTCACGCCGATAAAGGACGGGTTCTTTCCGCCCGAGACGGCCTCCGCGCTCTACCACTGCATGCTCTTCGACGTGGTCGAGATCTGCTGCGACGCCTGCACGGACCTCGAGCGGGCCGACCTCGAGCGCCGCGCGATGGAGGGCACCTGCGAGAGCGTCCCCGTCCACGACGAGTACGACATTTTCATCTCCTCGCCGGGCGCCGACCAGGAGCGGCAGATGCGCGCGCTGTTTGCCGAAAGCGGGAAGTGGCCGCGCCGCCTCTTCTTCATCCACGACGACGGCGCCAGCTTCGACGAGCATTACAACGACGCGTTTGCGCAGGTCTTTGCCCGCGGCTACGACACGGTGCTCTCCATGGGCTGCGACATGCCGGCGCTGCGGCGTACGGTGGTGGAGGAGGGCTTCGCGCGCCTGCACGAGCTGTGCGGACGGCCCGGCGGCGGCATCGTGGTGGCGCCCGACCAGGAGATGGGCGTCTCCATCGTGGGGTGGACGCGCGACACCGCCTTCGACCACACGGGCGTCTTCTACAACCCGCAAGGCCTGACGGTCTTGCCCGCCTACATCCAGAAGGCCGACGCGCTGGGGCTGCCGGCGCTCTACCTGCCTGACGTGCCCGACGTGGACACGATGGCGGACCTGAACCACAACGTCACCCTCGTGCAGGCGCTCGAGTACTGCGCGAAGTTCCAGCCCGACGTCACGCCGCCGCAGCGCACGGCGCAGGCCCTGCGCGAGATGGGCTACACCGACATACGCGTCATGCCCAACGACCTGCGCGACGACCGCGACGAGATAGACCGCAGGTGAGGCGCGGCGCAGTTGTGCGGTGAAACGCGGCGCGCGTGCGGGGTGATGGGCGCGCGCAGCCGGGACGTGGCGCCGCATGAGCTCGGCGCTGGGGTGGGACGCTCGCAACCCGAACTCGCCCGCCGCGAGCCTCGGCGGAGCCGGCGGCCGCCCCCGAAAAAAGCGGCAAAATCAGTGGAATTGTGGATAACGCGGCTTTCGGGCAGGAGCCGAACGCGGGCGCATTCCACAATGGCTGTTGAAAGCGCGTTTCAGCGGAAAACGCATCCGCCCTTCACGCTAGAGTAGCGAAAAACGAAGCTACAGCGAAAAGGAACCGAGACGATGCCCGAACTTGCCTACTCTGCCGGGCCGGCCGCCAAGCCGCGCCCTTTGAACAACCCGAACGCGGATCGCATCATCCCGCAGAACATCGACGCGGAAAAAGCCGTGCTCGCGGCCATGATGTTCGACACCGAGGTGGCCGAAGAGGCCTTCACCAAGATCACGGCCGAGGAGTTCTACCGTCCGGCGCACCGCAAGATCTTCACGGCGATGCAGGAGCTGTCGGCCAAGGGCATTCCCGTGGACCACATCTCGCTTGCCGCGCGCCTGCAGGCAAAAGGCGAGCTGGAGGCCGTCGGCGGGCGCCCCTACATCATCGAGCTGGGCACCAACAACTACGCGCTGGACAATTGGGCGCACCACATCGACGTGGTGAAGCGCGAGGCGCTGCTGCGCGCGCTCGTCGGCGCGGGCGCCCGCATCCAGGCCATCGGCTACGACGCCCCCGACGACCTCGACGAGGTGGTGGAGGAGTCCGAAAAGCTCCTCTTCTCCGTCACGAACCAGCGCGTGGCCACCGGCTTCAAGGGCGCCGACTCCCTCGTGCTCGAGGCCTTCGAGGAGCTGCGCGACCTGGCCGAAAGCGGCGGGCGCATGCTCGGGGTGCGCACGGGCTTCAAAGACCTCGACGAGCTGTTGGGCGGCCTGCGCGGCGGCGATCTGGTCATACTCGCGGCGCGTCCGTCCGTGGGCAAGACGGCTCTGGCCTTGAACATCGCCTCGCGTGCCGCGCAGCTGGGCACCGCCGTCGCCTTCTTCAGCCTCGAGATGTCGGCCACGCAGCTCATCTCGCGCGTGCTGGCCACCGAGACGCAGATCGACTCCAAGAAGCTCCAGACCGGGCGCGGGCTGCGCGCCGCCGACTGGCAAAGCCTCATCCAGGCGTCGGGCACCCTGTCCAAGCTCAGCCTGTGGATCGACGACACGCCCTCGGCGTCCATACTCGAGGTGCGCGCGAAGGCGCGCCGGCAGCTGCGCGGGGTCGAGCCCGAGAAGGGCCTCATCATCGTCGACTACCTGCAGCTCATGCAGCCGCAGAACTCGCGCACGGAGTCGCGCCAGGTCGAGATTGCCGAGATCTCGCGCGGCCTGAAGATTCTGGCCAAGGAGCTCGACATGCCCATCATCGCGCTCTCGCAGCTCTCGCGTGCCGTCGAGTCGCGCCAGGACAAGCGCCCCATACTCTCGGACCTGCGTGAATCCGGCGCCATCGAGCAAGACGCCGACGTGGTCATGTTCCTCGACCGCTCCAAGACGATCAACGAGGCCGAGCAGGAGGGGCGCCCGGACTGGGGCGTGGCCGACGTGATCGTGGCGAAGCACCGCAGCGGCCCGATCGGCACGGTGCACCTGGCGTTCAAGGAGAACTCCACGCGCTTCGACAACATGGCCTTTGCCGACGACCGCTACGACGAGGAGTACTAGGGGCGGCGCGCGCTTCGCTCTGGGCGCGCCGCCTGCCTTGCCCGCCCCCGAATGCACGCCGCGGCGCTTCACCCTGGGGGCGCCGCTCGCTTCGCCCGCCGCGCTCTTTTTCACCGAGGCTTCACACGGGGCGCACCCGTGCATTCGCTACACTGTTGCGCGGACAGACACGCGCGCACGTCCGCCCATCCCGAATGCGCGGGGCGGGTGAAGGATCGCGGCGCGCCACCCGACGAAAAAAGGAGCAGACATGCCGGGCACCATCCTTGTGGGCACGCAGTGGGGCGACGAGGGCAAGGGCAAGGTCACGGACCTGATCGCGCGCGACTACGATTTCGTGGTGCGCTTCCAGGGCGGCAACAACGCCGGCCACACCGTTATTCACGGCGACACGAAGCTCGCGCTGCACCTCATCCCGAGCGGCATCATGTACGACGCGGTCACGCCCGTGATCGGCAACGGCTGCGTCATCGACCCGCACGTGCTCGTCGAGGAGATGGACATGCTCGAGGCCAAGGGCATCGCCACCGACAAGCTGCGCATTTCCGGCAACGCGCACGTGATCATGCCCTACCACCTCGACCTCGACGGCGCCGACGAGGCGCGTCTGGGCAAGAACAAGATCGGCACGACCAAGCGCGGCATCGGCCCGTGCTACCAGGACAAGTTCGCCCGCTACGGCATTCGCGTCCAGGACCTGCTCGACGAGCACATCCTGCGCGAGAAGCTGGCCGCGGCGCTGTCGGTGAAAAACGACATCCTGGAAAAGGTCTACGGCCTGCCCGGCTACACGGTGGACGCGATTTGCGACGAGTACCTGCCCTTTGCCGCGCGCATGCGCCCGCACGTGATCGACGCCAGCCACGTCTTGAACGAGGCGCTGCGCGGGGGCAAGCGCGTGCTGTTCGAGGGGGCGCAGGCCACGCAGCTCGACATCGACCACGGCACCTACCCCTTCGTCACCTCCAGCAACTGCACGGCCGGCGGCGCCTGCACGGGCAGCGGCGTGGGGCCGGTGGCCATCGAGCGCGTCGTGGGCGTGGCCAAGTCCTACCTCACGCGCGTGGGGTCCGGGCCGTTTCCCACCGAGCTCGACGACGAATGCGGCGCGCGTCTGGCCGAGGTGGGCTGCGAGGTGGGCGTCACGACGGGGCGCGCGCGGCGCACGGGCTGGTACGACGCGGTGGTCGTGCGCTACGCCGCCGAGGTCAACGGCCTCACCGACATCGCGCTCACCAAGCTCGACGTGCTGGGTGCCTTCGAGACCATCAAGGTCTGCACCGCTTACGAGGCCGACGGGCGTAACTGGGCCAGCGTGCCCGGCCAGCAGACGGCCTTTCACCATGCGAAACCGGTCTACGAGGAGCTGCCCGGCTGGAACTGCGACATCTCGGGCTGCCGCAGCTTCGACGAGCTGCCGAGGGAGGCGCGCGACTACGTGGCCTTCCTCGAGGAGCTTGCCGGCGTGCGCGTGAGCATCGTCACCGTGGGCGCCGAGCGCGACCAGACCATATTGCGCGGCTGGGACAAGTAGGGGCGCGCGGGGGCAGGGGCGCGCGGGACCGGCGCGCGACCGACGCGCGGGATATCCCCTTTCGCCCCTCGCCCTTCGCGCCGCGCTCGACCCCGCGCCGCCTTCGCGACCGCATGCCCCCGGCGCCGCGCCGCCCCCGCGCCGCCCCCGCGACCTTCGCTTTGTCCGCATTGTGGGGATTGCCACGGCATCCTCGCATTTGATGGTATGATGCAGCCAGTTGTACGGGTATTTTCGACGGGAGTCATAGCATGCTCAAAGCCATCATCGTCGACGACGAGGCACCTGCGCGCTCCGAATTGCGCTTCCTTCTGGGCGAGACCGGGCAGGTCGAGGTCGCGGCCGAAGCGGCGAACGTGCGCGAGGCTATAGAGAAGCTCAAGGAATCGGGCGCCGACATCATGTTCCTCGACGTGGACATGCCGGGCGCGAACGGCCTGCAGCTGGCCGAGGCGCTGCGCACCCTCAAGTACCCGCCCTACATCGTCTTCGTCACCGCCTACAGCGAGTACGCGGTCAAGGCCTTCGAGGTGAACGCGACGGACTACCTGGTCAAGCCGGTCGAGACCGAGCGCCTGCAGCAGGCCATCAACAAGGTGCGCCAGCTGATCGCCGCGCAGGGCCGCTCCACGTCCGGCGAGCGCATCCCCGTGGAGAAGGGCGGGCGCAAGCTCTTGATTTCGGCGGACAAGATCCGCTACATCATGGCCAAGGAGGACTACTCCTACATCCACACCAGCAACGACGAGCGCTACCTGTCCACCACGTCGCTGGCCCAGCTCGAAGAGAAGCTCGAGCCGCTCGGGTTTTTCCGCGTGCACAGGCGCTACCTGGTCAATCTCGCCTTCGTGAAGGAGGTCGTCCCCGTCAACGGCGGCACCCTGGAGATCGCCATCTCGGGCGAGGACGAGGGGCAGAAGATTCCCGTCTCGCGCCGCCGCGTCTCCGCCTTCAAGAAGGCGATCGGGTTTTAGGGCGCGTCATGCGCGACGACGACGTTTCCAAGGGCGCCTCGGGTTTCGCGCCGCGCCCGGACGCCGGGGCGGGCCGAGGCTGCGCGCCGTGCCCGGGCGCCGCAGCGGACCGAGATTTCACCGTCGACGACGACTCCCCCAAAGACGAGTGCGCGGTCTTCGGCGTGTGGGCGCCCAAGGGCGACGCCGCCCGCATCACCTACTTCGGCCTGCAGGCCCTGCAGCACCGCGGCCAGGAGTCGGCGGGCATCGCGGCCGGCGACGGCGAGACCGTCATGGTGAAAAAGGACCTCGGCCTCGTCACGCGCGTCTTCTCCGAAAGCGATTTCGCGGCGCTGTCCGGGCAGGTGGCCATAGGGCACGCGCGCTACTCGACCAGCGGGGGCGCCGGCTCGTGGGAGGCCGCCCAGCCGCACCTGTCCGCCATCGGCGAGGAGATTATCGCCGTCGCGCACAACGGCACGCTGGTGAACACCTCGCACCTGCGCGTCGAGCTGATCGAGCGCGGCGTCTCGTTTCGCAGCGCCACCGACAGCGAGGTCGCGGCCAAGCTCATCGGCTACTACACCGAGCAGACCCACCACCTGCGCGAGGGCATCAGGCACACGATGCAGATGGTCGAGGGCGCCTACGCGATGGTCCTCATCACCCGCGAGGCCCTCTACGCCTTCCGCGACCCCCACGGTATACGCCCGCTGTGCATAGGGCGCATGGCCGACGGCGGCTGGTGCGTGGCCAGCGAGACCTGCGGCCTGGACATCGCCGGCGCGAGCTACGTGCGCGACGTGGCCCCGGGCGAGATAGTGCGCCTGAACGGCGAGGGCCTCGTGTGCGAGCAGGGCGTTCCCGCGCGAAAGCCGGCGTCGTGCATCTTCGAGCAGGTCTACTTCGCGCGGCCGGACAGCATCTTCAACGGCACGACGGTGTATCAGTCGCGCGTGTGGATGGGGCGCGTGCTGGCCGCCGAGGCCCCGGCAGACGCCGACATCTGCATCGGCGTGCCCGACAGCGGCGTGCCCGGCGCCATCGGCTTTTCGCGCGAGAGCGGCATCCCGTATGCCGAGGGCATCGTGAAGAACCGCTACGTGGGCCGCACCTTCATCCAGCCCACGCAGGAGCTGCGCCAGATGGGCATACGTCTGAAGCTCAACCCCATGCGCGCGGCCATCGAGGGCAGGCGCCTCGTGGTCATCGACGACAGCATCGTGCGCGGCAACACCTCCAAGCAGCTCGTGCAGATGTTGCGCGACGCGGGCGCGGCCGAGGTGCACCTGCGCATCGTCAGCCCGCCCACCGCGTGGCCGTGCTTCTACGGCGTTGACACGGCGGTGCAAGACGAGCTGGTCGCGGCGCGTTGCAGCGTGGAGGAAGTGCGCGAGATGGTGGGCGCGGACTCGCTTGCCTACATCAGCCTGGGTGGTTTGGTGAAGGCCGTGTGCATGCGCGGCGCGGCAGGCGAGGCGGTGCGCGGCCCGGGCGGCGGCGCGGCGGCCGGGGGCGCCGACCCCGAGGACGGCGCGCGTGCGGGCGAGGAGGCGGGCTTTTGCATGGCCTGCTTCTCCGGGCGCTATCCCGTGCGCATCCCCGAGCGGTTCTGCACGGGCAGTTTCTCGGCAGACGCCCGCCCGGTGTTTCTCGACTAGGCAGGCCGCGGCGGACCTGGCCGCACGACGGCGGCACGACGGAAGAGAGGGGCGCACATGAGCGCAGACGAGCACGTTTCCTACAAAGACGCGGGCGTGGACATCGACGAGGGCGCGCGCGCGGTCGACGCCATACGCGACGCCGTCGCCTCGACGCGCCGGCCCGAGGTCATCGGCGACATCGGCGGCTTCGGCGGGCTGTTTTCCGCTGCGGCGGCAAAGGACATGGCCGACCCCGTGCTCGTCTCCGGCACCGACGGCGTGGGCACGAAGCTGGTGCTCGCGCAGATGGCCGGCCGCCACGACACGGTGGGCATCGACCTCGTGGCCATGTGCGCCAACGACGTGCTCGCCTGCGGCGCCGAGCCCCTGTTCTTCCTCGACTACGTGGCCGTGGGCAAGCTCGACAGCGCCCAGATGGCCCAGATCGTGGGCGGCGTGGCCGAGGGCTGCCGCCAGGCCGGATGTGCGCTCGTGGGCGGCGAGATGGCCGAGCACCCGGGCGTCATGCCGGCCGGCGACTACGACCTGTCCGGCTTTTGCGTCGGGCTGGTGGACCGCCCGAAGATGATAGGGCCTGCCCTCGTGCGCGAGGGCGACTGCATTCTGGGGCTGGCCAGCACCGGCGTGCACTCCAACGGTTTCTCGCTCGTGCGCCGCGCCGTGGTCGAGCGCATGGACCGCGCCGAGCTGGACGAGCCGCAGGCCGAGCTGGGCGGCGCGAGCCTGCTCAAGGCGCTGCTCGCCCCGACGCGCATCTACGTGAAGCCGGTGCTGGAGCTGCTGCGCGCGGGCCTGCCCGTCCACGCCTGCGCCCACATCACCGGCGGCGGCATCACCGAAAACCTCAACCGCGCCCTGCCGTCGACGCTCGACGCGCAGGTGCAGCTCGGCTCCTGGGAATGCCCGCCCGTCATCGACTTCGTGGTGAAACGGGCGCAGCTTTCGCGCGACGAGGCGCTCACGACCTTCAACATGGGCGTCGGCATGTGCGTCGTGTGCGACGCGGACGCGGCCGGCGAGGTGCGCGCGCAGCTCGAGCGCTGCGGCCAGACGGTGTACGAGATGGGGCGCGTGGTGTTTGGCAGCGGCAAGGTGGTGTACGCGTGATGGCGGATAAAGGAAACGGCGCGGGCGCGGCCCGTGATGCGGCGGCGGCCTGCGGCGGGGCCGCGACGTCCGACGGGGCCGCGACGCCTGACGGGGCCGCGACGCCCCCCTTCACCCGCATCGCCGTCTTCGTCTCCGGCTCCGGCACGAACCTCCAGGCGCTCATGGACGAGCAGGCGGCCGGGCGCCTGCACGCCGACATCGCGCTGGTCGTGGCCAGCAACCCGCAGGCCTACGGCATCGAGCGCGCGCATGCGGCGGGCATCGAGACGCTCGTCTTCACCCCGGACGACTACGCGGATGCGCCAGGCGTGGACGCGCGCATCGTCGCGGAGCTGCACGAGCGCGGCGTCGAGTACGTGGTCATGGCCGGCTACATGCGCAAAGTCACCCCCGTGCTGCTCGACGCGTTTCCGAACCGCGTGGTGAACCTGCATCCCGCGCTGCTGCCGCGCCACAAGGGGGCGCACGCCATACGCGACGCCTACGAGGCAGGCGACGAGGTCACGGGCATCACCATCCACTTCGCGAACGAGAACTACGACGAAGGGCCGATCGTGTTCCAGCACGAGGTGCCGATCCTGCCCGGCGACACCTTAGGCGAGCTCGAGGAGCGCATCCACGCGGCCGAGCACGAGTGGTACCCGCGCGTCGTGGACGCCATCGTCTGCGGGCGCGTTTCCGAGCTGCCGCAACGCTGAGGGGCGGGCCTTTTCGCGGAGCGTGGTTGTGTGGCTCCGGTGCCTGTACGTCGTGCCGCGACGCCGTGCGACGCCAGCGAGCTGTCGCAACGCCAGCCGGCGCGGCGAGTTTGAAGCGGTTGCAACTTTGTCCGCGCACAGGCCGCACAATCCGCTATACTCTTTCTTCGCGCCGCGCGGCGTTTCGGCTTCGGCCGCCCGCCCGCAGCCGCGTTTCGTGCCGTTGTAGCTCAGCTGGTAGAGCACCGCTCTCGTAAAGCGGGGGTCCAGAGTTCGAGTCTCTGCGACGGCACCATGGATGTTCGAGGGTCGCCCCGCTGCGGGCGACCCTCTTTGCATTTCGCCTAGGTCGCGTGCCTGCGCTGCTCCCTTTCACCATATGCGGCTTGCAGCTGCGGCACTCGTCCTGTTCGCCCCGTTGTTTCGCCGCCGGCCTTCGCTTGCCGTCGCGTTGCGTGCTGGCGTTCATCGAGCATGTTCACGCCACGTCCACACGGGTACGCGACATTAGGATAGAATAAACCAGTTTAGACTCGCTATCTGGAGGTATGTTCGGCATGGCTACAGCTATGGACCACGTGCAGGTGCTCGTCGATCGCATCGGCCCGCGCCCCGTCAGCACGGAAGAGGAGAACCAGGCCGCGCAATACGTCGCGCAAGAGCTCATCGACCTCGGCCTTGACGTGGACATCGACGAGTTCGCCACGCCCACGGGCACGCAATGGCCCTATACGGTCGCTTTCATCGTCTCCATCGTCGGCATCGTCGTGTCGGGGCTCGCGGCCATCTTCACCACGATGAGCACGACGCTGCTCGTCTTCGGCCTCATCCTCACGGCGGTCGGCTGGTTCCTCTACTACAGCGAGCACAGCGGGCACTCTCTGCTCGGGCGCATGCGCACGAACGGCATCTCGCAAAACGTCGTCGCGCGCTACCTGCCCGAAAGCGCGTCGCGCGAGAAGCGCCGCCGCCGCATCGTGCTGGTCGCGCACATCGACACGACCCGCGCCCAGCTGTCCGCGTCGCCGAATGTCGTCAAGCACGTGCCCCTGCTGAAGAAGATCGTCAACTGGACCATGCCCGCACTCGTGCTGATCGCGCTGCTGCGCGTGCTGCCGTTGCCCTGGCCGCCCGTGGTGAACACGGTGCTGTGGGTCATCGGCATCATCGGCTGCCTGCTCATCTTGCTGGACGCGGTCGATATCATCACACACCGCTTCATGCCCTTCGCGTCGGGCGCGAACGACAACGCGACCGGCCTGGCCGTCATGCTGGCTGCCGCACGCGGCCTGCTCGACCCTGCGGAGCGTGCGAAGCGCGAGGCGAGGAAGCGGGCCGATGGTGAAGGTGCGGATGTGGACGCGGCTGTGGCTGCTGCGGCCGCCGCTGCCGACGCGGCCGCGGGCGCGGCCGGCGATGCGGATGCCGGCTTTGCGGGCGCGGATGCCGGCAATCCCTTCGGCGAGGCCCCCGCGATGGAGCCCATGGCCGTGCACACGCCCGAAGAGGCCTATGCCGCGGGCGTCGTGCCCGAGGGGGCGACGCTCGAGTATGCCGACGGCATGCAGGAGGCGGGCGATGTGGCCGTGCTGGCTGGCGCTGCGGGGGCAGACCCCGGGCAGACCGTCGTGATGGCGGGCGGCACGCAGGCGCACGAGGCTGCCGATGGCGCGGCTGCGGGTGAAGCTACCGCGGGCGCTGCGGTGCAGATGGGCGCTGAAGCTGCGGCCGGCGCGTCCGTGCAGGCAGGCGAGGCGGCGGGTCAGAGCGCCGCGCCGTCGTTTGCGGAGCGGGCGGCACGCGCGCAGGCACGCAGGGGCGCCGGGCAGGCGTCGTCTGCGGGCGGCGCGAAGAAGAAGTCGAACCTGCCCTCGTGGTACACGGCGGGCAAGAAGAAGGCCGCGAAGGACCTTGCGGCGGAAGACGAGTTCGCCGAGGTGGACGAGGCTGCGGAGCGCGAGCGCGTGCGTTCCCGTTTCGCCGACGTGCCCACGGCAGACGAGGTGGAAGAAGAAGACGAGGCGACGCTGCAGGCCGAGCAGCAGGTGGCGCAGTTCGTCGCTGCGGCCCAGGCAAGCGAGCCGCTTGCGGCCGGAGAGCCGGCGGCGGCTGTTGCCGAGGCCGTAGACGTTGCAGAGCAACCTGCGGGCGCTGCGGGCGCCCCGGCAGCTGCTGCGGATGCCCAGGCTCCCGCCGCAGCTGCGGCTGAGGCGCAGAAAGCCGCGCAGCAGATAGGCGCCGACGAGGTCGACGTGGCGGAGAAGACGACGCAGATGAGCCCCGTCGGCGATGCTGCGGCGCAAGAGGCGCCCGCCGCTGCGGCCGAGGCAAAGCCCGTCGAGGAAGCGCCGGCTGCAGAAAGCGATGCGGTCGAGCTGAAAGAGGCGCAGGCTGCCGAGCGCGCGGACGCGGTGCCGGCTGCTGAGGAAGCGGACGCAGCGCCGGCGGACGCGACGCAGGAGATATCGTCTCTCATAGACACTGCGGAAGAGGAGGGCGCCGAGGCGGCAGACGCCGAGGAGGCGGCGATCGATGCCGCGACCGAAGAGGTCTCCCCTGCGGAAAAGACCATGGTCATATCCGCCAAGGCCCTGGTGGGTGCCGACGACGAGGCGGGCGAGGCGCTCGACGACGACGCCCTTGACATTTCCGATGAAGACGAGGCCGGGGCCGCCGCTGCGGAGAAGGCGGGCGAGGCGGAGCCGAAGGCGTCCGCAAAGAAGACCGAAAAGAAGCCCGAGAAGAAGGCGGAGGTACCCGGGAAAGCTGCGGCATCCGAAGAGGCCGACGCGGACGCACAGGCCCGAGACGCCGAAGACGGCGCCAAGAAGACGGGCGTGCGAGGAGCCGGCGCAGACGAGACGGACGACGCGGCAGACGAGGAGCTCGAGCCCGCCGACGAGGCGAAGCTTCCCGAAGAGGAGTTCGCCGAGCCTGCCGAAGACGACTTCACCGACGTCGAGGAAGACGAGGACGACAGCCGCGAGAGCCTCTTCAAGGGGCTGTCCTCGCTCATCCCCAGCATCGGCTCTTCCTCGCAGACAGGCGACGAGCGCCAGCCCAAGGGGCGCAGCGCGCGCCAGGAGATGTCGTCGAAGCCCAAGCGCCAGCTGCGCTCGCAGGCCGACAAGCGCAAGCCCTCGCGCCGCAAGGTCGACGAGAGCTTCATCCCCACCACCGCCCCCAAAGACGACGAGCGCCAGGCGGCCGCGTTGTCGAGGTCGCGCCAGGCCGCGGCGGTCGATTCCAGCTACGAGGACACGCCGCAGGGCGGACCGGTCGATCGCGAGGACGAGGGCTTCGAGCAGTCCCTGCCGCCCGCGCTTTCCGGCCGTCTGCCCGTGGTGGGCGCCGCGGCAGACGACGCGCTCGGCGCGGCTTCGCGCACGAGCTTCCCCACGCTCACGGGGTCGTTTCCCGCGATCAAGGTCGGTGCGGAAAGCATCGACGAGAGCGACTTCGCGCGTCCGTCCGGCACGGCGGCTGCCAGCGGCCCCGACGCGTCCGGCGCAGACGACGCCGCGGCAGACGACCTGTTCGCCCCGCAGGGC
>CAVAWX010000003.1:38718-47556 GCA_963592385.1 Acidaminococcaceae bacterium | reverse complement strand
GCGCCTCGATCTGCGAGACCACGTTCGCGGAGACCGCGGACGTGCCGCCCACGACGATGACCTTCGTCACGCCCTTGGCCTTGATGAGGTCGGAGGTCGTCGAGGTCAGGCTCTTGGAGTCGGTCAGGAGCACAGGGCAGTCGAGCAGGCCGGCCAGGCCGCTCGCGGACAGCGCGTCGTAGTAGCCGCTGCTCGTGGCGACGATGGCGTAGTCGCTGGAGTCCCAGCCCTCGTTCACGATGTTCTTCATGGTGCCGAAGGCCGTGTTGCCCGCCAGGCGCTTCCACGCCTCTTCACCGGCCACATCCTTGATGGTGAAGGTGGTCGTCGCGGTGTCCTTGCACTTGTTCTTGCCCGTGACGGTCACAGTCGCGGTGCCCACGTTCGTGTTGTTCGAGTAGGCGACCGTGTAGTTGTTCGTCGAGAGCGTGATGCCGCTGGGCAGCGTGACCGCGGTGACGGCCGGCGTCTTGGCCGTGCCGTCCACCGTGTAGCTCGTCGTCTCCAGGGCGACGGTCGCATCCGAGAGGTCGACCGTTGAATCGTCCGTCACGTCGTCGGCCAGATAGTCGGTGGGAACGAGCGTCTCGTTCAGCTCGGAGCTGTCGAAGCCCTTCAGGTAGGCCACGCCGGTGGCGAGCTTGGCCGCGACGGCATCGGCGTCGTAGGTGTCCGCGTCGGCCTCGGTCCAGGTCAGGTAGTTGGACGCATCGGTGGCGGCGGCGTTGCGCACGCCGTCCATTGCGTTGTCGATGACCTCGGCCAGCTTGTCGGACTTGATGTGGTAGAACTTGTCGTAGTAGTAGCACATCCAGTCGTCCTGGTCGACGACCTCAGGATAGACAAAGCCCAGCACGCGCCCGATGTTTTGGGTGTTCTCCACGGAGTTCATGACGACGCCGTACATGGAGCCGGGGTTGTCCTTGGAGCTGTCCACGTAATAGGTCTTGGCCACGAGCGCATCGCTCATCTTGGCGACGATGGCGTTGGGGTCGGTCAGGGCCTCGCCCGCGCCGCCGCTCTGGCCGCCGATGACGATGGCGTCGGCGTACTGCGCGAGCTCGTCGGCGGTGGCCGTCGTCTTGCCCAGCACTTCGGGCAGGTTGTTCGCGACCTGCTCGCAGGCCTCGAGCAGCTTGTTCGAGGACGCGGTGCCCTCGGCCACGCCGGACTTCAGCAGGGTGAAGGTGCCGGACGCCTCGTCGTAGCTCGACACGGCCGCGACCGTCTTCTTGGAGACGGTGCCGCTCTCGATGGCCTTCAGGATATAGCCCTGGGTGCCGACCATGTAGCGCTCGAAATCCTTCGCGATATCGACCGCAGAGCCGTAGCGCAGCTGCTTCGTGCCGTTGCTGTTTTCGACCACATCGTCGCCGGCCTCGGCCAGCTCGTACATTTCCTTGACGATGTTGGTGTTCGAAGCCGTCAGGTACTCGACGCCGATGGGGCTGTAGCTGGTCCAGCCGTTGGCCTCAGCTGCGGCGCCGGCGTATTCCGCGCTCGTGTAGTCGGCCGTGCCACCGTTCGCCGTGCCGACGCCGACGACCACGTCGGGCTTCGCGTTCCACACCGCGTCGTCGGTGTCGTCGACTCCGTAGGGGGCAAGCGCGCCCATGGGGCCGCGTCCGCCGCCGTTACGCGCGGTGTTCTGCACGATCGTCGGGCTCGCGGCCGGGTCAGAGCCGTTCGTCACGGCCACGGCGTTCACCATGTAGGGGTTGGGGTTGGAGTTGTAGGTGGCGTCGCCCATGATGTAGTACTTGGGGTTGTCCCACTCCTGGACGCCGTAGGCGGCCGCGCCCGTGCTGGCGCCCGTCTCCTCGACGCCGGACAGGCCCAAGATCTCGGGGGCGGGCTGCGCGGCGCGGCAGGCGGCCGCCGTCACGTACCCGTCGGCGCTCATGCTCTCCGCCGAGGCGGCAGTCAGGCCGCCTATCTGGGGCACGCCCATCGCGACGACGAATGCACCCGCCGTGGCGATGGCCGTCGCTTTCTTTCCAATGTGAAACTTTTGCTTCATCGCATATCCTCCATGCAATCAAACATCTTGATCCGAAACTTTCCTATATATGCATCGGGCGCCGCAAACTTTTCACCATCTCCTCCCGTATCCCAAGGGCGCCCGCCCAATAGGCCGATCCCGCTCGTATCAGTGCGTCTCCGCGTAGCCGTGCTTCTTCAAGACGCTCAGGCCGTCGGAGCAGCGGTAGAAATTCGTGTAGAAACTCGCAACCGTCTCGTCTGCGACGGCCTGGAACTCCGCGCCGGCGCTGCCCCAGAGATACCCGCGCGCCCACGGCGCCATAAGGAAGCTCTCGATGGTGCCGTCTGCCCAGCTGCCGGCCAGACCCTCGGGCATGACGACGGCGTCGTAGTGCTGGCCGACGTTGTAGAAGCCGTTTGCCGCGTCGCGCGAGGCGGCGACGCCCTTGGCCGTGGCGGCGTCGCGGCAGACGACGCTGGGGAAATCTCTGCTGCCCACCGCGATGAAGTCGCTGTCCTTGCCCGTCGGGCTGTACCACAGCGCCGAGGGCACGTCGCGCTGCGCGGTCTGCATGCCGGAGAGCAGCTTCTCGCCCACGTCGCCCGCGGCGATGGCGTAGGGGGATTCCTGCGGGGCCGCGCGGTTGTAGGCGTTGTTCACCACGCCCGCGTTTTGGAGGTAGTAGTCCATGAGGGCAAAGCCCGACGAGGCCACCGACAGCCCCACGCCGGAGACCTCGAGCGTCTGCCCGTCGAGGGCAAGCGTCGCCGAGCCCGAATGGCGGTTGGCCACCACGCTCGAAGCCGAAAGCTGGGTATAGAACGAGTCGATGAAGACCGTGGTGAGGCGGTTGCTGCTGAGAGACGTCGTGGGCGTGCCGGCCGTCGCATCGTCGCCCTGGTAGATGTAGGCATACGAGCTGCCGTTGGTCGTCTTGTAGGAGTAGCCGCTGTTGATGTTGCGCATGAAGTTGATGGTCTCGTCGTGGGCCTTCTGTATATAGGTGGACGCGTTTTTCGCCGAGACACCGCCCGTGACCCCCGAGAGCAGGGCGCCCACGATCTGGACCGCCGTCGTGATGTCGCTGTCCTTCGTCGAGACCTTGCCCAACGTGGGCATGACGAGCACGTTCACCCCTTCTTGGCGCAGTTCCTCGACCGCCGCATCGGACAGCGCCGACTCGTTGCCGTCCACGAGCACGGCGTCGGGCCGCGCCGCCTTTATGGCCGCGAGGTCGGCGTTTTCCTCGGAGCCGTCGCCTGCCCAGCCCACGGCCGTCTGCTCCGTGCCCTCGCCGGCAAACGCGCCGAAGTCCTCTACGCGCGCGATCCAGTCGCTGTCGGCGGCGACGAGCACCCTGCTTTGCGCCCATTTGCCCGCGAGCATCTGCACGAGCGTCGCGTACTGGCCGGCCGCGGCCACGGTCGCCGTGTTGTCGGGGAGCTTTTCCGGGTTGGTGCTGGGGTCGTAGACCTGCCCCTCGCCGCCGCCCGCGCCGTCGCTGCCGGAATCGCCCTTGTTGCCGGAATCGCCGCCGGCCGCGTCGCCGTCGGAGCGCGCGTCGCCGTCGCCGTCGTCCGATTCCTCGGGGGTCTGCCCCTCGCCGTTTGCCTTGTCGTCGCTCTTGCGCGTCGTGCCGTCGTCGCGCTGCTTGTCCGAGGCCTTGTTGCCGCTCGTGGCCGTCTGGTCGTGCGCGCTTTTGTCCTGCTGCTCGTAGTTGGAGCTTTCCTGCTCGTTTTGGGTTTCTTCGTCGTAGTCGGGCAGCTCGGCGGTCTGCTCGTCGATGCGCTCGTCGGTGTCGGCCAGGCGCGCGGACATCTTCGTGGGGTCTTGCGGGGCGTTTTCGGCCTCCTGGTACAGGGGGTCGATCTTCTCGTCGAGCTTGCCGTTCACGGGGTCTTCGACGTGCTCGGTCAGGACGTCGGAGTACTTGCAGCCGGAAAAGGAGACGAGGATGCAGGCCACGAGTGCCGCCATGAAAAGCGCGAGCGCGACGCGGGCTATGCTGTGGCAAGAAATCCGGCGCATCAAGGTGTTTCCCCGGGCCTCCCCTTCTATCTTCGTGTCCCATTATTCAGTCGTGAGTCTACAACCCCCCGCCCCGTTTTTCCGTGTGATATCTTTGTGAAAATTAATAGAAACCGCGATTAATCAACGTGGGGATTTTTCTACTATGAGGATACATGCGGCATGATGCACGCAGCAATCCACTATACGAGACACGACAAGAGGCGGATGTGACGAGGCACGACAAGCATACGGCGCAACGCGCGAGCAAGATCATGGCAGGGGCGCTTGCCATGAGCCTCGCCGCCTCGGGCACCCCTCTGGCGCCTGCGCTGGCTGCCACCTACGAGGAAGAGGCGCAGGCCGCAAGCGAGGCGGGCGACGCCGAGGCCGACGCAGCATCCGCCAGCTCCACCCAGACAAACGAGACGGCCGCGGACGGCGCGGCGGACACGGCGGCGCGCGACATCGCCGACGCGTGGAGCGCGGGCGCGCTTTCCCTGCGCGAGGCGGGCGCCTACGTGCTCTCGCGCGACATCACGGCGGCGGGCACGCTGTCCATCGAGGCGGCCGCAGGCGAGTGCATCACCCTCGACCTGCAAGGACATGGCGTCGAGTGCGGCACAGGCGTGGACTGCGCCATAGAGCTGGGCGCAAGCGCGGGCAAGGTCGTCGTCACGGACTCGACGCGCGCGGACGCCCTGGCGGGTGAAAAGGACGCGGGCGCGGGCGAGAGCGGAGCAAGCGTCGCGCGGGCGAAGATCTCCCTGCGCGCGGCTGCGGCGGGCGCCACGCGCGCGGGCATCTCCTTCACCGAGCCGGGTGAAGGCGGCGCGCAGGACGCGGCCGACGCCAAGGATGCGAATGGCGAGAAGGCCGCGGCCGAGGTGGAGATCTCGCACGTGGCCCTCGAGGTCCGCGCCGCGAAAATCGGTGAAAACCGTGCCTCGGATGCAAGCGGCGCCAAGGACGGCCAGGGCGCGGACACGCAGAACACGGGCGTCTACGGGCTGCGCGTGCAGGCAAACGACGCGAAGGCGGCGGACGCAGAAGAGGCGGGCGACGAAAAGCAGACGCCCCGCTTCACCCTCTCCGACTGCGCCATCGACGTAGACGGCACGCCCGAGGCGCAAGGCGGCGCGGCGCAGGACGCGAAGCCGGCGGACACGGCCCGCGCAATCGACGCGGTGGGCGCGACCCTCGTGCTCGGCGGCGAGACGGCCCTGAAGGCATGCAACGCGGCAGACGCGGCCGAGCTGCACGTCGGAAACGCCGCCTCCCTTCTCCTGAACTCCGACCTCGTGGTGGCCGAGACCCTGCGGGCGGCAATGGAGGGCGCCTGCGCGGGCGCGGTGCTCGCACGGGGCAACGACGGCGCCGAGATAGACGCGGCGTGCGCGAAAAAGATTGAAAGCGCCGATGCCGCGTGGCAGCTGGGCCTCTCCGAGGACCGCACGGCCCTTCTCTTCGTGGCGGCGGGACAACACGACGGCGGCACAATCGAAAACGGCGGCGCGGACACAGATGCGGACGCCACGGCCGCAGGCGCAGACGCGGACGGGACGGCAGACGCCGCAGGCGCCCTGGGGCTGCAATCTTCGGACGAGGACGCCGCGGGCGCAGACGCAGCAGCGCAGGAAAACGCGAACGGTGCGGCGGGCCTCGGGCGCATCGGCTCCGGGGAGCTGCTCGCGGCCGCCGCCGCAGGCCAGAGCCTCAATGAGCTTTTGGCCGCATGGACGGCCAACCCCGACAACGGCACGGACTTCACCATAGACAAAGGCGGGGTCTACCGCCTCGACGCGGACCTGGCCACGGCATGCCGCATCGTCGTGAAGGCACCGGGGCAAAACGTCGTCTTCCAGCTGGACGGCCACACCCTGGCAATCGACGCGCAGAGCGTCGGCTACGGCATCGACGTGCAGAGCGCCGCGCAGGTCTCCATCGACGGCTCGGGCGGCGACGGCTCCACCCTGCGCTTTTCCAGCACTCCCCTGCTCGCCGCCGTCAGGTCCTCGGCCGACGCGCTCGTGGTGCGCGACATCGCCATCGAGGCGAGCTCGCGGCAGACGCAGCTCGCGAACCTCTCGGGCGCGTGCATCTCCGTGGAGGCGGGCACGCTTGAGGCCACGCGGGTGAAGGCGAGCATGGACCAGTCGAACCAGTCCGTCGTCTCGAACACCTCGGCGCAGAGCTTCTACGGCGCCCCGTCGGCCTTTTCCATCGGCGCGGGCGCGGGCGCCGCACACCTCGTGGACTGCGAGGCGGCCACGACGGGCTCGCCGTGCGTCGCGCCGGGCTCGTCTCCCGACACCGAGATAGGCCACGCCTACGCCCTGCGCACGCAGACATCCGCGCAGGTCACGGTTGAGGGCGGCAGCTGGAGCGCGCAGATAGCCAACGGCGAGGCCATCGCGGCAAGCGGCAAGAACCTGCTGTTCACGGGCGCGGACGCGGCGCTTTCCGCATGCGGCGCACGTCGCGCCACCTGCCTGGAGAGCACGGCGGCAAACGGCGTGCGCGTGGACGCGAAGATATCCCTTTCCTTCGACGGCCCGGCGACGCCGGCGCTGTCGGCGGGGTTTGCGACGAGCGCGCAGGGCGGCTTCGTCTTCACGGGCAACGCGGAGTTTCCCGCGACGGACGCCCTTGTCGAGGACAGCGCCGGCAACCAGAACCTGCCGGACGCGGTCTTCGCACATGCAGACGGCGCGGACGCGCAGACCCTCGCGGCAAAGCTTTCCAACGCGCTTGGGCAGGCGGCCGCCTGCGACGTGGGCGCAAGCGGCAACGACCTCGTCTTCGTCTTCGACCAGGCACGCGCCGCCGCCGAGGTCCGCACATCGGCCGGGCAGACGACGCGCTACGCGACGCTTTCCCAGGCGATCGACGCCATGCAAAGCGGCGACACGCTCGTCTTGCTCGCGGACGCGGGCGCCATCTCCTTTGCCAAGGCGGGCAGGGCAGCCGACAGCTTCACCATCGACTTGAACGGGAAAACCGCGGCATCGCTGACGCATTCCTCGGCGTGCACGCTCGCGGTCGTCTCGACAAACGGGCGCGGCCGCATCGAGGCACCGTCGAAGACGGGCACAGCCGTCGCGCTTTCCACGGGCGCGACCCTTTCCCTGTCCGGCATCGACGTGGTGAACCGCCAGGCGGCCGCGTCTGCCTGCGGCATCGAGGCCACGAAGGCCGGGCACGTGGAGCTTTCCGACGTGAAGCTCGAGGTCTCGGCGCAGACGGGCATGGCGCGCGCCATCCGCATCACGGGCTCGAAGGGCGCCCTCGTGGCTAGGAATTCGTCCATCGAGGTGTCCACGGCATGCCCGGGCGTGAGCGTGCGGGGCATCCTGGCCGGCGGGGGCACGAGCTGCGACCTCGACGCGAGCAGCATCGAGGCGCAAGGCGCGTCCACGACCGCGATGTGCATAGAGAGCGCCGGGGCCGTGCGCGTGGCCGGCGCCGACGCAGACCACCTCGCGCGGCTGTCCGTGCGCACGAGCCAGGCGGCGACGAGCGCGGCGTGCATCGACGTGACCCAAAAAGGCGCGAAGGCCATCGTGAAGGACGCGGCCCTCGAGCTGGAAGCGGGCGAGGGCACCTCGGCGTCTGCCGTGCTCATGGCAGGCGCGCAGAAGGCGAGCGTGGACAGCACCTGGGTGCTCGACGGGCGGGTGGAGCTGGCGGGCAACGCCGCCGCGCACATCTCCCACAACACCACCGCGCTGCGCATCGGCCCCGCCTTCCAAAGCAACGTCCCCCTCGCGCTGGCCTCGACGCAGCTTGCCGGCAAGGTCTTCGCGCAGGCGGCAAGCGAGAAAGACCTCGCGCTCGACTCCACGGGCTCCGACGACGCGGACGCGTCCATCGAGGCGGCGGCCTCCTCCTTCACCGCGCTGGGCGACTACGCGGGCTGGACGGCGCAGGCCGAGCAAGACGAAGGCGGCACCCCCTCGCGCCTGCGCTGGGCACGCGCGGCGGTCGCGCAGGTGGTGCACGGCGGGCAAAGCACAGACTACGAGACCCTTGCCGAGGCCTTCGCGGCCGCCGAAGACGGCGACACGGTCGAGCTTGCGGCCGACACCGTGGAGACCGCGCGCATCTCCTGCGACAAGCAGGTCTCCTTCGACTTGCGCGGGCACGTGGCGCGTCTGGCCGTCGTGGGCGCGGCGGGCAAGAACGGCGCCCTGGCCTATGCGGGCACGGGGACCTTCACCATTTGCGACAGCGCGGCGGCCTCGGGCGCGGGCGCGCTCGAGATAGAGCTGGGCGCGAACCCCGAGACCGCGAACAGCGCCTCGGGCGCCTATCGGGGCATCGCCGTTTCGGGCGGCGGGCACGTGGTCCTCGACGGCGCGGCCCTGCGCGTCTCCTACACGGGCGCCACCCTGGCCTCAACCGCCCCCACTCCCACCGTGCAGGGCGTCGGCGTCACGAACGGCTCGTTTTCCATGACGGGCGCCGCCGTCTTGCAGGTGAAGGGCACTGCCACGAGCGGCGGCTTCGGCGCCAACGTCGCCACGGGCGTCTACACCGAGTCGGCGGCGGGAAGCTCTGCCGTCGAAGTGGGCGCGTCGGCGCGCATCGAGGTGGACAACGCGGCGGCGGCATCGAGCACCGGCTCGTTTCAGGTGCTCAACCCCGGCTCGTCGAACTCGAGTGCCCAGCCCTCCTACGTCGTGCAGATTTTCCCCGACGAGAACTCCGACTTCTACCGCGAGATATGCGAGAAGTTCACCGAGCAGGCGCGCTTCGACGACGTGGCCGAAGACGGCAGCTCCAACTCCGAGATCTACTACTGCGTGCCCCTGACGCTCGACGACGGCACCTACGTGTGGGCCTAC
>CAVAWX010000003.1:4018-38708 GCA_963592385.1 Acidaminococcaceae bacterium | reverse complement strand
TCGTCGAACTCGAGTGCCCAGCCCTCCTACGTCGTGCAGATTTTCCCCGACGAGCGCCTACGGCATACAGTCCGCAGACGCGTTTTGCGGGCAGGTGAAGGTGGCCGGGCAGGTGAAGGCGGAGTGCGCGACGGGCGACGCCTACGCCCTCGACGCGAAGGGCGCCTCCACCTGGGAGGCCGGCGCGGACACGCTCTCCGAGGCGCACGGCAGCGGCCAGCATTTCCTGGAGGGCGCGCGCATGGACATGCGCGACTACTTCGATTTGGGCTCGCGCTACAACGACCCGGTCTACCTGCCCTCGAGCAGCTCGCCTGCGGTCGCGCGCGTGCGCGGCTGCGCGGGCGACGTGGCGCGCGTGGACGCTGCGGCGAACGTCGTGGTCGGCGGCGTGGAAATCGCGCAAAGCAGCGAGACGGCCGTAGACGTGAAAGACGACGGCATCCACGACTTCGGCGACGAGGAACGCATGCAGACCTGGGGCTCGAAGACGGTCGCCGTCGCCTTCGACAACGTGCGCGACGCCGCCGGCAACGCCTCGCGCGTCGAGGCGGCCAGCGCGGCGCCCTATCTCTCGACGCTCGACGAGGCGGGCATCACGCTGCCCGCCAGCGCCGACTACACCCTCGACGACGGCACGACAATGCGCTTCGTGGGCTGGTGCGCGGCGAACAACTCGGACAACTACGTCTACGCGGCCGACGAGCTGGCGCACAACGTCGCCCTCGACGGCTCGGTCTCCGGCGCGACGGCCGGCAGCGTCGTCTTCTCGGCGCACTACGTGCCCGTCGGCGCAGACGAGCACCTCGTCTCCTTCAAGACCGACACGACGATCCTCGCCTACGCCGTTTTCGACGGGGCGCAGCCCTCCTACACGGGCGTCGCCGGCAACACGCGCGCCGCCACGCCGTCCAAGGTGGACTCCGAGACGGGCTGCTACTACAGCTTCACGGGCTGGACGGACGCAGACGGCCGAAGCTGGATGACCCTGCCCGCCGCGCGCGCCGACGCCGCCTACACCGCGAACTTCACCACCGAGCAAAGCCTCGTCTCGCTCACCTTCACCTACCGCGACGCAAACGGCGTGGAGCGCTCCACGAGCGAGCGCGTGGAGTTCGACACCGACGTCAACGAGCGTGCCGCGCGCGTCGCCCAGCCCGGCGACGTGATAAAGACCGCGGAGACCGTCTACACCTTCACCGGCTTCGGGCCGCGCAAGACCGACATCGAGCCCTACTACGAAAACGGCGGCCTGCCCTCGATGCGCACGGACTCGTTTTGGCGCTACTCCAACGTCTACTACGCCAAGTACGACAGCACGGCGCGCACGGTGAACGTGCAGTTCATGGACGGCGACACGGAGTACGCCGCGACGAGCGAGCCCGTAGCCACGACCACGCTTTTAAACGACGTGCTCTCCGGCTGCGGCAAGGAAAGCCCCAGCGGCCAAAGCGAGGGGCAGTCGTTTCTCGGCTGGTCGACGACGAAGGGGGCGACCACCGCAGAGATCGACAAGGTGAACAGCACGAAGCTCTCCAGCCTCGTGGACGCCGAGACCGACACCGTGGTGCTCTACGCGGTCTACGGCAAGGCGCAGCCGGCGACCGTCGAGTTCTACGACATCGAGGCCTTCCCCGCCAACATGACTGCGGACAACCGCCTCTACACGCTGTCCGTGGAGCAGGGCAAGAGCATCGACGAGGCGTTTGCCGCCGCGAAGAGAAGCGCGCCCGTCCCGACGAAGGGCGGCAAGTACTTCGCGGGCTGGATCGACGCGTCGGGCAACGCCGTCTCGTTTTCCGACGCGGTGAAGACCAACATGAAGCTTTTCGCCACCTACAAGAACGTGACGGTTGAATACGGAAGCGACGCCGCCGCCAACATCGAGCTCGACGCCTCGGGCCTGCTCGTGGGCGTGCAGGGCATCGACAAGGCAGACGAGGTGGTGCTCTCCGTCGATCGCGTGACGGCCGCCGACCGCGCGCTGTCAGAGCTTGTGGCAGGAAAGCGCAGCTACAGCCCGATGCTCAACGCCGGGCTGAAAAACTCCATCTACTCCCTGCGCCTCTACTACGTCGCAGACGGCAAGACCTACGAGGTCGAAAGCGATTTCGGCAAGATCGGGGTGAAGGCGAAGATCCCGCAGTCGTTCCAAAGCTCCAAGACCCGGGCGTTTTGGGTGGGCAGCGATGGGATGGCCTTCACGGAGGTCTCGCAGAACAGCGCCCAGATCGCCTTCGACGTGCGCTATCTGGGATATGTCGAAGACGGCTACGGCAACCTCGTCATCGGCATCGCCGCCAACAGCGCCGAGCAAAAGACATTCGACCCGACCGTCATCGACGGCGGCACGACCACGTCCGACGCAGACGGCGGCGACACAGGCGACACCAACAACACGAGCACCGACGACGCGGGCGACACGGGCGACAACGAGGAGAAATCTGACGTCCCCGCGCCTTCCACCCCCTCCCTGCCGGGCGGCGGCGTGAATTTGGGCACCCTCGCCTCCCTGCCGGCAAGCGGGCTGGCCGGGGCGCTCGCGACGGGCACGCAAGGCGCGGCGTCGCTTGCCGCGGCTGCCAGCGACGCGCTATCGCCCGAGGCGGCCTCCGCGCAGTCCCTGCACGAGGTGGAATCGCAGGTGGACGTCGGGCAAAACGGCAACGTGGCAGGCCTTGCCATCATCGTCGCGGCGCTCGCGGCCCTGCTCGCGCGCCTGGGGGTCTTCCTCTTCGGGCGGCGCAGGAAAGGCGACGAGACGGCAGACGAGGCTCCCATGCCCGTCGAGGAGACTGTGCGTTTCTGATGGCAGCGAGAAAACACGCGAAGCGCCGCAGCGCGCCCACACCTCCCCCCAACGAGACCGACATCAGCTTCTCGCAGCAGGAAGGCGACAACGCCTATGCCGAGCTGCGCGACGCCGGCCACAAGGTGGACAAGCGCGCGCAGAAGATCTTCATCATGGTCGTCGTCTTGCTCGTGGTCTTCGCCATCGGCCTCATCATCCCCAAGAACATGCTGAACAGCGCCCTGCACAACACGGGCTACGCCGGCGGCTACACCTTCTCGTGGTTCATCGACAGCCTCGCCGAGAACGTGAACGGCCTCGTGGCCTTCTTCACGGGAAACGACACCGGGCCCGTCCGCTTCTCGAACACGGTCTTTCGCTACGTGGTCATATGCCTCGCAGGCGCGGGCCTTGCCCTGTGCGGCGCGGTCTACCAGGGCGCCTTCCGCAACCCGCTCGTCTCGCCGTCCACCCTGGGCGTGATGAGCGGCGCCTCGCTCGGCATGGTGCTGTGGGTGGTCTTCTTCATCCCCGACGAGGGCGCAAGCGGCATCTCCTGGGTGGAGTCGCTGGTGAGCAGCTCGAGCACGACGGCGGCCACCACGGACACAGGCGACCTGCTCTCCACCTACGGCCTGTCGCTCATCTCGTTTGCGAGCTGCATGGTCGTGGTCGTCCTCGTCTTGGCCACCATGCGCGCGCTCGGGCACTTCACCAGCTCGAACCTCATGGTCATCATCGTCGGCCAGGTGGTCGGCGGGGTGTGCGGCGCGGTGGTGAACACGGTGCGCTACTACTACATCGCGCTCGACCCCTACAGCACGAAAAGCCAGCTGCTCACCCAGCTGCAGATCGCGAGCTTCTACCGCAACTACGGCTGGCTCGACGTCGTCGCCCTCGTCGTCTCGATCGCGGCGGTCGCGGGCGTGGTGATGGTGTGGCGGCGGCGCATGATGCTGCTGTCGCTGGGCGAGGAGGAGGCCCGCAGCCTGGGCGTGCAGACGCGGCGCCTGCAGATCGTCGTCGTGGCCGCGTGCACCCTGCTCACCGCCATCATCGTCTCGTTTGCCGGCACCATCGGCTTCGTCGGCTTCCTCATCCCGCATCTCACGCGCCGCCTCGTGGGGGCGGACTTCGGATATCTGCTGCCCGCAGCCATGGTGCTCGGCGCGATCTTCGTGCTGGCCGCCTACATCCTCGTCGCGGCGCTGCTGGGCCCGGACTACGAGACCATGAGCGGCATGTACATCTCCATCGGCGGCGCCGTGGTCTTCCTCGTCACGGCCTTGCGCAACAGGGGCAAAGGGGGTGGCGGAAGTGGCTTCTAGCGAGAAGACGCGCTCCGGCGCGGCGCAACAGCAGCCGCAGGGCGGCGCAGCGCAGCAGCAGGCGCAAAAAACCGGCGGCGGGCAAAGCGGCCAAGGCAGCCGCAGCACCCGCGGCACCCGCGACGCCGGCCCCCAGACGGCGCAGGTCCAATACACCGCCTCCGACATCGCGCGCCTGCAAAACGGCTCGAAGGTCTACCGCAGCCGCCTGATGAACGTCGGCTCCATCGCCTCGACCCTGTCCATGAAGGAGACGGGCAAGCTGCGCCGCGCGGAACGCGACCACGCCGCCGCCCGCACCGCCATCTTCCTCTTCGCCACGCTCGTGCTGGTCTTCTTCTCGCTGTGCTTCACGGGCGCCCAGGGGCAGTGGTACCCCTACTCCTACCCGTACGCCTTCTACACGCCCATCGAGGTGGGCAACGCGCTCTACCTGCACGTATGGGACGCGCTCGCGCAGGCCACGCACGCCTTCGAGCCGCACACGAAGGCCTGGCTCGCCGCGAACTGCAGCTGCTACTGGGCCGTCTTCGAGCGCCTGCAGGTGGTGGGCGTGACCCTCATCTGCGCCGCGCTTTTGAGCCTCGCCGGCGCCCTCTACCAAAACGTCTTCGCCAACCCGATCGCAGGTCCTGGCATGCTCGGCGCCTCCAGCGGCGTCAGCCTCGGCATGATGCTGCTCGTCGCGCTCTTCGGCAGCCAGGCCCTCGGCATGGTGCGCGAGCGCTACATCTTCTGCTACGGGCTGGGCGCGGCCATACTCCTCGTCGTCATCCTCGCGGGCAAGAAGCTCTCCGGGCGCGGCAAGCCCTTCGACATCGTCACCATGCTGCTCATCGGCTCGATACTCGGCCAGCTCATCGGGTTTGTCGTCTCGTACATGACGCTGTTCGTGATGGACGCCGACGACTACCAGACCTTCTTCACCCTCTCGCAGATGCTCACCGTCGACACCTCGGCGATCTCCTGGCTCACGCTGGCGCTCGTCTCGCTGGCGGCCATCGTCCCCATCTACCTGCTGCGTTTCCGCCTGAACGCGCTGTCGTTTAGCGAGGAGGAGGCCCGGCCCCTCGGGGTGAACATGACGCGCCTGCGCGCCGTGGCCCTCATCGCCGGCGCGGTCATGATGCTGGCCGCCCAGATCCACACGGGCGCCGTCGGCATGATCACGCTGCTCGCCCCCTTCATCGCCCGCAGCACCTTCGGCTGCGAGATGTCGCGCCAGCTCGCCGGCAGCGTGCTCGTCGGCATGCCGCTTCTGCTCGTGTGCCGCGACATCACCGACTGCATCCCCTTCGTGGGCGACGGCATCGCGATCGGCTCGGTCGTCTCGGTGGTCGCGCTGCCCCTGTTCATCCTGATCGTCGTGCGCGGCATGCGCGGGTGGGAGTGAGAAGAGAAGATGAAGCTGATAGTGAACAACGCCTCGATCGGCTACGACGCGAAAAAGCCCGTGCAGCGCCACGTGAGCTTCTCGGTGGCAAGCGGCGAGGTCTGCTGCGTGCTCGGGCCCAACGGCTGCGGCAAGACGACGCTCGTGAAGACGATTCTGGGGATGAGCCCGCTTTTCGACGGGTCCATCACCCTCGACGGCAGCGACGTCACGCGCTGGAGCGCCGCGCGCCTGGCCGACTCGGTGGCCTACATCGCCCAAAAGCACCCGCAGAGCTTTCCCTTCCAGGTGAAAGACGTGGTGATGATGGGGCGCACCCACAAGATGCGCACCGCGACCGGGCAGCCCGGGCGCAAGGACTACAACATCGTGGAAAACGCGCTCGAGGAAATGGGCATACGCCACCTGCGCGAGGCAAACGTCAACGACATCTCCGGCGGCGAGCTGCAGATGGTCATGTTCGCGCGGGCGTTGGCCCAGGAGCCGCAGATGCTCATCATGGACGAGCCGACGGCGGCGCTCGACTACGGCAACGCCGTGCGCGTGATCGAGAAGGTGCGCCACCTGCGCAAGCTGGGATACGCCGTGCTCATGGTCACGCACAACCCCGACCACGCCTTCATGACCGGCGCGAGCGTGGCGCTGTTCATGAAGGGCAAGCCCATGAAGTTCGGCACGGCGTTTGCGACCATCACGCGCGAGAACATACAAGACGCCTACGGAGTGAACGTGAAGCTCGTCGAGTTCACCCACGACAACCAAGAGATCATGCGCACCTGTGCGCCCGAATTCGGAGGAGAGGACGACTAGGATGATTCCAGAAGAGCAGGCAATGGCGGCGGCGAAGGCGCTCTCGCGCATCGCCGACAACATCGAGACCGTCATCGTGGGCAAGCGCGAACCCGTCGAGCTGGTGCTGATGGCGTTTCTCGCGAGGGGCCACGTGCTGCTGGAGGACCTGCCGGGCACGGGCAAGACCTCGCTCGTGCGCGCGTTCGCGAAAAGCATCGACTGCGGCTTCAACCGCATGCAGTTCACCCCCGACGTCATGCCCTCGGACGTGACGGGCTTTTCCATCTACAACCAGAAGACGCGCGACTTCGAGTTTCGGCCGGGCGGCGTGATGAGCAACCTCGTCTTGATCGACGAGATCAACCGCGCGAGCGCCAAGACCCAGGCGGCGCTGCTCGAGGCCATGGAGGAGCGCCAGGTGACGGTGGACGCGTCCACGCACGCGCTCGAGGAGCCCTTCATGGTGCTGGCCACGCAAAACCCCATCGAGCAGTACGGCACCTATCCCCTGCCCGAAGCGCAGCTCGACCGCTTCCTCGTGAAGCTGTCGATGGGCTACCCGAAGCCGGAAGAGGAAGTGCGCGTGATGCTGGAGAGCAAGGCGGCCAAGGCGGCGCTGCGCCCGGTGGTGTCGCGGCGCGACGCGCTGGCCCTGTGCGAGATGGCGGCCGAGGTGCACGTGTCCGAGGCCGTCGCGCGCTACGCCGTGCAGATCGTGTGCGCGACGCGCTCCGTGGGCGAGTGCAGCTGCGGCGCCTCCCCGCGCGGCTCGATCGCGCTTGTGGAGCTGGCGCGGGCCAACGCGCTGATGCGCGGGCGCAGCTACGTGCTGCCCGACGACGTGAAGTACCTCGCGCCCTACGTGCTCGCGCACCGCATGATCTTGACCCACGAGGCCAAGGTGGCCGGGCGCACGGGCGCCTCGGTCGTGGCCACCATCTTAGACTCGGTGGCCGTGCCCACGGTCGCCGCCGACGAGCTGCGCGGGAGCGCGGGCGCGGCCGGCGGTGCGGGTAACGCGGGCGGCGCACGGGGAGCGCGGCGATAAGCGCGCCTGCGGGGCGTCTCGGCAGCGTTTGAGGACTTAGGGCACAGGCAACGAGCAGCATGAACATCAAGACGACACGCGAGAACCTCGCCGACGCGCGGGGCAAGCGCCAACGCGCACGCGAGCTGCGCCGCGCGGGCAAGCGCGACAGGCGCGCTGCGCGCCGCGGCAAGGTCGGGCGCGGAACCGCCTGCATCTGCGCGCTCGCGCTCTTCGCCTTCCTCGCCTACATGGTGGGAGACTCCGACTACCGCGCCTGCATCGTCGGCTGGGCGCCGCTGCTCATGCTGGCCTGCGCGATTCTCCTCTCCTTCGTCTACGTGCAGGTGCTCGCGCACAGCTTGCGCTTCGAGGAGAACGGCTCCTTCCACGACTGCGCGCGCGGCGAGTCGCTGCCCTTCTCCATCTCCTTTTCCAACCCGACCATCCTCTTCGCCTTCAAGGTGGAGGCGGTCTTCTTCATCTCGGACATGTACAACACGACCACGAGCCGCGCCCGGCGCACGCTCTCGCTGTCGCCGCGCGAGACGGCCGCGCTCGACTTCTCCACCCGCTTCACCCACATCGGCAGCTACGAGGTGGGGCTGGAGCAGGTGGTCGTCAGCGACTTCCTCGGCCTGTTCTCGAAGACCCTGCCCCACAAGCGCGTGCACCCCGTGCTCGTCACGCCGAAGCTGCGCGAGATAGGCGGCATCGACTTTTCCAGCGACGCCGAGACGGAGTCCACCTCGGCGGCCAAGTCCGTCATCGCCGACTCCATGGACTACGCCTACGTGCGCGACTACGTGCCGGGCGACCCGCTGAAGACCATCCACTGGAAGCTGTCGTCGCGCAACCCGCAGGGCGCCTACTACACGCGCCTCTTCGAGCGCTACACCATGCCGGGCGTCTCGGTCGTGCTCGACTTCACCGCACCCGCAAGCGGCGTGGACGAGGCGGCGTTTCCCCAGCTCTTCGATGCCATCGTCGAGTCGGGGCTCTCGATTGCGCGCTACGCGCGGCGCCGCGGCTTCTCCACGCGCATCACCTTCCGCGACCGCGAGGGCCAGGTCCGGGTGCTGGCAGGCCAAGACCAGGAGGACCTGTGCTCGCTCGTGGAGCAGGTGCCCGCCTTGCAGCGTGGCGGCGGCGGAGACGACACGGCGGCCGACATCGTGCACGCGGCGGCTCAGGCCCGCGACGGCGAGAACAACATCGTCGTGTGCTCGGCCGACCTGGGCGCCGAGATGGTCTCGGCCGTGCTCGACGTGCGGGCGCGGCGGCGCTTCCCCTTCCTCATCGCGGCCGTGCCGACCGAGTTCGTGGACGCCGACCTCGTGGCCTACACCAAGCCCTTGCGGCAGCTCGACGCCGCCGAGGTGCCCTATACGGCGCTCAAAGACGCCGCCGAGCTCGAGGGGGCGGCTCTGTGATGAAACGCCTGCAGCTCTTCTTGCGTTCGTCGGCCTTCGACTTTCTGCTCGTGCTCGTCTTGTCGGTGGCGCTCGTCTTCACCATCTCCTACGGATTCGAGAGCGCCCCGGACCTGCGGGGCAACCTCGCGCTCGAGACGGGGGTGTGCGCGCTGCTGCTGGCCGCGCTCTTTGCGGGCTCGTGGTCGAAGAAGGCCGTCGTGGGCGCCGCGGCCGCCTACATCGTGCTGGCGGTGCTCGTCGTCTTCGCCATCTCGAGCCTCTCCCCCGACCCCCAGCCGCTCTTCGTCGACGGGCAGGTAAACGACGCGGCCGGCAACTACACCGTCTTCGGCATCGTGGCCGTCGTCGTCCCGGCGCTGTGCTACCTGCTCTCGCGCAGGACCTGGGGCGTCGCCGTGCTCTTCGTGCTGGCGGTGCTGGCCTGCGCGACCATACAGTTCCTCTACCGCGACTGGACCTCTGCGCAGCCGGGCACGGCCGCCTCGATGGTGGTCTACCTCTCCTGCGGCGCCTGCTACGTCAACCAGCGCTACCGCCAGAGCACCTTCAAGGCCCACTACGCGAAGGCCGGCTCCTTCGGCGGCGCGGCCGCGTTCTCCGTGCTCGTCGCCGGCATCTGCCTGCTCGCGGGCGCGGCCATTTTCGCCGCCGTCGTGGCACCCCTGGGGCTGACCACCCCCAACATCAAGCCCTTCCAAGACACCTACCAGCGCCCCGTGATCGAGTATTCGGGCATCTACTCCGAGCAGCAGATCGACAGCCCGTTCAACCGCTCGAACCGCACGAACGACGAGGACAAGGACACCCACGACGAGGCCGACAACGGCCAGACCCAAGACGAGGACACGGGGCTGTCGGAAAACGACCGCAAGACGCCCACCTCGGCCACCTCGAGCTCGTTTGACCTCAGCAGCTGGAGCGAGCAGTTCCAGACGGTGGCCTACGATTTGACGAACTGGACGACGCTGTTTGTCGTCGTCGTGCTCGTCTGCATCGCCGTGGCCGCCGTCGGGGTGCGCCACAGCATGCGCGAGCGGCGCTTGAAGCGCATCGCCGACAAGCCCGCCTCGTGGCAGGTGGCCTGGATCTACCAGTTCCTCATGGGGCGGTTCAGGCGCCTCGGCATACGGCGGCCCGACAACCTCACGCCGCTCGAGTTCTCGCTGGCCTACGCGCCGCGCCTCGAGCCCTTCGCCGACGCGAAGACGCAAACGGACTTCTTCCAGGCGACGCTTCTGTACACGCGCGCGGCCTACGGCGGCGGCGCCACGGCAGACGACCTCTCGCGCATGCGCGGCTTCTACCGCAGCTTCTACAAGGCCGTGCCCCGCGAGGTGGGCCGCCTGAAGTGGCTGTGGAAGTTCTGGCGCGTCTAAGGCGCGGGCGAACACGAGTCCGCCGCCGCATCTGGCGCATGGTGAAACGAAGGCGCCGCGAAGCTCACGCGCCCCGCGACGCGCGCCCCGCGCCCCTACACCATCTTCACCGCCTGCGCGCCCACGATCGAGCCCAGCTTCTCCAAAAGCTCGGGGCTCGCGCAGTTCACCTGCACGGGCAGCTCCGCGCGAAACTTCCGCCCGTCTTGCTGCTCGATGAACAAGGTGACGGGTTGCGCGCCCGGGTAGTTCTCGAACACGTCCGACAGCCGCGCCATCACCGCCTCGGAAAAGGTCTCCGACTTCAGGTGTATGGACAGCGCCGACGGCCCGCGCCGCCGCGCCGCGTCGGGGTCGAGCGGCTCCAGGGAGTCCACGATCACCTGCGCCCCGCGGTCGCCGCGCTCGAGGCGCCCGTGCACCAGCAAGATGGAGTCCTCCTCGATCATCGAGCGCTGGCCGCGGTCGTCGAGCTCCTTGAGGGTGCGCGGCCACACGACGCACGACACCGACCCCTCGAGGTCCTCGAGGGTGACGATGGCCATGTTGTCCTTTTTCTTCGTCACCTTGATCTGGCACGCCGAGACCATGCCCGCGAAGTCGTAGCTCTTGCCGTCGGCGAACACCTCGGCGTCGTCGATGGACCCCAGCGATGCCGTCGAGCGCTCGCGCAGCAGGCCCGCGTACGGCGAGAGCGGGTGGTCGGACACGTAGATGCCGACGATCTCCTTCTCGAAGCGCAGCTTCACCATGCGCTCCCACTCCACGCCGTCCGGCTCCGGCACCTCCTCCACGAAGTCCGAGTTCTCCGCGTCGTCGGCCACCAAATCGAACAGCGACACCTGCCCCGTCTCGCGCTCGTTGCGCCGGCGCGTGGCCGACTCCAGCAGGCCGCCTTCCTCGACGAAGCCCCACAGCTGCTTGCGCGGGTATCCCGTCGAGTCGAACGCGCCCGCCTTCACCAGCGCCTCGACCACGCGCCTGTTGCACGCGTCGGCCGGCAGGCGGTTCAGGTAGTCGTGCAGGCTCTCGAAGTCCCCGCCCTGCTCGCGCTCGGCGATGATCTCCTCGGCCACGGACTCGCCCACGCCGCGCAGGCCGGCCAGCCCGAAGCGGATCCCCTCGGCCACCGGCGTGAACTGCGTGCGCGAGCTGTTGATGTCGGGCGGCAGCACGGCTACGCCGCTTTCCCGGCAGCCGTTCACGCACTTCACCGTTTTTTCCGTCTTGCCGATGTAGCTCGTCAGGTCGGCGGCCAGAAACTCGCTGGGGTAGTGCGCCTTCAGCCACGCCGTCTGCATGGTGAGTATGCCGTAGGCCGCCGAATGCGACTTGTTGAAGGCGTACTCGGCGAACTTCAAGACGTCGTCCCAGATGGTCTGGGCGATCTTGCGCGAGTAGCCGTTGCGCTCGGCGCCGTTGAGCCAGTGGTCCTCCATCGTCTCGCTGGTGCCGTCGGCCCAGGTCTGCACGACCTCGCGCATCAAGGCGACCTTCTTCTTGGCCACGGCCTTGCGCACCTTGTCGCTCTCGCCCACGGTAAAGCCCGACATGACCACCGAGATGCGCATGACCTGCTCTTGGTAGACGATGCAGCCGTAGGTGCCCTCGAGTATGGGCTTCAGGCGCTCGTCGTAGTAGGTGACGGGCTTGCGGCCGAGCTTTCGGTCCACGAAGTCGTCGACCATGCCGGCGCCCAGAGGCCCCGGGCGGTAGAGCGCGAGCACGGCCACGATGTCGTCGTAGCGGTCCGGCTTCATGCGCTTGAGCAGCGCGCGCATGCCCGGCGACTCGACCTGGAACACGCTTGCGGTGTCGCCGCGGGCGAACAGCTCGAATATGGCCGGGTCGTCCATGGTCATGACGCTGGGGTGCTGCCCGCGCGTGGCGGCCGGGTCGACCTGGCCGTGCGGGTTC
Source organism: Acidaminococcaceae bacterium (assembly GCA_963592385.1). Taxonomy (GTDB): domain Bacteria; phylum Actinomycetota; class Coriobacteriia; order Coriobacteriales; family QAMH01; genus CAVAWX01. The sequence continues at coordinate 26,648 of CAVAWX010000003.1, read as the reverse complement.
AGCTCGACCTCGATCCCGAAGTTGCGCTTGATGTTGGCCAGCGCGTCTTGGATGACGGTCAGGTTGCGCAGGCCGAGAAAGTCCATCTTCAACAGGCCCATGTCGGCCGTCATGTGCCCGTCGTATTGGGTGATGATGACGCCGCCCTTGGTGTCGTATTTCACCGGCACGTAGTCGCTCACGTCGTCGCGGCAGATGATGACGGCCGAGGCGTGCACGCCCTCGTTGCGCGTGAGGCCCTCGAGGCGTCGCGCCGCGTCGACGATGCGCGCCGTGTCGGGGTCGGTCTCGTACATCTTGCGGAAATCGGGATTGCCCTCGATGGTGCCGTCGATCGTGGCCTTCGGGTCGTTGCCGACGAGCTTGGTGATGCCCTGGCTTTTCCACACGGGAAAGCCCAGCACGCGCGCCGCGTCGTTGATGGCGTTTTTGGCCTTGAGCTTGCCGTAGGTGATCACGTGCGCGATGCGCTCGTTGCCGTAGACCTCGCGGCAGTGCTGGATCACGTCCAGGCGGTGCCGGTCGTCGAAGTCCATGTCGATATCGGGCATCTCGGTGCGCTCCGGCGAGAGGAAGCGCTCGAAGATGAGGTCGTTTTTCAGCGGGTCGAAGGTGGTGATGTCGAGGGCGTAGGAGATGATGGAGCCCGCCGCCGAGCCGCGGCCCGGCCCCACGCCGATGCCATGTTCCTTGGCCCAGCGCGAAAACTCCTGCACGATCAGGAAGTAGGCGGCAAAGCCCTTCGTGCATATGATCTCGTACTCGTGCTCGAAGCGCTCGACCACCTCGGGCGGCAGCGGGTCGCCGTAGCGCACCTTCAAGCCCTCGAGGGCGATTTCAGACAGCGCCTCTTCCGACGTCTGCCCTTCGCGCAGGAAGGGGTAGCGCGGCAAGATGATGTTGCCGAACTCGATGGTGACGTTGCACTTGTCGGCGATCTCGAGCGTCGTGGCCAGGCACTCGGGGTGCTCGCACAGCGCCTCGGCCATCTCCTCGTAGCTTTTCAGGTAGAACTGGTCGTTCTTGAACTTCATGCGGCTTGGGTCGTCCACCTGCTTGTTCATGCCGATGCACAGCATGAGGTCTTGCATGGAGGCGTCCTCGCGCTTCAGGTAGTGCAGGTCGTTCGTGCCCACCGTCTTCAAGCCCAGCTCGGCGGCGAGCTTGCACAGCAGGTCGTTTAAGCGCGGCTGGCTCAGGCCGCGGTCCGTGACGATCTCCGGGCCCTGGTTTTGCAGCTCGATGTAGAAGTCCTCGGCGCCGAATATGTCGACGAAGATCTGCGCCCACTCCTTGGCGCCCTCGTATTGGCCCTGGTCGAGGTATTTGGGGATGATGCCGGCGATGCAGGCGCTGGTCGCGAGTATGCCCTCGTGGTATGTACGCAGGCTGTCCAAGGTGACGCGCGGCTTGTACCACATGCCCTCCACGGCGGCGTCCGAGACGATGCGCATGAGGTTGCGGTAGCCCTGGTTGGTCTTTGCCAGCAAGATCATGTGGTAGAGCTCGGGGCGCGACTGCCCCTCGTGGTCGAGCGTGGGCGCGGGGGTGAAGTAGACCTCGCAGCCGATGATGGGCTTGATGCCGGCATCCACGGCCGCGCGGTAGAACTCGGCCGCGCCGTACATGTAGCCGTGGTCGGTGATGGCCACGGCCGGCATGCCCAGCTCCTTGGCGTACACGCACAGGTCCTTCAGGCGCGTGACGCCGTCGAGCAGCGAGTATTCCGTGTGCACGTGCAGGTGGACGAAGTTGCCCGCGTCGCGGCAGGTGGTGGGGATGGGACCGGCGCCCTCGCTCGCGGCCTTGATGGCCTCGAATCCCGGGATATCGGCTTCAGCCATGGGCGCCTACCTCCCCGCCGTCTCGTCGGCCGCCAAGACGTCGAGCGCGTGGCGATAGCCCCCCGTGCCGTAGTTCAGGCACTTCGACACGCGGCTGACCGTCGTGGCCGACGCGCCCGTCTTCTTCTGGATGTCCACGTAGCTCGCGCCGGCGTCGAGCAGGCGCGCCACCTCGAGGCGGCCGGCCGCGTCGTCGAGTTCGCGCACGGTGAGAAGGTCGCAGAAAAGGTCGTAGAGCGCATCGGCGTCAGAAATCTGCGCCAGCACCGAAAGAAGGGCTTCTACCTTGTCGTTTCTCATCTCGCGCTCTGCCATGCGTGCACCTCGGTCTCTCTTGGAAAAAGGCGTGTTCGATTTCGCCCCATGGTACTACGGCGCGGGGCGCGGATACGGCGCCGCGGGGCGGTTTGCACGCATTTGCCGCATGGAAAATTCGACGGGTGAAAGGGAGCGCGGACGATGAGACGCTAGAGGGCGTCGGGGTCTTCGCGCTTCAAGACGAAGTGCCAGATGAAGAGCAAGACGACCTGCACGCACACGCAGATGATGGCGATGGAGGCCACGGTGCGCAGGGTCAGGGCGGATTCGGCGTAGATGAAGGCACCCACGCTCAGGACGAAGCCCACGGCTATCGCGGTCCAGGTGTGCTTTTCGCCCTTTTGGCCCAGGCAGGTGACGGCGTATCCCGAGATGCCGCCCACGAGCGAGAGCAGCCCGGCGAACCAGCATACGGAGGCCATGATGTTGCCCACCTCGTGGAACTGGATGAGGAGGCTGTAGGCGCTCGCCGCGCAGCCCACCGCGCACACGAGCACGGAGACGGCGCGCATCGCGATCCTCTTGAATGTGGGCTTCTCGTTTGCCATAGCGTCGGCAATGGTAGCGCAAAGAGCGAAGGCGGCGGGCGCACGACGCGCTCGTCGGCCCCCTTCTTCAGCCAATCGCCACGCCTGCCCATTCGCGCCGCATGCGCTCCCAGGACGCATCGCGTGCGGCGGCCACGGCGGCCACGTCGGCATCGGAGAGATGCGCGAAGCGGCGCTGGCCTTTCAGGTAGGCGCCCACGTCGGCAAACTCGCCCGGGTCGCGCGTGAGCCGCGTCACGTTCTCCGCCCCGTCGAACTCGGCCAGATACCACAGCCCACAGTCCACCGCCTGCCTCGCTATCTCGCAGGACAGCTCGGGCGCATGCCCCCAGCCCGTGGGGCACGGCGCGAGCACGTGCACAAAGCGCGGCCCGGAGATCGCGGCGGCGCGCGCGAGCTTGGCGTCGAGGTCGGGCAGGTATCCCGCCGAGGCGGTCGCGGCATAGGGGATGCCGTGCGCGGCGACTATCTCGAACAGGCGTTTTTTCTCGGTGGCCGTGCCGTGCGCGCAGGCGCCGGCGGGGCTTGTGGTCGTGGCGGTAAAACGCGGCGACAGCGAGCTTTCCTGGATGCCCGTGTTCATGTAGGCCTCGTTGTCGTAGCAGATGTAGAGCACGTCGTCGCCGCGGTCGATGAGGCCGGACAGAGAGGCCATCCCGATGTCGGCCGTGCCCCCGTCGCCGGCGATGGCGACGACCGTGCAGTCGGCGGGTTTTTCACCCTGCGCGCGCAGCCCCGCCTCGATGCCGCTTGCCACCGCCGCGCACGAGGCGAAGGGCGTGATCGCGGCGTTCACCGTGAAGGCCATCTGGGGGAAGTTGAAGGCGACGGCGCTCATGCAGCCGGCGGGCAGCGCGGCCACGGCGTTGCCCCCCAGCACCTTCAGCACGTGGCGCACCACGAGCGAGGCCGCGCAGCCGGCGCAGGCCGCGTGCCCGAAGAAGCGCTCCTCAGGCGCAAGGGCGCGTATCCCGCCTTTCGGCATATCTCCCCGCCGCTTCTCGCACATTTCCCGTTTCACGAGGCCACCTCCCCTTCCCCGCCGTCGATGAAGGCGACGCGGCGCTCCTCGAAACTGCCGTCTGCCAGCTCGGAGAATATCGCGCGCACCGCATCCGCCGGGATGTCGGCGCCGCCCAGCCCGCCGATGCGGTTGCAGGTGCGCGTGGAGAAGCCGGCTTGGAAAAGCGCCGAGTTCACGTTGGTGAAGACCGTGCCCTCCGCGCCGAAGGAGACGTCTTTTTCCAGCACGGCCACGCGCTTTGCCGTCCACAGCGCCGCGCACAGGGCGTCTTTCGGGAAGGGGCGCAGGTAGCGCAGGCGCACGAGCCCGGCGCGCACCCCGCCCTCGCGCAGCTCGTCTACCACCGAAGCCACGACGCCGGAGATGCTGCCCAGCGTGACCACCACGAACTCGGCGTCCTCGCAGCGGTAGGCCTCGAGGCCGCCGGTGTAGGAGCGCCCGAAGATGCGGGCAAAGTCCCGCTCGGCCTCGCACACCACCGCAAACGCCGCCGACATGGCCTCGTGCGCCTCGCGCTTGTAGCGCCAGTCGTGCGCAGGCCCGGCGGAATAGCCGATGCTTTTCGGCGCATCGAAGTCGAAGCGGTTGTCCGTGGCATACGGCGGCAGGAAGGCGTCGGCCTGCGCTGCGTCGGGCACGTCCACCGTCTCGTAGGTGTGCGTGAGGGCAAAGCCGTCGAGGTTCACCATGAACGGCGTCGCGACGCGCGGGTCCTCGGCGATGCGGTAGGCCAGAAGCACGAGGTCGAGGGCTTCTTGCGCACTGGCCGCGTAGGCCTGGATCCAGCCGTGGTCGAGAAGTCCTATGCTGTCGCGCTGGTCGCCGTATATGTTCCAAGGCAGCGCCGTCGCGCGGTTGGCGTTGGCCATGACGATGGGGAAACGCCCGCCGGCCGCATAGCTCAAGACCTCGGCCATGTAGAGCAGGCCCTGGCTGGAGGTGGCGGTGAAGGTGCGCGCGCCCGTCATCGCCGCGCCGAGGGCCGCCGAGAGCGCCGAGTGCTCGGATTCCACGTGGATATACTCGGCGTCGAGCGTGCCGTCCGCCTTCATCTGGGCGAGCGATTCGACGATGGTGGTCTGCGGGGTGATGGGATAGGCGGCCACGACGTGGGGGCGTGCGAGGCGCACCCCGCATGCCACGGCCTCGTTGCCGGAAAGAAAGCGCGTGCTCATGCGGCCACCTCCTCTCGCTCGTGCTCGCCGACCATGGCGATCGCGTCCACCGGGCATGCGCGGGCGCATATGCCGCAGCCCTTGCACAGGGCGTAGTCGATGGCCACAGGCAGGCGGGGAACGCGGGCGGCGCCGTGCGGGGCGGCAGCGTCGCCGCGTCCGTCCGCGCCTTCGCCGCGCTCTTCGCCATGTCCGTCCGCATGTGCGCCGGCTCCTGCCCCCGCATGCGCGCCGCCCGTGCCTGCGTCGGTGTCGTCGCGGCGGATCACGCAGGCGTCCGGGCATTGCACCCAGCAGTGCAGGCAGCCGACGCATGCGGCCTCGTCCACCACCGGGCGCACGCTGCGCCAGCCGGCGTTGTCGTGGTCGAGGTAGCCGGACGGAAAACAGGTCGTCTGCGCGATGGCCGTGTAGTCGAGCGCCTCGTGGCGCACGTGGGCAATTGCGGAGAGCTGCGCCGGCTCGCCCTGCGCCGCTTTCGTCTGCGAAGTCGCCGTCTCGCCCACCGTGAAAAGGCTCGGGATTGCGGGCGCCGCAGCGTGCGCCAGCTCGCGCGCAAGTTTCGCCGCGCGCGCCACGACCTCCTTGTTGCTCTCGCGCAGGCGCGGCGGCATCAGCTCGTCGATGGCCCGCAGCGCGTCCTCGATGCACAGCATGTCGGACAGCTCGCATATGGCGCCGAGGAAGGCCGTGTTGGGGATGTCGCGCCCGAGCGTCTCTGCGGCAAGGGCGCTCGCGGGCAGGCACAGCAGCCCCTCGGGGGTGCGCCCGGCTTCCCCGTGGTTCACGAGCACGATGGTCGCGGGCACTTCAGCCGCGCCGGCTGCTTCACCCGCAGCAACGCCCGCGCTTGCGCCGTCTGTGTCGCCCGCCACACGTGTCCGGCACTCCCCGCGCCAGCCCTCGTCCAGCAGCGTCTCGTCGAGGTAGACGACGATGTCGGCGCGCGTGGGCACGGAACGGTCCGCGACGGGCGCGCTGTCTATCTTGGTGAAGGCCCGCATCGGCGCCCCGCGGCGCTCGGGGCCAAACGAGGGAAAGGCCAGCGCGTGCAGGCCGTCGTGCCCTGCCGCCGCCGCGCCGAGGAGCTTGGCCGCCGTGAAGGCACCCTGCCCGCCGCGCCCGTGCCAGACGATCTCGAGCATCGTTGCCTCACGCCTTCCTCGCCTCGAGGGCCACCGCGCGAAACGCCACGTCGCCGTCTTCCGGCACCGTCTCGACGCGCGTGCCCTCGGTATAGCCGCGCGAGGCCGCCACCGGATAGCTGTCCTTCACCTGCACGTCCGCGAAACCCGCCGCCTCCAGCAGGGCGAAAAACTCTTCCTCGGTGCCGGCCGCCTGCACGCTGTTGCCGATCTCGGCTGCCGCCGCGCGCACACCCGCATCGCACGCGCGGTCCGCAAACACCGTCTCGCATATGAGCAGACCGCCGCCACGCAGGACGCGCGCGAACTCGGCCAGGGCGCGGCCGGGGTCTGCGAGCAGGGTGATGACGTTGTTGATGTAGACGACGTCGATGGTGGAGCTGCCGATGCCCGCCGCCACGAGGTCTTCGGGGTAGGCGACGTGGAACTCCATGTTGTTCTTCTTCAGGCCGCTGTCGCGCCAGGCGCGGTTCATGCCCGCGACGGCCTCGTCGATGTAGGCCGGCGACCAGTCGATGCCGATGGCGGTCCCCTCGTCGCCCACCTTCGCGGAGAACTTGTAGACGCCCATGCCGCGCCGGCAGCCGACGTCGAGGACGGTCTTGCCCTTCACGCTCGCGGGGTCGAAGGTCATCTTGCATATGCCCGCGAAACCCCACTCGAACTGGCGGGTCTCGTAGTAGGCGGCCAGGTCGGTGGCGCCGCCGGCCGCGGCCTTCGCGCCTGTGCCGTTGTCCGCTTCACCGTCCGCCGCCCGCGCACCCGCATCGACGTGCGCGATGTCCGCGTCCGCTTGCCCGCGCGCCCCGGCCGGCGCAAGCCCCACGCGCTCGTTGTCGATGCCCGTGTGCCCGGCCGCCTCGCCGGCGTCCCCTTCACCTTCACCATCCGCATCCGCGCCGCCGTCCGCGAGCTCGCCCAGCTCGGCCAGGCGCCGCCCCAGCTCCACGCGCGTCGCGTCCACCTGCAGCTCGTCGCTGTGGGCGTAGTAGTTCTCGTTGCCGTAGCGCGCGAGAAACGACGCCGTGGACATGCGCGTCGCCAGCTCCGCGGTGAACACCAGCATCTCGCGCCCGTTGCCGAAGCACTGCTCCAAGAACTCGAAGGCGCAGTCGAGCTGCCCGCTTGCCTTGTCGGCCAAAACGGAGATCTGCTCCACCTCCCCGGCGTAGGCGTCTTGCAGGGTCGCAAACGCCGCCGGCCCTGCCTGCGTCTGGCGCTCGACGCAGAGCTTCTCCAGGTCGCGCAGGGCATTCAGCACCACGCGCTCGTGGCGTATCTTCGCGCTGCCCGCGTTGTTGCCCAGCGTGTGCCGCCGCAGGGCCGCCAGCCGCCGCGATGAGGCCTGCCCCACGGTGTCGGCCACGCTCGCGCCCTCCAGCAGGGCCGGCTTCGCCTCGCGCAGCTCGTCGCGCAGCTCCAGCACGGCATCCTCATGCTCCACCGCCGCCGCGCACGACACCGCCAGCGCGTCGAGCACAAGCCCGATCAAGGCGACGCGCTCGTCGAAGGCCGCCGCCCGCGCGCGCTCGTGAATCTCCTCGCCCGCGCCGCCTTCGAGGATGCGCCCCACCTGGTAGTCGCTGCGGTACTTGTCGAAGAGCGCGTAGTAGGTGGAAAACGCGTCGGCCACCTCGTCGTCGCGCAGGAACTGGGCGAACAGGTCGCGGTCGAGCTCCTTGCCCATGCGCTCGTAGACGGCGATGGTCTCGGCGAGGTCCTCCCAGCCACGCGCCGTGACGAAGCTCTTGCCGCCGCCCGGCCGGCTCTCCACCTTGTAGAAGCAGTCCGGTTTGGACTCGAGGAAGGTGGTCACGGCCGCATGCAGCCCCTTTTCCTGCGCGTAGTGCTTCCAGGCCGCGTACTCCGGCTCGACGTCGATCTCGCGCAGGCGGTCCAGCGTCACGATGTCGAACTCGTGCACGGACTTGTTGTACTCGGGCGGGTTGCCCGCGCACACGATCGCCCAGTCCTTCGGCACGCGATGCCGCCCGAAGGTCTTGAACTGCAGGAACTGGAGCATGGCCGGGTGCAGGGTCTCGGACACGCAGTTGATCTCGTCGAGGAAGAGTATGCCGCGGCGCAGGCCGGTCTTTTCCATGTAGTCGTAGATGGAGGCCACGATCTCCGACATCGTGTACTCGGAGGCGTCGTAGGACATGCCCTCGAACTCGCGGTGCTCGATGCGCGGCAGGCCGAGCGCGCTTTGCCGCGTGTGATGCGTCATGGAATAGCTCACGATGCCGATGGACAGCTCCTGGGCCACCTGCTCCATCACGGCGGTCTTGCCGATGCCGGGCGCGCCCACGAGGAAGATGGGGCGCTGGCGCGACGGCGCGATGCGGTACATGCCCGCCTCGTCTTTTTCCAGGTACGCCTCGACCGTGTCCGCGATCTGGCGTTTCGCAGTTGCGATGTTCATGCCGAAACTCCTTCTTTTCGCATGTGCATGCCGCTATCTTAGAGCCTCGCCGCGCGATGCGGCGCCGGAAAACGCGTCGATGTCCTCTTCATCGACGACGAGCTTTATCGCCCAGGGGGGCACGGCGGGGCTATCTTTGCCCGGCGTGTCCATGAAGACGAAGGCCGTCTCGTAGCCGGGCGGCTTGTCGGGGAAGGTGCCCAGCCCGTCGGTGAAGTAGACGAGCCCCTTCAGGTCGGGCAGCTCGCCGGCGTGGCGCAGGTCGTTCACGTAGGAGAAAACGGGGCGGAAGTCCGTGCCGCCGAAGCCGCGCACGGTGAAGCTGTCCATGTAGGCGCGCAGGTCCTTTCTGTCGCGGATGCGCGTGTCGGCCTGCACCTTCGAGTCGCATTGCACGATGCGCACGTCCACGCGCGAGGACAGGGTCTGCGAGGACATGAGCATGTCGAAGGTGTGCGCGACGAAGCGCGCGACCAGGTGCTCGGCGCACGAGGCGGAGGTGTCGATCGCGATGACGAACTGGCGCACGCGCTGCGTCTCCTGGTATTCAAGCGGCTCGATCAGGGGCATGTTGCCGTAGAGCTGCATGCCGTAGCTGTAGTAGACGTAGTCGAACTCGTCGTCGTTGATGCGCATCTCCTCGGAGAGGGTGGCGAAGCGCTGCAGGAAGGCATCGTAGTCGTAGCGGCGGCGCGTGGCCGTCTTCAGGGCGGTGACGAGGCTGCCGGCCGCCTCGCCCCACTCCTTGGAGAAGGTGTGCAGGTCCATCTCCACCTGGCGGGCGATGTCGCGCCACTCCCGCTGGGCCTGCTCGCGGGACTGCGCGCGCTCGGGGTCGGCGTCGTCCGGGTCGTCGTCGGCGCTGTTCTCGGGCGCGGCATCTGCGGCGCCGGTCTCGTCTGCGGAGCCGCGCCCGGCGTCGGCGTCGCCTTCCTCGTCTGCCTGCGCGTCCGAGACGGCCGCCCCTTCCTGGCGCGCGTCCTGCTCGTCAGATGCGTCCTGGCTGTCGGCGCTCGCGTCTGCCTGCGCCGCCTCGTCGCGGGCCTCGTCCGGTTCATCCTGCGCGGGCGGCGGCACGACGCTCTGCTCGGGCGCGAGCCCCTCGCCTTCCTCGTCCGGCCTGTCCGAGATGTCGTTGTCCGGGTCTCCCGGTTTGCCCTCGTCCGCGCCCTCGCCCGCGCGGCTTGCCCAGGCGTCGTGGCTGTCGCGCTCGAACAGCGCGCGGATGTCGGCCAGCTTGGCCGGCCCCAGGTTGCGGTGCGCGTGCCCCGCCGGCGCCTTCAGCGCCGCCTCGAAGAGCCGGTAGAGCTTCGCGGGGGACGCCTCGTCGCCTTCGAGCAAGGCCAGCTCGTCGAGGACGCGGCGGCGTGCATCATCTGCCTCGCTTGCGAAGCGCCCGGCGCACATGTCCATCGCCGCGCGTTCCACCGTCACGTCGCAGGCCATGTCCCAGGCCTCGGCGTTGGGGTGGCGCGTGTCGAAGGGGTGGCAGAAGATGCAGTGCAAGACGAGGTGCAGGTAGTCGCGCACGGTCTCCTCGAAGGACTCGGTGAAGCGGGAGAGCTCGCGCTCGGGGCTGAAGTAGAGCGTGGAGCCGTCGGTGGAGAGCGGATAACGCATCTGGGCGGAGAGGGACTCGAGCGGCATGCGCCACAGCGCCGCGTCGAGGAAGCGGAACTTCAGCATCAGCTGCACGCGGCATTCCTCGATCACGTCGCAGGCCAGCGCGGCCGCCTGCGCGCGGCGGCGTTCCTTCTCGCCGGCTGTGGGGCCAAGTGCGCGCCCCGCCGTCGCGCCCGCGCGTGCGGCATCTGCCTGCCCCGCCGTCGCGCCCGTCTGCGCATGTCCCGTTTCCGCCGTCATCTTCACCCCTCCTCGCGCCTCGTCCATCGTATACGCATTCACGCGCCTGCACGTTCACGATATCGCGCTTTCGTGCCCGTGCGCCTTACCACGTCCGCACCGCGCCTCGCCCACGCCGCCTGCGCGCTCACAGCGCGAAGTCCGGCCGTCCGCTCGAGAAGCGCCGCCGCTTCAAGTCGAGCAGGTACGCCGTCATGGCGGCGTCTTGCAGCTTGCCCACCGCCTCCACGGCCCGCGTCAAATTCTCCGCGTTCAGATACCCCAGGTCGGCCAGGTCCTCGAGCAGGGCGCGGTCGTCGTGGCGCGCGATCTCGGTGCACACGCCCTCGATGCCGCCGCCGAGTATGCCCGCGTAGATCTGCGCGTGCCTGGCCTGCAAGAGCACCGGGTCCTTCATCCGCGCGACGATGCGCTTCATCTGCTCGTAGCGGCTCAGGGCCAGCGTCGCGCGCGTGCCCTCGCCCGAGTCGTGCACGTTCACCACGGCGTCGTCGTAGTGCGACATGATCGCCTGCACGTCCACGAAGCCCGAGGTCCCGAGCGCGAGCGATATCTCGTGGCGGCTGCGGTCCGTGTCGGGAAAGCGCACGTCGAGGCAGTCGTGGCCGTCGATGGGGCGGCTCAGGTCCACGTGCAGAAGCTCGATGAAGCAGTCCACGTTCAGCCCGCAGACCTCCACGTCGGTCACGGCGTCGGAGATGCGCAGCTCGCGTATGCCGCGCGCGCCGTTGAGGGCATAGCTTGCGATGGAGCGCGTCGCTTCCGGGAAGACGACCACATCCGTCATGGGCGCATAGACGACGACGCGCACCGCCCCGTCGTCGCAGCGCTCGCACAGAAGGCCGGATTCCACGAAGAAGCGCCGCGAGCCGGGCTCCACCGCGATTTTTTGCAGCGACGGCGCCATGCGGCCGTGGTGGGCGCCGCGGGTGATGAAGGCAAGGTGCCCCGCGTGCTCGAGGGCGGCCGGCAGGGAAAGCGACTCGATGGAGCTGTCCAGGAAGGCCTCGTCGCCGATCTCGCGCACGCCGGCCGGGATGTTCACGCGGCGCAGGGCGTAGCAGCCCTTGAAGGCGGCGGCCCCAATCGAGCGCACGCCGTCGGCCAGGACAACCTCCTCCAGGCGCTCGCGGTGCGCGAAGGCCCGCGCGTCCACCGCCACCGCGTCGCAGCGCAGCTCGTAGCGGCGCACATGCGCGTCGAGCAGCTGCGAGAAGTGCAGCCCGTCGTCGCATATGCGGTACAGCCCGCCGCCCTCGCTGATCTCGAAGGGCGAGCCCGGCTCTATGGTGAAGGTGGCTAAAGCGCCGCCGAAGGTCAGCGGGGTGTTGTCCACGAGCGCTTTTCCCAGCTCGCGCAAGGAGGCGGGCAGGCGCAGCTCGGCGATGCCCGTGCTGGAAAACGCGCCGTCGCCGATGCGCTCGACGCTCGCGCGGCACAAGTCGACCTCGCGCAGGGCGCGGCAGCGGTAGAAGGCCTTCTCCCCCAGCTCGCGCAGGGCGCGCGGCGCGGCAAACGAGGAGATGGAGGTGCGCGCCATGGAAAACGCGCCGAGCGAGGCCACCGTGTCGGGCAGCTGCACTTCGGAGAGCACGGTGAAGCTGCTGAACGCCTTCTCGGCCAGCGCCGTGCAGCCCGCGCGCACCGCATACGAGGCGCGGGGCACGGCCAGGGCCACGAGCGTCGTGCCCCCGTTCGCATACAGCGCCACCCCGTCCGTTTCCAAAAACTCGTTGTCGGGGTCGACGACGATGCGCTCGAGGCGGCTCTTGGTGAAGGTGCCGGGCGCGACCTCGGAGGTCTGCGCGCCGATGCGCACGACCTTCAAAAACGGCGCCTCGAATATGGACGGGTCGAGGCGGGAAAGCTCGCCCGGCAGCTCGAGCTCCTCGAGGGCGGGGCAATGGCGAAACCACGAGCTGTCGAAGTCGGGCAGATGGCGCGGCAGGCGCAAGACGCGCAGGTCGGGGCAGTCGCGAAAGGCGCAGTACCCGATGGCCTGCACGCTGTCGGGGCAGACGATCTCGGCCACGCCGGCAAGCCCGCGGCAGGCGTCGGCGTGGATGGCGACGACCGGCACGCCGTCTATGGCCGCGGGTATCGCAAGACGCGCGCCCGCCTTCGCGCAGCCGTCCACGCGAAGGCCCGCATACCCCAGCGCCGCGTACGTCCACTCCACGCCGCTTTCCGGGTCCGTCCAGACGCGGCGCGCGTCGACGCGGGCCTGCTCGAGGGCACGCGCCTTGTCCGCCGCGAGGCGCGCACGTTCGCGCATCGACACAGCATCGTCGAGCTGGGCCTTGGTGGCAGTCGCATCGGTGACGGGCATGGACGGGCACCCTTTCAAGAAAAGGACAATGCGGAAAGTGTAGCAAAAGGGCACGGCACAGCGCGGCGTATCGGCCGACTCTTCCGGCGAAAACGCAGGCAGGGGCATCCGAGAAACGTTGAAACAGCGCTCGTCGCAGCCGCAAGCCAACGAGACGCGACATGCGCAAGTCGGCAATCCGCAGCACATACAGGACGCACCGCGAAGCGCCACGCCCATGTTGCAAAACGCCACGCCCATGTTGCAAAACGCCGCACCCTTTCACCAAAAAGAAAAGGCCCACCGCCTATAGGCGATGAGCCTTCCCCCAGCGTCCCTTAGACAGCGGAGACGCTATTTTCGCAGGTTGCCTGCTACGTCAAACTTGCGCAGAGGTTCAATCTCGTCCGCATAGAGGATGCAGTAGCGCAATCCCTTCAACGTGACGTAGAGGCTGGCGATGGCCGAAGTGCCTTTCGCACCATGGTTGAAAACATCGTAGGTGAGGTACTCGCGGTCGATCATGGGCTGGTAGATCTCCGAGCCCTCGACCTTGTCCAAGAGCATATTGGTCTGCTCGCGCCCGAGCTCGTCTTGCCGAAGCGAGATGTTGTAGAGGATGACCTCTTGCTCGGGGGTCAGCCGCCCCAGCTCCTCGACCTCTGCCTTGATTTCCTCTTCCGTAGCCATCGCCTTATCCCAGCGCCTCCTTAGGTCGTACGCGTTTTGTCCCCAAAGACTCTCTCGACGTCTGCACTAGACGCCGGCATAGCCCTTGCTCGGGTCGCTGCGGCCAACACCCTCGGCGGAGTCGCCGGCCTCGTTGCCCGTGCGCTTCGTGGAGGTGTAGCCACCCCATGCGCGGGCGATGAACTTGTCTTTGACGAAGAAGACCTGGGACTTCATGATGTCGGCCTGCGTGATGCCGAACTCGTCCATGGCGGCCTTCTTGTCCTTGCCGGCGGCAAGCTCGGCGTTGAGCTTCTCCGCCTGGTCGACGGCGTCAAGCTCCAAGAACTCGTCTTTCGTCATTTTCGTACCCTCCTTCAAATGTCAACTCACCTGGCGGCCATCCTGCGAAAAGGACGGCCGCCAGTATTTTACCCTAACTTGCAGAGATTAGAGCTGGAAGAGAACCATGGGACGGTCGAATTCTTCCATCTTCTTCTCCATCTCCTCGAGCGTGCCGTAGTACATGGAGGCGGACTCGTCCACCTGCACGGCCAGAGGACGCTGGCCGGCCTTGTCGCCGCCCGTGCCCCAGTGCTTGGAGAAGATCGCCGTCGGCACGGGGATGTAGTTCCAATCCCAGTCGTCGCCGTCGTTGGTCTCGCCGTAGTGGAACGGGCCGACCTCGACCTCCTTGATGCCGTACTGCTCGAGGGGAAGCCCCAGCTCCTCTTTGCAACCAATCTCTGCCGCATGGTTGCCAGAGTAGTAGGTGTAGTCCACCAGCAGAGCGTATTTCTGGTCTGCCATTTAGGCCACTTCCTTTCTAGTCCTCGAAGTTCAGGCCGCGAACACGGCGCAGGTTGCACATGACGCCCTTGTAGGGTGCGCCGAAGCCCAGCTTGCCGATGTTCTGGTGGGGAACCAGCGAGTTGAAGTTGGACTTCCACACGCCGAACAGGTTCGGCTCCTCGCCGTCCTGCTCGGGGAACCACCAGCCATGGGCGCACATGAGGATGCCCGGCTTCATGATCGGGGTGATGTGAGCCTTGAAGCGGCCCTCGCCGAACATGTTGTAGACCTCGCACCAATCGCCCTCGGTGACCTCGTACTCCTTGGCCGTCTCGGGGTTGATGTCCACCCACGGCCACGGATCGATCTGGCGCAGGGAGGGAACCTGACGGTGCTCGGAGTGGAAGGAGCTGTAGCGACGCGCGCCGGACGTGGTGATGAGCGGGTACTTCTCGGCGTCCTGCGGACGGCTGAACGGCGAGTAGTTGGGCTCCTCGTAGTACGGCAGCGGATCTTCGCCCCAGGACTCGTAGAGGATCGAGTAGGCCTCGATCTGGCCGGTGATGGTGTTGAAGCCCGGGTTACCGTCGAAGCGCAGCATGCCCTTCTCGTACTTCTCGTACTCGAAGCCGTGCGCGCCCGGCTGGTAGATGCCGTCCTCGCGCAGGTCGTTGAAGGTCTTGCCCAGCTCGAGCATCTGGTCGTCGAAGAAGGCCTCGACGCCCTTTTGCAGCGCCTCGAAGTCGACCTTGCCGCGCGTGTCGGAGGTGACGGTGGGCGCGTACTCGCCGGACTGCAGCGTGGAGGCGTCCAGGGTGTCGCCGGCGGCCTTGTACCACGGCCACCAGGTCGGGTTCAGGCGCGAGCCGAAGATCAGGCAGACCTCGATGTCGGAGAGAGCCTCGCCGACGGTCAGGGCCTTGTTCATCGGGCCCATGAACACGGTGTTGCGGCCGTAGTGCGTGAGCACGATGCCGTCATGCTCTGCCCACGTGGACACCGGCAGGAAGTAGTCGCCGACGGCCATCGCGGTCGGGGTCATGAACAGATCCTGGACGACGCAGAACTCGATGCTCTCGCACAGGGCGTCGTGCCAACGCTTGGGCTGAGCCGAGCAGGTCGGGGCCAGGAAGTTGGAGCTGTTGAACCAGGCCATACGCAGCTGGTAGGGCTGGTGCGACTCCATGGTGTTCAGGGTCTCGTCGGGCTGCGTGGTAGCCATGCCCGTGGCCAGACCCGGCCACTGGGCCGCGCCGATGCGCTTCTCCCACAGCTCGTCGTTCATCGCGCCGCGCTGCTCCATACGCCACTTGCCGAGCAGTGCCGACGGGGGACCCAGCGTGATGCCGCCGGGGCGGTCGATGGAGCCCGCCATGCCGGCGAGGATGATGAAGGACTGGGACAGCTGCACGCCGTTCTTGTTCTGGTCGAACGCCAGACCCCACGCCCAGCCGATGGGGCGCTCGGTGCCGATGATGTGCGCGACACGCTCGATCGTGGCGGCGTCGACGGTCGTGATCTCGGCGACCTTGTCCACCGGGTACTCGGCGGCGCGCTCCTTGAGCTCGTCGAGGCCGTAGATCCAGGTCTCGGTGAACTCGTGGTCGTACTCGTCGTTTTGGAACATCAGGTTCATGATGGCCAGAGCCATCGCCGTGTCCGTCTGGGGACGCAGCTGGACGTTGATGTTGCCGTTGCGGGCGCCGACCCAGGTGACGCGCGGGTCGATGGAGATGATCTTCGTGCCGAGCTTCATCATGTCGACGAGCGCGTGGCCGAAGAAGCCGTCGCCGTTGGACGGCAGGGGCTCCTTGCCCCAGACGACGACGTACTTGGAAAGCGTGTACGCCGGGTCGTCGAAGCGGCCGGGCAGATGGCCCGCGTAGTCGAGCTCGGGATAGCCCGCGCCCAGCACGTAGTCGGAGATGGAGCAGCGAGGCCCGTAGCACGACCAGCCGGACTGGGTGTAGCAGCAGTTCGGCGACTGCAAGACCGAGAAGGTCAGGGCGTAGTAGTAGATGCACGCCTCGCGGCCGGTGCCGCCGAAGCAGACGATGGACTCAGGGCCGTAGGTGTTCTGGTAGTAGCGCACCTTCTCGCAGATGGTGTCGACTGCCTCGTCCCAAGACGTGCGCTCCCACTTGTTCTTGCCGCGATCTTCCACGGCGCGCTTCATGGGATAGATGATGCGGTCGGGGCTGTGCGTGTACTCGCGCAAAGCCAGGTTCATGGCGTTGACGCGACCGTTGGTGATCGGGTTGTCGTCATCGCCTTCCACGCGGATGAGCTGATCGCCCTTCGTGACCACCTTGACACCGTAGCCGACCGGGTGAGATCCCGGAGGAGACCAGGTGTTGCTTCGGGTAACCACCGTGCCGTCGTCGCGTTCGACACGCCACTGCTTACCATAAGCCATAGTGTTACTCCCTTTCCTCAATAGACATCGGAAAACACCGCGCGATTCACGCCGGACCAGCTGGTGTCTGGGCAACAGGCTCGACATAGAATCAACACATTCGATTCTAACAGCCTCGTAACAAAGTGGCTTATCTACTTGGGGAATAAAGATTTCCTCATCCCAGACGGACTAGTACCAATCGCCCTACGAGGTTTTCGGGGGCGCGGGCGTCAAAGTTCCAGTATGAAATTATAGAGATTGCAGAATAATACTTCTCGCATGAGGGATATGAGGGCGCCCGCGTCGCGCGGCGGCGGCAAAAAACATTTTTCGGCGGGCACGCGAAGGGGCATGGATGCGCCGCGCTCGCGATACAATGGCAGCGCCGCAAAGCAAAAGAGCAACGAGGAGATTTCGATGACGCAACTGCATTTCACCCTGACTTCCTACGAGCCGGTCTACGTGACGGCCCCGGAGGTCAAGATCGAGGAGAGCGCCGTGCGCGCGCAGGCCAAGCGCTGGCTCGAGCTGAACGTGTGCGAGGACGGCGAGGAGCCGAAGCTGTCCGACGAGTGGGTCGCCGCGCACGTGAAAGAAGACGCCATCAAGAACGTGCACGACCTTTTGGTCTTCATCCGCTACAACATGTACCGCGACAACCGCGAGGTGCAAAAGCTCGCCGACCAGAGCGCCATCTGCAAGGAGCTGGCCACGCGGCTTGTGGAGGATGTGCCCGCGCAGCTGGTCGAGGAGTGCAAGTACGCGGCGCATATGCGCCTGGAGGAGATGCTGCGGCGCAGCGGCCTGCAGGTCGAGGACTACTGCAAGCAGAAGGGCATCACCGAGCAGCAGCTCTACGCGGACGTGGACGAGAGCGCCATGCAGAGCCTGCGCGAGGATTCCGCGCTGGGCGCCTGGGCCGACAAGCAGGACTACACGCTCGAGCCGGAGGACTTCTACGCCGTCATCCCGGGCGAGACCGTCGAGGAGAAGGCCTACAAGCGCCGCCAGATCGAGATGGACGGCCGGCTTGCGGGCATGGAGGAGTATGCCAAGAAGGTGAAGGCCCTAAACGAGGTGATGGACAACGCGATGGTGCGCCGCGCCGAGAACCTGGAGTACGTGCGCTACGGCGACGTGAGCACGAACGTGATGGACGCCGTGAAGAACAACCCGGAGGGCTTCATCGGGCTGTAGGGGTGCGTGCGCGTGAGCGGGCGCATACGTGGCCGCGAGGCGGCGCGCGAAAGGCGCGTAAACGGACTACGCGGCACGGCAAACGCGGACATGGGAAAGGGGGCTCGCAGGCCCCCTTCTCTTTTTCACGTCTCACGCGATATGCGGGCCTCTTAGCCCCGTGCGCGATGTCCGTGCGGTGAACGCCGCGCGCCTCACGCGCAAAGCGCACATCTTTCACCGCACGCTATGTGAAAGCGGGTAGACGTATACCCCACAAGCCCTAAAGGCGCCCTAGAGCACGACGGTGCCGCTGCCCTCGCCTTCGCCGCCGAGGTCGTACTGCTTGCCCATCTGCTCGTCGCGGCGGCGCTGCTCCTCGGCCGACACGAAGTCCTCGGGCGGCTCCTCGACGCCCAGAAGCTCCACCTCGAAGGTCAGCTCCTTGCCCGCGAGCGGGTGGTTCATGTCGAAGAAGACCTCGTCGCGGTTCACCTCTTTCACCGTGACGGGCACGTTCTCGCCGTTTTCGTTGGTCATCCACACGCGTTTGCCCGGCTCGACCTCCACGGGCACGCTGGCCCTGGGGACGCGCTGCACGAAGTCGTCGAGGTACTCGCCGTAGGCGTCGTAGACCCCAAGGGTGAAGGTCTTCTTCTCCCCCGTCTGCATCTGCATGACCTCGCGCTCGAAGCCGGGGATGGTCAGCTCCAAGCCCGTCTGGAACACCATGGGCTCCTCTTCTTTGGCGTACCCGAAGACCGTGCCGTCGTCGAGCGTGCCGGTGTAGGTCAGGCGAACTGTCGAACCGAGTTCCATGTCCATTCCTCTTTTCTCGTTGATGAAGACGCGTTCAGTGTAGCGCAACGCCCGGGGTGAAACGGGGCGCAGGCGGTGCGGGCAGCGCGCCGGACGCGCCCGAAGGCCACCGTCGCAGACGCGCCGGTCCTGCGCGCGCAGGGCACAGCCAGCGCATATGGGAAAGCCCCCGCGGCACGCGTGGCGCCGCAAGGGGCTTTCTCCATCTTCAAGCGGGTGCGGGGGCTTTCGCCGTGCTGCAAAAGCCCCTCTCCCGCCACGTGCAGGTGCTTTCGCGCGCCGCGAAAGCTGGCCGACCAGGCTTTTTACGCCTTGGCGACTGCCTTCTTGTTGCGCGCGAGCTGCATGCCGCCGAATATGAAGAAGTACACGAACGGCAGCAGCAGGCCGATGGCCATGAGCGGCAGCGCGATGGGCTGCTTGGACCAATTCGACACCGCGAGCGGGCACACGATGCACAAGACGAACAGGAAGACGATGATCGCGATCATCACGCCGAAGGCGCCCATGCCGGAGTCCTCCTCGCCTTCCGCTTCCTTGGCTGCCAGCTCGTCCATTGTCTGGCCGCCTGTCTCGGAAACGAAGAGCAGAGTGCAGATGAACGCCAGCGCGAACGGGATGATCAAGACGAGCACGACCATCGAGAAGTTCGGGATGAGCGGGGTCTCTGCGGCCTTCGCAAGGTCGGGGTTGGCCATCTCGAAGATGGACATGGACGCGATGGCGCCCAGCACGATCGAGGAGGCCGAGCCGCCGAAGCGGGCGAACGCCTGGCACCAGGCGACGCCGGTGTTGCGCAGCGCCGTCGGGTAGCTCTCGGGCATGAGCGGCTGAACGGCCGTGATGGCGTAGTTCAGGCAGTAGCCGAAGAGCAGCATGAGGATGACGTAGAGGACCATGCGCGAGTTCTCGGGATCGTAGGTGATGAACACCGAGCACAGCACGATGGCCACGATGCACAAGATCCAGGACAGCGCCAGGTTCTTCTTGCGGCCGATCTTGTCGGACACAAATCCGACGGAGACGTTCGAGAGGATAGCCGCGAAGTTGTTCCAGGTCTGCAGGTTCACGGAGTCATGCGCGCTGTAGCCGACATTCTGGAACCACGAGGGGATCCACGCGTTCATGCCGTAGACGCAGAACTGGCCGACGAAGTACGTCGTCCAGATGGCCGCCGTGGCCACGATGTACTTGTGCGAGAACAGCACGTTCACCGAGGTCTTGGCAGGCTTGGGGGGCACGACCAGGTCGGCCGCGTTGCGCTCGGTCACATGCCCGAGCGTCTTCTTCTCGATGATGGCGAGCGCCTCGATGGCGTCTTCCTTGCGCCCGCAGTTGGCGTACCAGTGCGGGGTCTCGTGCATCGCGAAAATCAGCACGATGCCGTAGATGATGGGAAGGGCGCCGATCAGGTAGCAGACGCGCCAGTTCTCGTAGAAGGTGCTGCCATTGGCGATCGTGATCTCGGCGCTGCACAGGCCGGGGATGATCGGCGCGCCCGAGCTGCAGATGGGAGCGCAGATGAGGCCGGCGAGCACCCAGCCGGCGACCATGAAGGCCATGCCGAAGGTGACGAAGACGCCGCGGTTTTTCGAGGGCATCGTCTCGGAGAACACCGTCGTGACGACGGGGATGCACGAGCCGACGCCGAAGCCTGCGATCAGGCGGAAGGCCGCGAAGAACGGGATGTTGGTCGCGAACGCCTGGGGCAGGGTGAACAGACCGTAGAACAGGCAGGCGATGATGAGCATCTTCTTGCGCCCGATTTTATCGGACATGATGCCGCCGACCGCGCCGCCAAGCACCATGCCGAGCAGGCCCCAGGTGGTCAGCGAGCCGATGGCGGCCTGGTTGCCGATCACGCCGAAGGAAGCTGCGAGGTAGGTGTTGGTGGAGTTGACGACCATGAAGTCGTAGCCGTCGAAGATGTTGGCGAGGCCGAGCAGGATGAACATCAGCCACGTGTGGCTGTTGATACCGAAGGAGTCGATGACCTCCGATATCGTGAACTGCTTGCCTGCCTTTGCAGTAGTTTCGCTCATTAGATCCCTCCTTAGGATGACGGCCCGGTCTGGGCGGGCCTGAGCGATATTCGGTTGCGAAGCCCCGCTTCTTTCGCAAGCGGAAACTTCAAAACACGCCGATCGGACATTCATCCGAGCCGAGACGACCCTTCCTTCCCTTTCGGGAAAAGACGAGCCGCCTCGACCAGAACAAGCATACTTTCGGCTCTACGGGAAAGCCGGGACACACGAAAGCACGTCCGCGCAGCCAAGCTGCCCCGCAATTCCTCGAACCCCGGACGTTAGACGGCATCCGAGAACCGAGGACATCGGCATCTACCACGTGAAACCCGAGAGATTCCCCATCCGACACGCAACGTTCCACTTCGCCGGACGTTTAGACACAACCTCTCGCATGGCCTCAGGCGGCAATGCCGCGTGGAACCGAAACTCTAGGCGCCGGGAGCCTTCGGGGCACCAGGGGCTGCAGGAGCACCAGGAGCGCCGGGGGCCTTCGGGGCACCGGGAGCGCCGGGGGCCGCGGGGGCACCAGGAGCGCCAGCGCCAGCGCCGGGAGCCGCGCCGCCCATCTGGGCTTGCATCGCGGCCATATCGTCGTCAGTGAACTCCTCCTTGCAGAAGGGGCACTTCTTCAGGACGGTGTTGCCGATGACGGGCAGCACTTTGTCGCAGTGCGGGCACTTGATTTCCACACCGCCGCTTGCAGGTCTAAAGCACATGTCAACTCCTTCTTCTACTTTCCCCTCGTATGCAGGCTTCGGGGAAATATGCCTTGCGTGGACTTTTCAGGGCACTTCACAAAGCCCACACAGCCGACATTCTAATCCAGAACGGATGATTGTGCATAGCTCATGTTTATAGTTAAAGAAAAATAGTAGGCATGACCGAAACGGATGAGGGGGCGGGCAGCGCAAAACGCGCAATGCGTGGAACGTGACGCCCTCGCCTGCGCGCGGCGATATCGGGTACGCGGACACGGTTCATGGTGAAAGGGGGCACACGCACGCAGGAGCGCGGGATTTTACGCTACACTTTCACGCCGCGAGAGAAAACGAGGGGCACGACGATGCGCGCACGCACGCGCAGAAAGGCCGAAAAACCCATGGCATCGCGCAGAAAATACCTGGAACAGGCCGCCGCATGGAAGCGCAGCGAGCGCAACGCGTGGATCGCGCTCGGCATCGGGGTGGCCATCGCCATCGCCTTGTTCGTGGGGTGGAACATCTTGCTGTTGAGCGGGGTGATGCAAAACTCCATCTTCGTGTTGCTGCTGGCGTTTCTGATCGCGTTCATCCTGGGCACCTTCGGCAACAAGGTGGCCAAGGCCAGCCGCGAATGCCGCAGGATACTGATGGCGCACGATTTGACCAACGAGGACCTGAAAGAGTATATGCGCGCGCAGAGGGGCTAGCGCGGGAAAGCTCGCGGCGCGGCGCGAGGTGAATGCGGCAAACGGGCGCCGTCTTTCGGTGAAAGGGGCCCTGTGCCCCATCCCCGGCGTTCGTGTTCGGTGAAACGGGCGCCTGCTAGGCGCGCGCGTCGTCGGCGAAGCGC
Organism: Acidaminococcaceae bacterium; assembly: GCA_963592385.1. Lineage (GTDB taxonomy): Bacteria > Actinomycetota > Coriobacteriia > Coriobacteriales > QAMH01 > CAVAWX01. The sequence goes on along the minus strand of CAVAWX010000003.1, from coordinate 4,569 downwards.
GCGGGCGGCACGTTGATGCGGTGCGCGACCTGCCCCGCCCCGAACCCGTTGTCGATGTTCACGACGGAGACCCCGCCCGCGCACGACGAGAGCATGCCCAAAAGCGCCGCCACCCCGCCGAAGCTCGCCCCGTAGCCCACGCTCGTGGGCACGGCCACGACGGGCACGTCCACCAGGCCCGCCACGAGGCTGGCAAGGGCGCCTTCCATGCCGGCGACGCAGACGATGGCGCGCGCGCGGCGCAGGTCCTCGACGTGGCGCAGGGTGCGGTGCACGCCGGCCACGCCCACGTCGGGCAGGAAATCGACGGCAGAGCCCATGACGCGGGCGGTGATCGCGGCCTCTTCGGCCACGGGAAGGTCGCTCGTGCCCGCGCAGGCCACGAGCACGCGCCCCGCCGCGCGGTTTTCGCAGACCAGCAGCTCTTCGAGGGTGGCGCCTTCTATGGGCTCGTCGCGCTCGTCGGCAAAGAGCATGCCGCTGCGCTCGAAGAAGCGGGCGCCGGCGACGCGCGCGCGCACGGCGATGGCGGCCTCGGGGCTCACACGCGT
>CAVAWX010000003.1:0-4008 GCA_963592385.1 Acidaminococcaceae bacterium | reverse complement strand
CGTGGCAAGCGCGACGCCGTGCTCGGCCACGAGCGCCTCCATGATGGAGGCCAGCTGCGCGGCCGTCTTGCCCGCGCCGTAGACGACCTCGGGAAAACCGCAGCGGTCCGCGCGGGAGAAGTCGAGCTGGGCGAAGTCGTCCAGCATGCCGTCGCCGCCTGCCATGTCCGCCTCCCCCTTCACCAGGATTCGAATTGCCGCCTGAGGCGCCTTAGCCCAGCTGCGCCGCGATCAGCTTCAGCTCGCGGTCGAGGTCGGCCGCATCGGCGCGCACCTTCTCCACGGCCTCGGGCGCGGCCTTCGCGAGGAAGTTCTCGTTGGAGAGCTTCTTGTCGAGCTTCTCGCGCTCCTTTTGCGCGGCGGCGCGGCGCTTCTCCAGGCGTTTGGCCTCCTCGGCGAAGTCCACGAAGCCCGCAAGCTGCACGTAGACCTCCACGTCGCCCACGAGGTCCACGCCGCATTCTGCGGGACGGGGCGCGTCGGCGGCCAGAATCTCGAAGCCGGACAGGCGCGCCAGGTTCACCACGAGCTCGCGTTGGCCGGCCAGGAAACGCTCCTTGTCCGCCGCGCTCGCCACAGCGCCTTCACCCGCGCTCTGCCCTTCACCCGCGCTCGCCGCAGCGCCCGCAACGCCGGCAGCACCTTCACCAGCGCTTTCATCCGCGCCCGCATCCGCCTCACCGCCCGCGCGCACGGAGACGGCCAGCTCCTGGCGCGGGCTGATGCCGTAGCGCGCACGCGTCGAGCGCACGCTCGAGACGACCGCGCAGGCAAGCGCCACCGCCTGCTCGCTGTCCTCGTCGACCCAGTGCGCCAGCTCGGCGGGCTCCGGCCAGTCGGCCACCATCAGCGCCGGCGCGGGGTCGGCCGCCGACGTGGGCAGATAGGCCCAGATGGCCTCCGTGACGAAGGGCATGACGGGGTGCAGCAGGCGCAGCGCGGTGTCGAGCACGTAGACGAGGTTTGCCTGCGCGACCGCCCGCGCCTGGCCTCCCGCGCCCAGCCGCGCCTTGCACAGCTCGATGTACCAGTCGCAGAACTCGTTCCAGAAGAAGTCGTAGAGCGCGTGGGCGACCTTGCCGAACTCGTAGGCCTCCAGCGCGTCCGTGACCTGCGCGGACAGCTTGGCCAGCCGCGAGAAGATCCACGCGTCGGCAGGCTCGGCCACCTGCGGCTCGCCCGCCTCGTAGCCCTCGAGGTTCATGTGCACGAAGCGCGCGGCGTTCCAGATCTTCGTGACGAACGAGCGCGCGGCGTCCGTGCGCGGCGAGGCCACCAGCGCGCGCGTCTTCTTGTCGAGCTGCGCGTCGAACTTCACGTCCTGGCTGCCCGTGACGAGCGTGAGCAGGTTGAAGCGCATCGCGTCGGCGCCGTACATCTCGATCAGGTCCATGGGGTCCACGCCGTTGCCCTTGGACTTCGACATGCGGCTGCCGTCTTTTGCCAGGATGGTCGCGTAGATGAAGACGTCGTGGAAGGGGATCTGGCCGGTGAAGTAGATGGAGCTCATGACCATGCGCGCCACCCACAGCGCGATGATGTCGCGTGCCGTGACCAGCACTTTCGTGGGATGGTGCCCCTCGAGCTGTTCGGGCGCGTCCGGCCAGCCCTGCGTGGCAAAGGTCCACAGCTGGCTGGAAAACCAGGTGTCGAGCACGTCGTCGTCTTGGCGGACCTGCGCGCCGCACTCCGGGCAGACGTCCACGTCCTCTTCGCGCGCGTCGCTCCAGCCGCATTCGTCGCAGTAGAACACGGGGATGCGGTGCCCCCACCACAGCTGGCGCGAGATGCACCAGTCCTTCAGGTTTTCCATCCACGTCAGGTAGGTCTGCGCCCAGCGCGCGGGGTGAAAGGCGATCTGTCCGCCTTCAACCGCCTCGGTGGCAGGTCCTTTCAGCTTGTCCACGGCCACGAACCACTGCTCGGACAGCCACGGCTCCAGCGCCGTGTCGCAGCGGTAGCAGTGCATGACGGAGTGCTCGATGTCCTCGATGCCCTCCAGCAGGTCGTGCTCGTCGAACCAGGCCACGATCGCCTCGCGCGCCTCTTCGCGCGTCATGCCGGAGTACTCGCCGAAGCCGTCCACCACGACCGCGTGCTCGTCGAAGATGTTGATCTGCGGCAGGTCGTGCGCCTGCCCCATGGCATAGTCGTTGGGGTCGTGCGCCGGCGTGACCTTCACGAAGCCGGTGCCGTAGCTCGCGTCCACGTGCCAGTCGGCGAAAATAGGGATCTCGCGCCCCACGATGGGCAGCACGACCGTCGCCCCCACGAGCGCGGCCTTGTCCGCATCGCCTTCCGCCACGGCCACGCCCGTGTCGCCCAGCATGGTCTCGGGGCGCGTCGTGGCCACGACGACGTACTCGCGCCCGTCCACCGGCTCCTTCAGCGGATAGCGCAGGTACCACAGGTGCGAGGCCTCGTCGTGGTATTCGGCCTCGTCGTCGCTGATGGCGGTGGCGCAGTTCGGGCACCAGTTCACGATGCGCTTGCCGCGGTAGACCAGCCCGTCGCGGTACCACTCGCAAAAGACGCGCCGCACGGCCCGCTCGTAGTCGGGGCTCATGGTGAACTTCTCGTCGGAGAAGTCCGCGGAGCAGCCCATGCGCTTGATCTGCTCGACGATGACCCCGCCGTATTCCTCGCGCCATTTGCGGCACTCCTCGACGAAGCGCTCGCGGCCGATCTCGAGCCGCGAGATGCCCTCGCTTTTCAGCTTCTTGTCCACCTTGGTCTGGGTGGCGATGCCCGCGTGGTCGGTGCCCAAGATCCAGCGCGTCGAGTAGCCGCGCATGCGCGAATAGCGCACGTAGGCGTCCTGGATGGTGTCGTCGAGCGCGTGCCCCATATGCAGCATGCCCGTGACGTTGGGCGGCGGGATGACGATGGTGCGGTCCTCGTGGGCGCGCGCTCCCTTGCCCGCCGAGCGCGCGTACCAGCCGCCCTCGAGCCACTTGGAAAGGACGGCCTGCTCGTTTTCCGCAGGGTCGTAGGTCTTGGGCATCTCCTTGTCCGGCACGAAAAACTCCTTTGTCCCTGCGCGTGTCGTGTGCGCGCGCGTCTCTATTTCTCCAGGCGCTCGCCCTCGTCGGCTCGCCCTTGTCGGCTCGCCCGCGTTGTGCGGCGCCGCGCTCCCCGCCGCCGCAAGCGGTGAAGCGAACGCCGCCTCTAGGCGCTCGCCCTCGCCAGCCGCGCATGCGGCTCGCGCCCGCGGCGCACGAGCACGGGCTTGGCGCCTTCCTCGACGCAGGCGCGCGTCACTACCACGCGGTCGATGTCGTCGGCGCTCGGCAGCTCGTACATCGTCTCCTGCAAGACCTCCTCGCAGATGGCGCGCAGGCCACGCGCCCCCGTGCCGCGCTCGATGGCCAGCTGGGCGATGGCCTGCAAGGCCTCGTCTTCGAACACGAGCTCCGCGCCGTCGAAGGAGAGCATGCGCCGATACTGCTTCACCAGGGCGTTTTTCGGCTCGGTCAGGATGCGCACGAGGTCGTCGGCGTCGAGGTCGTCCACCGAGGAGATGACGGGGATGCGCCCGATGAACTCGGGGATCATGCCGAAGGTGTTCAGGTCCTCCGGCAGCACCTGCGCGAGCAGGTCGGCGCTTTTCGCCGCGCCGGTCTTGGCCACCTCGGAGTTGAAGCCCACCCCGCGCTTGCCCACGCGCTCGCCCACTATCTTGTCCAGGCCGACGAAGGCGCCGCCCAGGATGAAGAGGATGTTGGACGTGTTGATGTGGATCAGCTCTTGCTGGGGGTGCTTGCGGCCGCCGGCGGGCGGGATCGCCGCGTCGGTGCCCTCGACGATCTTCAGCAGCGCCTGCTGCACGCCCTCGCCGGAGACGTCGCGGGTGATGGAGAGGTTTTCCGCCTTGCGCGCCACCTTGTCGATCTCGTCGATGTAGATGATGCCGATCTGCGCGCGGTCGATGTCGTTGTCGGCCGCGTTGATGATCTTCAGCAGGATGCTCTCGACGTCTTCGCCCACGTAGCCCGCCTCGGTGAGCGC
>CAVAWX010000002.1:0-48717 GCA_963592385.1 Acidaminococcaceae bacterium | reverse complement strand
AAGACCCCCCCCCGAGCAGATTGTTTTCGGTCGGCATACTCTTCGCCTCGTCTCCCGCTTTTGCCAAAGCGCCCTACGCGTGCGCCCGTTTTCACATCATCCGAGCGCCTTCTTTCGGCGCCCGCTCAACTGTCACTTAAACGCACCCATGGTAGCAGATTCCCGCGGCCCCTGCTCTAGGCATAGCCCATCTCGTCGACCTGGTCCTCGTCCATGCCGAAATAGTGCCCCACCTCGTGCACGACGGTGCGGCGCACCTCCTCGGCCAGCTCGGCGGCGCTGTCGCACATGCGCTCGTGCGGCCCTTTGAACACGGTGATGCTGTCGGGCAGATCGCCGCTGTAGTAGTCGCCGCGCTCGTAGAGGTTCACCCCGGAGTACAGCCCCAGCATGTCGCCCGTGCCGCCGTCGGCGATGTCGTCGGCCACCTGCTGCGCGCTCGGCTCGTCTTCCACGAGGAAGACCACGTTGTCCAGCTCGTCTAGAAACTCCTCGGGGATCGAGTCGATGGCATCTCCCACCATCTCGTCGAACTGCTCGTCTGACACCTTCACCATGCGCGCTCCTCCCCTTCACCCAAACTGCGACGCCACGACCACGATGAGAAAGCCGGCGACGCAGCCCGCGACAGACACCCAGACCGGGCGGCTGCGCACGAGGCGGCCCGCCAGCTCCATGACGAGTATGTAGCAGATCATGCCCGCGGCGGCCGCGACGAAAAAGACCATGACCTCCTCGGGCACCGCGTGCGAGAGCGCCGCCATAGCCACGCCGCCCGCGAAGGTGGAGAAGGTGACGGCGGCGACGGCGACGCGGCGCGTGGTGGGGCGGCTTTTCTCCAGCGTGGAGAAGAGGAGCATGCCGACGGGGATGTTGTGCAAGGCGATGGCGAAGGCGTAGAGCGCGCCGTCTGCGGGCGCGGAAAGCGCGACGCTGTAGACGGCCATGCCCTCGATGATGTTGTGCAGGATGATGGCGACGGCGGAGATGATGCCGATGTGCACGGCGTTGGCGGGTGAAGGTGTGTGGTCGTGAACGTGCGCGTGATCGTGGACGTGAGCGTGGGCGTGGGCGTGGGCAGAGTCGGCGGGCACGGCGTCGCCGGCGACAGCGGCGGTGCTCGTGATGGCAGCATCGGCATCAGCAGAGGCTACGGCGCCGTGCTCCCCGTGCGCGTCGTGCGCGCCGCCCGCGTCGTGGTCGGGGATGGCGCCGTCGAGAGCGACAAGCCCCAGAAAGCCGACGACGAGGCCGACGACGACCTGCACGTAGGCCCCTTCGCCGCAACCCTCGAGGACCTCCGGCCCCAGGTCGAAGACGAGCAGCGCGAGCATGGAGCCGGCGGCGAGCGCGATGGAGAAATGCTCGATGCGGGCCGCCCCGCGCGAGAGGCGCACGACGAGGCCGCCGAGCACGATGGTCGCGCCGGCGAGCAGCGATATGAGAAGCGCCAGTGCCACGGGTCTCCTTCATCGAAAACGGGCGTCTACTTCACCAAAACAAACGTCGCTCCATGATAGGGTAAACGCCCGCGCACGCCACACGGCAGCTCGGCAACGCTTTGCACCCAAAACGCCCACGACCCACTCGCCGCCCCCGTCTCACCCACGCCACACGCGCTGCCCCCTTTCACCCGCCCGCGTGCGCCGCACCCTTTCACCCACACTACGCACACCCGAAAAGCGCGGTTTCAGCACACGGGAACGGGCGCCCGAAACGGCTACAATAGAACGTCCACATGGCCCGGCGTGAACGGCACAAGCGACGCGCACGCATGCGACAAAGGAGCGTTTTCCATGGCGAAGATCGAGATGAAGACCCCGCTCGTCGAGATGGACGGCGACGAGATGACGCGCATCATCTGGCAGATGATCAAAGACGAGCTGCTCGCGCCCTACATCGAGCTGAACACCGAGTACTACGACCTGGGGCTGGCGCACCGCGACGAGACGCGCGACGCCGTCACGGTGGCGGCGGCCGAGGCCACCAAGAAATACGGCGTGGCGGTGAAGTGCGCGACCATCACCCCCAACGCCGCGCGCATGGACGAATACGACCTGCACGAGATGTGGAAGAGCCCCAACGGCACCATACGCGCCATGCTCGACGGCACGGTCTTCCGCGCCCCCATCCTCGTGCGCGGCATCGAGCCGTACGTGCGCACCTGGAAAAAGCCCATCACCATCGCGCGCCACGCCTACGGCGACCTCTACCGCGACGTCGAGATGCGCGTGCCGGGCGCGGGCAAAGTCGAGCTCGTCTTCACCCCGGAAAGCGGCGACGCGGGCCTGGAGCAGCGCCTGTGCGTGCACGAGTTCGCCGGCCCGGGCATCGCCGAGGGCATGCACAACCTCGACGACTCCATCGAGGGCTTCGCGCGCAGCTGCTTCTCGTATGCGCTCGAGACCGGCCAAGACCTCTGGTTTGCCGCCAAGGACACCATCTCGAAGACCTACGACCACCGCTTCAAGGACGTCTTCGCCGAGATCTTCGCCGCCGAATACGAGCAGCGCTTCGCCGAGGCGGGCATCGAATACTTCTACACCCTGATCGACGACGCCGTGGCCCGCGTCGTGCGCAGCGAGGGCGGCTTCATCTGGGCCTGCAAGAACTACGACGGCGACGTGATGAGCGACATGGTCTCGACGGCCTTCGGCAGCCTGGCCATGATGACGAGCGTGCTGGTCAGCCCGCACGGCTGGTGGGAGTACGAGGCCGCGCACGGCACGGTGCAACGCCACTACTACAAGCACCTGAAGGGGCAGCCCACCTCCACGAACCCCATCGCGACCATCTTCGCGTGGACGGGCGCATTGAGAAAGCGCGGCGAACTGGACGGCACGCCGGAGCTGGCGGCGTTTGCAGACAAGCTGGAGGCGGCGACGCTTGCCACGGTGGAAAGCGGGCAGATGACGGGCGACCTCGTGGCCATCACGACGCTGCCGGACCCGCAAAAGCTCGGCACCGAGGAGTTCATCGCGGCCATCGCCGACGAGCTGGCGAAACGCTGCGCGTAAAGGGCGGGCAGGCGCGGACACGCGCGGACACGCGCCGCATCCGGACGGGGCACGGCATCGCGCCCGCGCCCACCCGGGCGGCGCCAGACGAGCATGATGAAGGGGCGCAGCTTCAACGCGCCGCGCCCCCTTTCACCGAACACGACCGACGAGGAGCATGAAGTGGACGAGGCTTTCACCACCGACCAAGACGAGGTGTTCGCCGCCGAGCAGGCGCACCTGAGCGCGACGCACGCGCGGCTGTCCGAGATAAAAGACGAGCTGGAGAAAAAGCGCGCGGAAAACGAGGCCGCCGCGGCCGCCGACGTGCACAGCATGAACGAGGAGCTGACGCTCGACTTCGCCGACGACGTGATGGACCAGGAGTCCCTCACCGAGATGAAGGGCGTGAGCGACGTGATCGACCTCTACAACCGGCGCCAGGCCACGCTCGTGGAGGACCTGCGCCGCGCCTACCTGCTCTTGCAGCGCCCCTACTTCGCCAAGGTGAAGCTGTACTTCCCCCGCCTGGGCAAGGAAGACGACGTCTACATCGGGCGCGCGGGCATGGGCGACCCGGACACGATGGAGCAGATCGTCGTGGACTGGCGCAGCCCCGTGGCCGAGACCTACTACAACCAGAGCACGGGCGCGACCTCGTATGTGGCAAACGGGCGCGAGATCTCCTGCGATTTGCGGGTGCGCCGCCAGTTCGACATCGAGGGCGCCGAGCTGAAGGCCTGCTTCGACACGACCGTGGCCATCCAAGACCCGCTGCTGCTGAAGGCGCTGTCGTCGCGGCACTCCGACAAGCTGCGCGACATCACCCAGACCATACAGCGCGAGCAAAACGAGATCGTGCGCCACGAGGACGTGCCCGCCATGTTGGTGAACGGCGTCGCCGGCTCGGGCAAGACCTCGGTCATGCTCCAGCGCATCGCCTGGCTGCTCTACCAGGACCGCAAGACCCTCGACGCCGACGCGATACGCCTGTTCACCCCTTCCCCGCTGTTCTCGAGCTACATCGCCGACGTGCTGCCGGGCATGGGCGAGCGAAACCCGCGCATCCTGACCTGGGACGCGCTGGCCGCCTCGCTCGAGCTGGGCGGACGCGCGGCCGGCGGCGAGGACAGCGCGGAGCAGATGCGGCGGCTGGAGGCGCTGGTAGCGGGCGCGCAACTGGAGACGGGCGACCTCAAGCCGCTGCGCGTCGGCGGGCGCACGCTCGTGTCGGTGAACCAGATAAAGGGCATCTTGGGCAAGTTCAAGCGCATCGCCCCCAGCCCGCGCCTGGCCGCGCTGGCAGGCGACGAGCTGCACGCGCGCCTCGACGGGCGGGTGAAGAAGCTCGCGCACGAGGACGGCCTGCGCCGCGAGGTGGAGGCGCTCGACATCCCCGCGATGATGGAGGTGTTCGGGCGCACGGTCGACCTCGACGAGGAAGACGACGAGACGGCCGCGCGGCTGCTGCGCCGCTATGCCGAGGTCGTCTACGGGCAGCCGGCGCACGAGCTGGTGGACGCCGGGGCGTGGATCGCCTTCGACAAGCTGGGCATGCGGCTGCTGGGCGCCGGCTCGCTCGACGCGCCCACGTGGATGTACCTGCGCCTGCTCGTGGCCGACGTGGCCGAGCGCGAGGTGCGCTACGTGATGGTGGACGAGGTGCAGGACTACAGCGAGGCGCAGCTCATGGTGCTCGCGGCGCAGTTCCCCCGGGCGCATTTCCTGCTGCTGGGCGACGAAAACCAGGCCATACGCGAGGGCTGCGCGAGCTTTGCGCAGGTGAAAGACGTGTTCACCGCCTCGCACGGCGGGGTCTGCGAGATGCGCCTGGCCACGAGCTACCGCTGCACCCCGCAGGTGACCGAGCTGTTCGCCTCGCTGCTCGACGAGGGGGCGCAGGTGCACGCCGACTCGGTGCAGCGCGAGGGCGCGGCGCCGGACATCGTCGTGGCGGCAGACAAGGAGGCCTACCTTGCGGCGCTGGCGCAGCGCGTGGACGCGGCGCGCGGCAAGGAGGGGCTGTGCGCGGTGATCGCGCCCGGCAAGAAGAGAGCGCGGGCGCTGGCCGAGGCGCTGGGAGGGCTGGCCTGCGTGGACAGCGCGGACGACCCGCTGCCGGCGGCCGGGGTCTTCGTCATCGACCTGCCCCACGCAAAGGGCCTCGAGTTCGACCGCGTGGTGGTGGCCGATGCCGACGCGCGGGTCTATCCCGCCACGGGCCTTGCGCGGCGCAGGCTCTACACGGCCATATCGCGCGCCACGAGCGAGGTGTCCGTGCTGGCCTGCGGCACGCTTTCGCCGCTTTTGCAGCAGAAATAGCAGGGTGAAGGGGCGAAGGCCGCCCCCTCCTCCTATTGCCGATACCCGTCGAGGAAGTCGGCGATCTTCGAGACGGCCTCGTGCAGGATGTCGATGCGCGGCAGGTAGACGATGCGGAAGTGGTCGGGCGCGCCCCAGTTGAAGCCCGTGCCCTGCACGACGAGCACCTTCTTCTCCTTCAGCAGATCCAGCGCGAACTGCACGTCGTCGGTGATGTTGAACTTACCCACGTCGAGCTTGGGGAAGATGTAGAAGGCGGCCTTGGGCTTCACCACGGATATGCCGTCGATCTCCTTCAGCGAGTTGTAGACGAAATCGCGCTGCTCGAGCACGCGCCCGCCCGGCACCACGTAGTCCTTCACGCTCTGGTGGCCCCACAGCGCCGTCTGGATGATGGACTGCGCCGGCACGTTCGAGCACAGGCGCATGTTCGAGAGCATGTCGAGGCCCTCGATGTAGCCGCGGCCGGCGTCGAGGTTGCCGGACAGCACCATCCATCCCACGCGGTAGCCCGCGATCATGTGCGATTTGGACAGACCGGAAAAGGTGACGCAGAACAGGTCGGGCGCCAGCGAGGCGATGGAGGTGAACTCGGCGTCGTCCATGACCAGGCGGTCGTAGATCTCGTCGGAGAAGATGATCAGCTCCTTCTCGCGGGCCAGCTCGACGATCTGCTCCAGCAGCTCCTTGGGGTAGAGGGCGCCCGTGGGGTTGTTCGGGTTGATGATGACGATGGCCTTCGTGCGCTCGGAGACCTTCGCGCGCAGGTCGTCCATGTCGGGCAGCCAGTCGGCCTCCTCGTCGCAGACGTAGTGGACGGGGCGTCCGCCGGCAAGCGTCGCGCAGGCCGTCCACAGCGGGTAGTCGGGCGCCGGGATCAAGATCTCGTCGCCGTCGTCGAGCAGGGCCTGCAGGCACAGGTTGATCAGCTCGGAGACGCCGTTGCCCGTGTAGATGTGCTCGATGTCGACGTTGGGCAGGTGGCGGGTCTGCGCGTACTGCATGATGGCCTTGCGCGCCGAGTACAGGCCCTTGGACGGCGAGTAGCCCTCGCAGTCGGTCAGCTGGCGCGACATGTCGTAGACGACCTCGTCGGGGGTGCGGAAACCGAAGGGCGCGGGGTTGCCGATGTTGAGCTTCAGGACGTGCGTGCCCATCTGCTCCATGCGGGCGGCCTCTTCGACCACAGGCCCGCGCACGTCGTAGCCCACGCCGTGCAGCTTGGATGATTTGTTGAACTTGCGCATATGCGCCCCGCCTTCCCGTCTCGCCTGCGCGCGCGGCGTGTGCGTTTGCCCGCGCACGACGTGTCCGTTTGCACGCGCGCCGCCTCGTACTCGCGCGGCCTCGCACGCGCGCCGCGTTTCGCTTTCCGTGCAGGATACCAAAAGCCCCGCCGGCTTTTGCCGCCCCGCGCCCCGCTAGCCTTCCAGGCGGCCTTTGCCATGTCGCGCCGCGTCAACTTCCCCGCCGGCCTTTGCTGCACCGACTCAGTAGAAACTTTTCACCACGCTTATGACGTCGCGCATGAAATCCCCCTCGGCGTCCAGATGCACGAGCAGCCGGGCGTTGCGCGAGTCCAAATCGAATGCCCTGTTTCCAAAGACCTTTTCACCCCGAAATTATAATGGGTCAGGGACTTGCCTAGTTCAAAAGCCAAGAGGCACTCAAACCAATGCCGTAAGCAGCAGAGGCAACACAAAGAACACGCGGCGCCCGACCTGAAGCGCAAAATCGGCTAAAGAAAGTCGAGTCTCCGACGCACATCGCACCAGGGACTCGACATCAATCAATCAATCACTCAATCAATCACTCACTCGCTTGCGCTAGAAGGGAAATTCAGGGGTCACCACAAAGTTGACACCGGCGCCCGCAAGCTCTTCGAGGCAGCTCTTGACAACCGGCGCCTTTCCTTCGATAAGTTCTGACCCCGGAGTCTCGAGAATATGCTTCGCGGAAATGAAATTCCCTCCCGCAATATGGGACACGGCCTTGAGAGCCTCTTTGCCCGGGGTCTCGTTGATCCCGACACGAACGGAGTAAACCGTCTGGTCTTCATACATCGGGTCAATGTAGCTGGTCACGACTGACCACCCGCAGTCCGGGCATTCAATAACCAGGCTCGACCCCTCGATCCTAGAAATAGTCGCAGCGTTGCATTCAGGGCAGTTCATCGTTTGCCACCTCCTGGAATATATTTTACAAAGGGGCTCGCCTGGTTTCGGGGCCTGAATGCAGGGGCGTTCATCGGGAATAGTCGACGTGAAGCTCCCTGTTGCGCAGCGGGTGCCTCGCGCCGGTCATGACGTTGTCTAGAAAATCCGTCAACGGCTTCAACGTGGGATGCACGGACGCCTCGTAATTCGCGTAGTTGGCGCGGACGAGCGCGTTTCGGAAAAACCAGGAGTTGCTCTCGAAGGGCTCGTTGCCGGCCTCGAAACCCATGCTGCGCAGGTACTTGATGAGCAGCACGGCCGTCGAGCGGGTGTTGCCCTCGCAGAAGGGGTGAATCTGCCAGATGCCGGCGGCGAAGCGCGCGAGATGCTCGACGGCTTCCTCGATTGAAAGCCCGGCATACGAGAACGCCCTCTCGCGGTCGAAGTCGTACTCGAGGGTCGGCATGAGGTCGGAGCAAGGCGCGTACGTCACCGTGTCGCCGTTGAGCACCCATTCCTCCTTGGTGATGTTGTAGTCGCGGGGCTTTCCCGCACCGTCGAAGATACCTTCGAAGAGGCGGCGGTGGATCCCCATCCAGGCCAGCGGCGAGAGCGTGAAAGCCCGCTCGCCGAGCAGCTCGACGATGCGCTGGGAGACGAGGTCGGCCTCCTCGGTCCCGTCCTCCACGACGCCCCTGCTGCGGCGCTGCTCGTAGTAGCTCTCGATGCGCTCGCGCGCGCCCTGCGTGTCGATGTCGCCTTCAACGTGCAGCTTGGCGGTGTCGAGCAGGTAGTCGGACACCTCGAGGCCGTCGACCTGCTGCAGGCCGATGGCCGTTTGCCACGACTCCGCCTTCTGCACCCTGCCCGGCTCGCCTTGCCGGATGTATTCCCCAAGCTCAAGCTGCCAGGGCTTCTTGTTGGCGCCCATCTCACCGGAATGCTCCGTTACTCCGTTCATCACTCACCCCTCCCGGCGGCAACTTCGTCAGACCGCATTCGACAAATTGCCTCCTTATAATAGGCGGGACAGAAGCCACGGAGCCTGCGCTCGCAGACAAGCGTGGCAGCGCACCAGACGAGTCCGAAAACCCCAGTATCAGTCCTGCTCATGTTCTTCCTTTCCGGCGGCCGACTCGTCGAGTGCGCGGTATTCGGCGCTCAGCTCGCGCGCCAGCTCTTCCTTGCTCGGAAGATACGGCAGGTACTTGGCCGCGAAGACCTGCTCGTTGTCCTGCGGCAGGGTGTACTCCACGATGGAATCGCTCTTGTCGGCGCACAGCACGATGCCGATGGGTGGATTGTCGCCCTCGTTCATCAGCTCGCGCGTGTAGTAGTTCACGTACATCTGCATCTGGCCCAGGTCCTGGTGCGTGAGGTCGCCGGTCTTGAGGTCTATGAGCACGAAGCAGCGCATGCGGTAGTTGTAGAACACGAGGTCGATGTAGAAGTGGCGGCCGTCGAAGGTAATGCGCTTCTGGCGCGCCTCGAAGGTGAAGCCGCGGCCAAGCTCGAGCAGGAATTTCTGCAAGTGCGTGATGAGCGCCTGCTCGAGGCCGTCCTCGCGAAACGCGGGATCGTCCGAAAAGCCCAGAAACTCGAGCACGTAGGGGTCGCGGATGATGTCCTCGGGGCGTTTTGGCGGAGCGCTTTTCTGGATCTCGGCCGCGACGGTCTCCTTGTCCCTGCTGGCAAGCAGGCGTTCGCGAAACATCGTGTTGATTTGGCGCTCGAGCTGGCGCGTGCTCCAGCGCGAATCGGCGCACTCGTTCATGTACCACATGCGCGCGTCGACGTCCTCTATGCGCGACAGCCTGCGGTAATGGGTCCAACTCAATTCGGTACGCAGTGCGTTCCGAATTGGGAACGCAAGGTAGAACTGGCGCATGAAACGCAGGTTTCTAACGTCGAAGCCGCTCCCAAAGTCTTTTGTTAGCTTGGCAGCAAGCCCTTCCACGAGCGCATCGCCGTACCCGGCCCGGTCTTCACCGCCCTGCTGCTCGATGATGCTGCGTCCGATCTCCCAGTACGCCTCGACCATGGCGAAGTTGACGGCCGCATACGCCTTGCTGCGGGCAGCACTCAAAATCGAGGAGACCTGCCTGTAGAACTCCTCGGAAACGATCTCGCGCCCTTCAGAGTTTGAAAGCTCATCCACCACGTCGCGCACCCCTTTCTCGATCCCGAAGGCCCCAGCGCCCTCGGTACAACTGCCGCCGCGCCTGCGTTGCCGCTCACATGTTCACGCGGAGGCGAAGTGCTCTTGCAGGTAGGCGTTTGCCGCCTCGACGCCTTGGACGAGCTGGCCGTCCGCGTAGAGATAGGGGATCTGGTTCGCGTCGCCGCCCAGCGCGCACAGCTCGTCGAAAGGCCCTTGCTGCTCGACGTCGCGCTTGTCCAGCTCGATGCCGTGCTGCTCGGCGAAATCGACGACCAACGCGCACGTGGGGCACGGGCCCCAGTAGTAGAGAACCGGTTTTTCCTGCGCCATGGTGAAACCCTCCTCGTGGTGAAATCCCGCATCCGACGCATCGTATTCTAGCGCGGCTCGCCACCCGCCCCGCCGCACGAGCGGACATGTTGACGGCGTTCGGAAAGGCGGTCGCGCGCGTGGTCGCGCACAGTCGCGCGCGCCGTTCACCAAACGCAAGATTCAAGCGCAGCTCGCGCGGGAAGCGCGGCGGCCGGGGGCTGGTAGAATCGCCCGCATGGAACGCGAGACGACAGAGCGGGAAGAGGCGCAGGTGGACGCTGCCGAAGAAAACGCGGGCAAAGAAGGCGGCGACAACGCGGGCGCGGCAGACGCGGGCACCCCGGCCGACCTGGGCGCGCTCATCCCCTGGCCGGCCGACCCGAACGCCTGGCCGGACATTCCCGCCGACGAGGCCCTCGACCTCTTCTTGGGCTGGGTCGAGGCGCGCGGCACGAAGCTGTGGGCCCACCAGGAAGACGCGCTGCTCTCGCTTGCCGCCGGCGACCACGTCATACTCGGCACGCCCACCGGCTCGGGCAAGTCGCTCGTCGCGCTGGGCCTGTGCTTCACCGCCATATGCACGGGCCGCCGCGCCTACTACACCGCCCCCATCAAGGCGCTCGTCTCCGAGAAGTTCTTCGACATGGTGCGCGTGCTCGGCCGCGACAACGTCGGCATGATCACCGGCGACGTGGCGGTGAACACGGACGCGCCCGTCATCTGCTGCACGGCCGAGATCCTCGCAAACGACGCGCTGCGCCTGGGCGCCGACGCCGACATCGGCTGCGTCGTCATGGACGAGTTCCACTACTACGGCGACGCGCAGCGCGGCTGGGCCTGGCAGGTGCCGCTGCTCGCCTTGCCGCACGCGCAGTTCCTGCTGATGAGCGCCACCCTGGGCGACACGAGCGCCATCGCCGAGTCGCTGGCCGCGCGCACGGGCCGGCACGTGGAGACGGTGGCCGAAGCCGAGCGCCCCGTCCCCCTCGAGTACGAGTTCGTCGAGACGGCCCTCGAGGCCACGGTCGAGCTGGAGCTGCGGAGCGGCGCGAGCCCCATCTACATCGTGCACTTCGCCCAGGACGCGGCCTACAAGAGCGCCCAGGCGCTTGCGAGCTACGGCGTGTCGAGCAAGGAGCAGCGCGAGCGGGTGAAGGAGGCGATCGCGGGCGTGCGCTTCTCCACGGCCTTCGGCAAGGCGCTGCGCCGCCTGCTCGTCTGCGGCGTCGGCATCCACCACGCCGGCATGCTGCCGCGCTACCGCCTGCTCGTCGAAAAGCTCGCGCAGCAGGGCCTTTTACCCGTCATATGCGGGACCGACACCTTGGGCGTCGGGATCAACGTGCCCATCCACACCGTGCTCCTGACGGCGCTGGCCAAATACGACGGGCGCCGCACGCGCCGCCTGAACGCGCGCGAGTTCCACCAGATCGCGGGGCGCGCGGGCCGCAGCGGCTTCGACGCCACGGGGCGCGTCGTGTGCGAGGCCACCGAATACGACATCGAGCGGGCGCGGGCGCTGACGAAGGCCGGCGGCGACGCGAAGAAGGCGCGCAAGGCAAAGGTGAAGACGCCGCCGAAGGGATTCGTGGCCTGGAACCGCCAGCACTTCGAGCAGCTCGTGGACAGCGCGCCCGAGACCTTGCGCCCCCACATGCGCGTGAGCCACTCCATGGTGTTAAACGAGGTGATCCAAGGCGGCGACGCCCGCGCGCGCGTGGACAAGCTCATCGACGACTCCGCGCAGGAGCCGGGCGAAAAGGAGCGCCTGCACACGCGCGCCGCCGAGGTCTTCGCCACGCTCATGGCCGCCGGCGTCGTCGAGGAGGGCTGCGACGAGGAGGGCATGTACTACCAGCTGACCTGCGAGATGCCGGACAACCTGGCCCTCGACCAGCCGCTGTCGCCCTTCCTGCTGGCGGCGATCGAGCTGCTCGACCGCGAAGACGACGACTACGCGCTCGACCTGATCTCGATGGTGGAGGCCACGCTCGAGGACCCCTGGCAGATCCTGCGGGCGCAGCAGCGCCAGGAGCGCGACCGCGCGATGGCGGAGATGAAGGCCGAGGGGCTGGACTACGACGAGCGCATCGAGCGCCTGCAGGAGGTCGAGCACCCCCAGCCGCTGGCCGAGCTGCTGGAGCCGGCGTTTGCCACCTACTGCGAGAAGGTGCCCTGGGCCGCCGATTTCACCCTGAGCTGCAAATCCATCCTGCGCGACATGGTGGAAAGCGCGAGCGACTTCAAGGGCTACATCGCGCGGCTGGGCATCGCCCGCTCGGAGGGCACGCTGCTGCGCTACCTGTCGGACGCGTGGCGCGTGCTCGACAAGACCGTGCCGGACGCCGCCTACGACGAGCGCTTGGACGAGATCGTCGAGTGGCTGGGGCTGGTCGTGCGCACCACGGACTCGAGCCTGCTCGACGAGTGGGCAGGGCTTGGGAGCGGTGAAGAGGGCGACGGCGCCGGGGCCGAGCTGGCCGCGCCGCAGGCGGCCGACGTCGTGGTGCGCGACAGGCGGGCCGTGCAGCTGCTCGTGCGCAACGCCCTGTTCGCGCGCGTGGTGCAGATGGCCCGCGGCGACGCGAAGGCGCTGGCCGACATGGACGAGGACATGCACTTCGGGCAGGCGGCGTGGACGGCGGCGCTCGACGAGTTCTACGAGGCCCACGACGAGGTGCTGCTCGACGGGGATGCCCGCTCGGCGCGCTATCTGAGCATCGACGAGGCCGACGAGAAGAGCGCCCACGTCTGGCACGTGCGGCAGATGGTCCACGACGCCGACGGCGACGACGATTTCGGCATCGCCGGCGACGTGGACCTGGACGCGACGCAGGAAGAGGGCAGCGTCGTCTTTTCCGACTACCGCGTGGGCTTTGCCGAAGAGCTCGGGATAGGGTGAAGGGGCGCTTTCGTGTCTGAGACCATACACTTCGAGTGCGTGCGCAACGTGCGCGATTTGGGCGGGACGCCTGTGGCTGCGCTGTGCGGGACGGGCGGCGAGAGCGCGGGCGACGGCGAGCTTCGTGAACTGGGCGGCACGCCTGCAGGCGGCGCCCGGCGCGTGAAGCGCGGCCTGCTCTTTCGGGGCGCGGCGCTTTTCGGCGCGAGCGCGGCAGACCTCGACATGCTCTTCGGCACCCTCGGGGTGAAGTGCGTCGTCGACCTGCGCTGCGGCTGGGAACGCGCCGCGAAGCCCGACCCGGACATCGCGGGCGTCGAAAACCTGCACATCCCCTTCTACGACAAGGACATCGTGGGGCTCGAGTACACGAAGAAGCTGCCGGGCACCGTGCGGATCGGCCACGACTTCGCCTGCGACCAGCCCGACTTCTACCGCTCCACGGCCAACCCGGCCACCGTCGCCCAGATGGCGCGCGGCCTGGACGTGCTCTTCACCCGCGCGGCGGCGGGCACCCCCGTCTACCTGCACTGCACGGGCGGCAAGGACCGCGCGGGCATACTCGCGGCGCTGGCGCTGGAGGTGCTGGGGGCGGACCGCCACGCGGTGCTGGCCGACTACCTGGCCACGAACGCCTCGCGCGACGCGCACATCCAGGGCACCTACGAGCGCTTCTTGCGCCTGTGCGGAGGCGACGAGACGCGGGCGCGCGAGCTGTGCGACTCGCACCGCGCCTCCCCTCAAAACATCGGCGCCTTCTATGGTGAAGTGGACAGACGCTACGGCGGGATGGATCCCTTCATCGCGCATCAGCTGGGCATCGACGCGCACGCACGCGCCCGGCTCCAAGCGGCCCTGACCGAACCCGCGGCCTGAGCGCCAACTCAATCCCTGGCAAAACCTTCGGCCTCGCACTGCCTAGACCCTGACTGAGCAACAACTCAACGCCATCCGACGCGAACCACTCGCCGCAAAGGACGGCTGTGGACGCCGAGGACTGCGCGCGGCGAGGCGGCGAGGCGGCGGGCGCTACTTCAGCTTCTTGTAGAGGAAATCGCCGAGGAACTGCAGGAGCGCCACCAGCACGATGAGAATCGCGCATATGCTGTACATGATGGTCTCGTTGAAGTTCTGGTAGCCGTAGATCAGCGCCACCGCGCCCAGGCCGCCCGCGCCGATGGCGCCCGCCATCGCAGAGCAGCTGAGCAGGTTGATCACGGCCAGCGTCAGCCCCGAGACGATGGCCGGCACCGCCTCCTTCAACATGACGCGAAACACGATCTGCACGCGCGACGCCCCAAACGAGCGCGCCGCCTCGACCAGCCCCGCGTCCACCTCCTTCAGCGCGTTTTGGATGATGCGCCCGATGAAGGGCGCGGCGGCCACGGTCAGCGGCACGAGCGCGGCCGTGTCGCCGATCGAGGTGCCCACGATCAGGCGGGTGAAGGGGATGATCGAGATCATCAATATGATGAACGGGAACGAGCGCACGATGTTCACCACGACGTTGAGCACCTTGTAGATGACGGCGTTCTCGCACAGGCCGCCCTTTTCCGTGACGACGAGCACGATGCCGATGGCAAAGCCCAGCACCGTGGCGAACAGCCCCGACAGAAACACCATCTTCAGCGTGACGCCGACGGCGGGCAGGATGAGCATCTGGAAGATCTCGAGCAGGGTGTAGTTTTCCAAGACCATCGCTACTCCCCCCTTCCCGCGCTGCCGCTGCGGGCGCCGGCACGTCCGTCCGCATCGCTGTGGCCGCCCACGTCCACGCCGCCGCGCCCCAGCTTCTTCCAATCGACGCCGCGCCCGTCGAGGTAGCGGCATGCGGCCTCGAAATGCGCGTCGTCGACGTTCACGACGAAGATGCCCATGCGCTCGCCGCGGTACTCGAGGATCTGGCCGTCGAGCACGGGCAGCAGGTAGTCGAGCTCCTTGGACATGGCGGCCAGAAGCTGCCCGTCGGCGACGTCGCGGATGCGGTAGGCGATCTGGATGTTGTGGCCGGACGTCGGCAAGTCCTTCTCGTGCTCGCCCAAAAGCCGCCCCAGCGCCTCGGGCCGCTCGATGAAGATGTCTTCCACCGTGCCCGCCGAGGCGATGCGCCCGTCTTCGAGCACGCATGCCCGCTGGCAGACCGCGCGCACGACCTCCATCTGGTGCGTCACGAAGACGACGGTGATGCCCAGCTTCTCGTTGATCTCCATGAACAGGTCCAGTATCGAGCCCGTCGTCTTGGGGTCGAGCGCGCTCGTGGCCTCGTCGGAGAGGATGAACTTGGGGTCCATGGTGAGCGCGCGCGCAATGGCGACGCGCTGCTTCTGGCCGCCGGAGAGGTTGCGCGGGCGGGCGTCGGCGCGGTCTTCGAGCCCGACGAGCTTCAGCAGCCCCGTGACCTTCTTCTCGATCTCGGGCTTCTTGTAGCCCCAGCACTTCATCGGCAGGGCGACGTTTTGAAACACCGTCGCGCGTTCCAGCAGCGAGAAGTGCTGGAAGACCATGCCCATCTCGCGGCGCAGCTCGCGCAGCTGCCCCTCGGAAAGCTCCCCCACCTCGCGGCCGTCCACCTTGAGCGAGCCTTCCTGGTAGCCGGTCAGCCCGTTGATGCAGCGCAGCAGCGTGGACTTGCCCGCGCCGGAGCGCCCGACGATGGCGTAGACCTCCCCGTCGTCGATGGAGAGGTTGATGTCGTCGAGCACCCTGGTGCCGTCGTCCCAGGTCTTGCCCAGCCCGCAAATCTCGATCATGCCCGTGCCTTCTTTGTCCTGCGTCTTTTTCCCGCGCCGCGCTTGTCGCATCGTTTCGCGCTTCTCGCGCCTTGTCCTGTCGGTTGCGCCTCTCGCGCCCGCCGGCTTGCCGCGCCTGCTGCTTCCCTACTTCCACGCGGGAAGCTGGGAGCCCTTCTTGTTCGCGGCCAAAAACTCGACCAGCTCGTCGCATTGCACCACGCTGGCGATGTCCTTCGCCCACTGCGCGTCCTTGTTCTTGCCCGCGACGACGAAACCGATCGCGTACTCCTTGTTGTCCGCGTCGTCGGAGCAGAACATGTACGAACCCGGGTCGAGGTTGGCGTTCAGCATCTGCAGGCCGGCCACCGCCACGCCGTCGCAGTCGTCGATGGACTTGGGCACCATCGAGATCTCGGCCTCGATGAACTGCAGGTTCTTAGGATTTTCCTCGATGTCGTACTGGGTCGGCGAGGCGACGCCCTCCTTCAGCTTTATCAGCCCGTTCTTCTCGAGCAGCCCCAGCCCGCGCATCTTGTTGGACGGGTCGTTGCACAGGCAGATGGTCGCGCCGTTGGGGATCTGGTCGATGCTCGACCACTTCGACGAGTAGAAGCCGAAGACGTTGTAGATGCTCTTGGGCTCGACCATGACGAGATCCGTGCCGTTCGAGGCGTTGTAGGCGTCCATGTAGGGCTCGTGCTGCAGCCAGTTGATGTCGATGGAGCCTTCTTTGAGCGCGTTGTCGGGCTGCACGAAGTCGTCGAACATCACGCGCTCGATCTTGTAGCCCAGCGCCTCGATCTTCGGCGTGACCGAGTCGAGGATGCCGGCGAAGTCGCCCTTGATCCCTATGCGTATGGTCTTGGACTCGGCCGGGTCGTTGGAGCTGCCCGAGCCGCCCGCGCAGCCGAGCGCCGCCACCGAGACGGCCGCGACGAGGCCCGCAGCGCACAGCGTGCAGGCGATGCGCCAAAGCAGCGCCGTCTTCCCGTTTACCTTGTTCACGAAAAACCTCCTGATTCGATTCTGCGGTGGGCAATTGTAGCGGGAGCGTGTTTCAAAAAGAAGTCGGATGCAGCGCATGCAACGCAAACGACACACGCCGCCGCAGACCGCCGCAGACCGCGCCGTCGCGCCACGTCCCGCGTTTCGCTACAGCCTGCGGTAGTAGCGCCAGAACATCGACGCCGTGGTGCACACCGCGATCGTGTCGGCGATGGGCTCGGCCAGATAGACGCCCGTCGCGGCGTCGGGCACGAGATGCGGCAGGATGAAGATGAGGGGGATGAGCAGCACGATCTTGCGCCAGATGGTCAAAAAAATCGCCTTTTTGGCCTGGTCGAGCGCCACGAAGCTGCACTGGCAGGCCACCTGCACGCCGTAGATCAGCAGCGTGGCCAGGTATATGCGCATGCTGCCCTCGGTGTAGGCGATCAAGCTGGCGTCGCTCGTGAACACCGAGGCCACGAGCCCCGGCGCGACCATGCACAACAGCCAGATCAGAAACGAGCCCGTCACGCACGAGACCAGCAGGAGCCGAAACGTGCTCTTCACGCGGGGGATGTTCTCGGCGCCGAGGTTGTAGCTGAGCAGCGCCTGCGCCCCTTGCACGAGGCCCGGCAGCAGCAGCATGGTGAACTGCATGACGCTCGTGAGTATGGTCATGGAAGCCACCGCGATGTCGCCGCCGTGCGCCTGCAGCGAGGTGTTGAAGCTGATGGCGACGAGGTTTTCCGTCAGCTGCATGAGGGCAGGCGAGGTGCCGAGCAGGATGCACGGCCCTAAGAGCTTGGCGTCGAAGCGGATGTTGCGCGGGCGCAGCTTCAGCTTGGTCTTCGACGAGGCGAGATAGCAGACGACGAAACACGCCGAGATGCCCTGGCCGACGACGGTGCCGAGCGCCGCGCCCTGCACGCCGAAGTGGAAGACGAGGATGAACATGGGGTCGAGCACGATGTTGAGCGCCGCGCCGATGATGACGCTGGTCATGGCCACAAGGGTCTTGCCCTGCGCGGCGATGAAGGCGTTGAGCCCGAGCGTGAGCTGGGAAAACAGCGTGCCCAGGCAATAGATGTGCATGAACGAGACGGCGTATCCGACGGTCTCGTCGCTTGCGCCGAACAGCCGGCACACCGGCTCGCCGAAGACCAGCATCACGGCGGTGAGCACGATGGAGAGCGCGATGAGCAGCCAGGTGCAGCTGCCCATGACGCGCTCGGCCGTGTCCGTGTCGCCCTTGCCCATGAAGATGGAGGCTTTCGGCGCGCCGCCCATGCTGACGAGCGCGGCGAAGGTCGAGATGGCGAGGACGATGGGGGTCGTCACGCCGATGCCCGCGAGCGCCTCCGGTCCGGCGTCGGTCATGCGCCCGATGAACATCTTGTCCATGAGGTTGTAGGCGATGTTTACGAGCTGCGCCACGATGGCGGGCACCACGAGGCGCATGAATGCGCGGCGCACGGGCATCGTCTCGAGCAGCTCGTTTTTCTCTTTCGCCGCCCCCGAGCTCTCGCGCGGCAGTTTTTCGTTCATCGTGAAACCGAAGGCAGGTGCGGGCGCGTCAGATCCGCGCGAAGGCCTGCTCGAAGTCGGCGATCAGGTCCTCGGCGTCCTCGAGGCCCGCGGAGAAGCGCACGAGCTCGGGCGTGATGCCGTTTGCGCGCTTGACCTCTTCGGGCACGATGGCGTGCGTCATGTCGAAGGGGTGCTCGATCAGCGAGAACGGGTCGCCCAGCGAGACGGCGAGCTGCACGACGCGCACGTTGTTCAGAAGCGTCTTGGCCGCCTCGAGGCCGGAAGTTCCGCCGATGTCCTCTTTCAGCTCGAAGGACAGCATGCCGGTGCCCATGCCGTTCATCTGCCGCTCCACGATGTCGTTGTGCGGGAAACCGGGCAGCCCCGGATAGAGCACGCGGGCGACTTCCTCTTTGCCCGCGAGGTACTCGGCCACCGCGCGCGCGTTGGCGCAGTGGCGCGCGAGGCGCATCTCGAGGGTCTGCAAGCCGCGTATGGTCAGGTACGCGTCGGTGGGCGCGCACACCGAGCCCGTGAGCTTCGACATCCCCAGCGCCCGCAGGTCTTTCAGATGGTCCTCGTCGTTTGCCACGACGACGCCGCCGATCACGTCGCCATGCCCGTTCAGGTACTTCGTCACGGAGTGGACGACGATGTCGGCGCCGTGCGCGAAGGGGCGCTGGATGGGGGGCGGCGCGAAGGTGTTGTCCACGACGACCAGGGCGTCTCCTGCCACTTCCTTCACCGCCGCGATGTCGGTGAGCTTCATCAGGGGATTGTCCGGCGTCTCGAAAAAGACCATGCGCGTGTTCGGGCGCATCGCCGCCTTCACGGCCTCGATGTCGCTCGTGTCCACCGCCGAGACCTCCACGCCGAACTTCGGCAGGGTCTGGCGCAAGAGCAAATCGGAGCATCCGTAGAGGCAGTCGCCGACGACGATGTGGTCGCCGCTTTTCAGAAGCGTCCACGCCACCGAGGCGATGGCGCCCATGCCGGACGCGCACGCCACGGCCCCGGCGCCGCCCTCGAGGGCCGCGACCTTTGCCTCCAGCACGTTGACCGTCGGGTTGCCGCCGCGCGAGTAGATGTAGCCGTCCTCGGTGCCCTTGAAGCGGTTGGTGCCCTGGTCGACGTCGGCGAAGCGGAAGGTGCTCGACTGGTAGACGGGCGTGGTGAGCGCCCCGAACTGGTCGCCGCGCATCTCGCCGGCGTGCACCGCGCGCGTCGCAAAGCCCGCGTTCTCCAAGAAATCAGACATGTTCGTTCCTTCGAGTGAAAGTCGTGAAAAATCCGCCCGCAAGCATAGCACTACCGTGTGTACGCGCACGGGCATGCATCTGCGCGACGCCCCAGACGATGAAAAAGGGGCGCGCCGTTTTTTTCGGCACGCCCCCTCAAGGCAGATATGCGCGGCGGCGAATACGCCGCCCGCTTTGCGTTACGCCTGCTGCGCCTTCAGCGCGTCGACGTGCGCGACGATGTCGCCCACGGTCTGCAAGCCCTCGGGCTCGCCGAAGTCGATGCCCTCCTTGTCCTCCAGGTCGCAGACCAGCTCCACCAAGTCGAGCGAGTCCAGCTCGAGGGATTCGAGCGTGGAGCTCTCCGACACGGTCTCGGGGTCGACCTCGAGGTTGTCGTGCAGAATCTGCTTCAACGTGTCCAGCGTGGCCATGGATGCGCCCCTACTCCTCGGACTTCTTCTCGTCGGCCTCGGCCTCAGCCGTCTCCTCGGCCTTCTCGGCCTTCTCGGCCTCTTCGGCCTTCGCCGGCGCCTCGGCAGCCTCGGGCGCGTTCTCCGCAGCCTCGTCGGCCTTCTTCTCCTCGGCTTCCTCGGGCTTCTCGGCCTTCTCGTCGGCCTTGGCGTCCTTCTTGGCCGCCGTCTTCTTCGCGGCGCCCTTCTTCTTCGCGCCCGCCTTGGCCGCCTCGGCCTTCTTGCCCTTCGTCGTGGCCGCCTCGTTCACCAGCTCGAGGATGACCATGGGGGCGTTGTCGCCCTTGCGCGGCCCCAGCTTCAGGATGCGGGTGTAGCCGCCGTCGCGGTCGGCCCACATGCCCTGCTCGGCCTTCTCGAAGACCTCGCGCACCAGCTCGGCGTCGCCCAAAGCGGCGATGGCCAGACGACGCGAATGCAGGTCGCCCTTCTTGGCCCAAGTGATGATCTTGTCCACCAGGCCGCGCACTTCCTTGGCGCGCGCATCGATGGTCTTGATGCGGTCGTTGGTGAACAGCGCGACAGCCAGGTTCTTCTTGATCGCCTTGGTGTGGCTGGCGTCAGTGCCCAGCTTGCGCCCTTTCTTGTAATGTCTCATTTACCCTATCTCCTACGTGTCAAGCGCCGCAGCGCTTCGAGCGTGCGTTACTGCTTCAGCCCCAGGTCCATCGACTGCAGCTTGTCTTTGACTTCCTCGATGGACTTCGCGCCGAAATTGCGGATGTTCAGCAGGTCGTTTTCCGAGTACTCGACCAGCGCGCGCACGGAATGGATGCCCGCGCGCTTCAGGCAGTTGTACGAGCGGACCGACAGGTCGAGGTCCTCGATGTTCTTCTCCAGCTCGGTGTTCTTCGCCGTGCCCTCGGGCGCGAAGATGCTGGCCTCCTCTTCCTCGCGCACGCTGTCGTCGAGCATGAGGAAGGCCTTCATGTGCTGGGTGACGATATTGGCCGCCTGGCACACCGCCGCCGTCGGGGTGATGGCCCCGTTGGTCTCGACCTCCAAGATGAGCTTGTCGTAGTCGGTGCGCTGGGCGACACGCGTGTCGGTGACGTCCATGGTGCAACGACGTATGGGCGAGAACAGCGAATCGGTGTGGATCCAGCCGATGGAATCCTCGGAGCGCTTGTTCTGCGCGGCGTAGACGTTGCCGCGGCCGACGCCGATGCGCAGCTCCATCTCGAGCGTCGCGCCCTCGGACAGCGTCGCGATGACGTGGTCGGGGTTCACGAGCGTGAACTCGGTGGGCACCTCGATGTCGGCGCCGGTGACCGTGCACGGGCCTTGCGCGTAGAGCGTGGCCGTGGCCTCGGCGTAGTCGCCCAGAGCGGAGAAGACCAGACCCTTGATGTTCAAGACGATGTCGGTCACGTCCTCGATCACGCCGGGGACGGCCGTGAACTCGTGCTGGACGCCCTCGATCTTGATGGCGGTGACCGCCGCGCCGTCCAGCGACCCCAGCAGCACACGGCGCATGCTGTTGCCCAGCGTGAAGCCGTAGCCGCGCTCCAGGGGCTCGGCGATGAAGCGCGCGGTGTTGTCGTCGATCGGGGCGACCGTGACCTTTGGTCTGATGAATTCAGTCATCTATGTAAAACCTCCTAGAGAGGAAACCGGACAAAACGGGCGGTGCGCGAATCGCGGAGTGCGCGAGACGCGCCGCGCACTACTTGGAGTACAGCTCGATGATGAGCTGCTCTTTGATGTCCAGGTCGATCTGGTCGCGCGTGGGAAGCGAGATGACGCTGCCCTGCAGCTTCTCGATGTCCACCTCAAGCCACGCCGGCACCTGCACGCGCTCGTTGGAGACCAGCGCGCTCTTGATGACGAGCAGCTCGCGGGCCTTCTCGGCGACGGCGACGACGTCGCCCGGCGCCACGCGATACGACGGCACGTCCACGCGGCGGCCGTTGACCGTGATGTGCCCGTGCGTGACCGTCTGGCGGGCCTCCTTGCGCGTGCGCGCGAAGCCCAACCGGAAGACCACGTTGTCCAGGCGGCTCTCCAGCAGCTGCATGAGGTTCTCGCCGGTGACGCCCTGCATGCGGCGTGCCTTCTGGTAGTAGCCGCGGAATTGCTTTTCCAGCACGCCGTAGACGAACTTCGCCTTCTGCTTCTCGCGCAGCTGGCGGCCGTACTCGCTTTCCTGACGGCGGCGCTGCTTGGGCATCTTCTTGGATTCCTTGGTGTAGCCAAGGCAAATCGGATCCAGGCCGAGCTGCCTGCACCGCTTCAGAACCGGGGTTCTGTTGATAGCCATAGTAGGTAGTTCCTTTCGATTAAACGCGACGACGCTTGACCTGACGGCACCCGTTGTGCGGGATGGGCGTGCAATCCTGGATGCCGGAGACCTCGAGGCCTGCCGCCTGCAGGGAACGCACCGCCGTCTCGCGGCCGGAGCCCGGGCCTTTCACGAACACGGCGACCTTCTTCAGGCCGTGCTCCATGGCCATCTTCGCCGCCTGCTCGGCTGCCATCTGCGCCGCGAACGGCGTGGACTTGCGCGAGCCCTTGAACCCGACCGTGCCGGCGGACTGCCACGAGATGACGTTGCCGCGCGTGTCGGTGATGGTGACGATCGTGTTGTTGAACGTGCTCTTGATGTGCGCCTGGCCCACCGTGATGTTCTTGCGCTCGGAGCGCTTCACGCGGGTGCGCTGCTGCTTCTTCGCTGCCATTGCTACCCCTCACCTAGCCTTTCTTCCTCGCGCCGATCTGGCGGCGAGGACCTTTGCGGGTGCGGGCGTTGGTGTGCGTGCGCTGGCCGTGGACGGGCAGGTGCTTGCGATGGCGCAGGCCGCGGTAGCAGCCGATCTCCATCAGGCGCTTGATGTTTTGCGACACCTCGCGGCGCAAGTCGCCTTCCACGGTGTAGTTCTTGTCGATGTTGTCGCGCAGCTTCACGACCTCGTCTTCAGTGAGGTCGCGGCAACGCGTGTTGGGGTCGACGCCCGTCTCGGCGCAGATCTTCTTCGCCGAGGTCGCGCCGATGCCGAAAATGTAGGTCAGACCGATTTCCACACGCTTGTCGCGCGGGAGGTCGACACCGAGTATACGAGCCAATGTATCCTGCCTTCCCTAGCCCTGGCGCTGCTTGTGGCGCGGGTTCTCGCAAATGACGTAAACCTTGCCATGACGCCTGATGACCTTGCACTTGTC
Source organism: Acidaminococcaceae bacterium (assembly GCA_963592385.1). Classification (GTDB taxonomy): domain Bacteria; phylum Actinomycetota; class Coriobacteriia; order Coriobacteriales; family QAMH01; genus CAVAWX01. Next base: position 25,752 of record CAVAWX010000002.1, on the reverse strand, counting down.
GCACATTTTCTTTACAGAAGGACGTACCTTCATCTCACTCAACCTTTCCCAAAGTGTGTCGCCACTTCGATCTATGTAAAACGCTGCAGCCGCAAGCGTTGGTTTTCTCGCGTCGTGTGCCGCCTTGCCCTTCCTCCGGATGGTGAAAGGGACGGCCGGCGTGTTGCGTGCATGCGCCGGGCCTGCACCCCTCGAGGCAGGTGAAGGCGCGCGCACCCCCTACTTGAAGCGGTAGGTGATGCGACCCCTGTCCAAATCGTAGGGTGAAAGCTCGACGGTGACCTTGTCGCCCGGGAGTATCTTGATGTAGTGCATGCGCATCTTGCCGGAGATGTGCGCGAGCACCTGGTGCCCGTTTTCCAGCTCGACCTTGAACATGGCGTTGGGCAGCGGCTCGACGACCGTGCCCTCCAGCTCTATCGCATCCTCTTTGCTCACGTGCCGGTTCGCTTTCTACTCGTTTGACCAGACAGACGCAACGATGAATATTAGCGCATGTTCGGGGGTTTCCACAAGAAGCACAGAAAACGTGTGCGCGAAACCGGGACTGTAAGCCGGGTTCTGTCGTCGAAGACGCTCATTTATCTAGAGACGGCGTCGCCGCCGCCTTCGAGCGGGCAACCCGGATGCGGGGCGGGCAACCCCGTCGCACCCCTATTTGCCCTTGCTCCCCATGGGGTTTGTCAAGCCGCCGCGTTGCCACGGCGCTGGTGCGCTCTTACCGCACCGTTTCAGCTTTTCCCGCAGTTTTGCGCGCCTCCCCCGAAGGGAGAAGCCGCGCGAAAGCAGCGCGGGAGTTTTCTTTTCTGTGACACTGTCCGTCGCGTCGCCGCGCCCGGCCGTTAGCCGGCATGGTGCCCTGTGGAGCCCGGACTTTCCTCACCGCCGCGAACGTGGCATGCACGTGGCACGCCGCGTTCACCATGCGCCGCGAGCGTCCGTCCCGGTTTCGCTGCACGGGCAGAGATTATAGCCCCGCCTCGCGCAGACGTGCGGCGCACGCCTGATCGGACATGGAAATCTCGAATCTCTTGTGGCGGCTCGTCGCGCCCGCCTTCAACACGACGGTGCTTTTCGGGACATTGAAAAAGGCGGCGAGCACCTTGGCCGCCGCCTTCGTCGCCTTGCCTTTTTCGGGAGCCGCGCACACGCGCACCTCGAGCTCGCGCGCGCCGTCTGCGCTCTCGCGCCAGCCGCCCACCGCGTCGGCGCCCGCCTTCGGGGTGACGAAGACCGCCAGCTGCACGACGTGCCTGCGCTCGCGCCCGCGCCCGAACCGGCGCGCCTACTCGTCGATCTCGTCGATGAGGGCGGTGTCGTCGAGCAGCTCCGACATGGACGTGGAGATGGCCTCGCTGTCCGGAGCCGGATACGGCGCCGCGCCGCCGGAAAAGCCGCCTGCCCCACCGGCCGTGAAGCCGCCCGAATGTGCGCCTGCCGCCCCCGCAGCGGAGAACATGTCCGAGCCGGCCGGCACGGGCACAGGCGCCGACGTGTCCACGTCGCCCTTCAAGTCCTCGTATTTGGGCAGGACGTCGTTCACGATGTTGTCGGGGATCTGCGGCGGACGCAGGTTCGCGAAGTCGTTTTCCGCCTCGCCGGCAAAGCGCGAGAGCAGCTTCTTGTAGTCCTCGCGAAAACGCGCCGCGGAGTTTTCCAGCGCGTCTATCTCGTTCAAAATGCGCTGTTTTTCGCTCAGGGCCTCGCGGATGAACTCGCGCGCCTTGGCCTCGGACTCGCGGTAGATCCGCTCGCCTTCCGCGCGGGCGTCTTCCTTCAGCGCGTCGGCGCTGCGCTGCGCGGAGATGAAGGCGTTGGAAATGGCCGAGTCCATCTCGTTTTTCTCGTCGAGCTGGCGCTGCAGGGGCGCGAACTTCTCCTGGAGCTGGGCGAGCTTGGACTCCGCCTGGCGCGAGCGGGCCTCGGCGGCCGCCAGGCGCTGCTCGGCCTCGGTCGCACGGCGCGTGGCCGCGTCCACGGCCGCCGTGTCCACGATGGGCTCGGGCGTGGCGGCGGGCGCCTCGGCCAGGCGCTGCTGCAGCTGGGCGATCTGCGCGTTCATGGCATCGACCTCTTGGGCCACACGCTCCAAAAACTCGTCCACCTGCGTGATGTCGTAGCCGCGCATGGAGTGCTCGAAGCCCTCTTGCTGGATGTCAAGTGCCGTGATGGTCATGGACTCGTCCTTTCTACAAAATCATGGAAACGACCCGCGCAACCACCTGCAACACGACGATGGCGACGATGGGACTGAGGTCGATCATGCCTATGGGCGGGATTATACGACGAAACAGGCCGAGATAGGGCTCGCATATGCGGGCGAGCACATTGTAGACATCGGCGACCCAGCCCGTGCGGTTGGGGATCCAGCTCATCAGGATGTAGACGATGATGAGGCCGACGTAGAAATCGACGAGCGTCAAAAGGAGGCGTTGTACGGTGTAGAGCATGGGGCATGTTTCCTATCGTATGCGCGTGCGCGCGGCTGCGGCGAGGTCGTGGCGGCGCGGAAGACCTTCGGTGAACGAGGTGCCCGCCGCACGCGTCGCGCGCGCCGCGTGCGTCTCCTAGAGGACCCCCTGCTTGAAGAGGTAGTCGCGCTCCGTCTGGGTGAGGCCGTCGCCTGCGCCCTGGGCGAAGACGAAGACGCGGTCGGCCGCCTTGTCCACCGTGCCGTTTAAAGCGCTGGCCACGCCGAAGGAGAAGTCGAGCACGCGTTTTGCCAGCTCGGGCTTCGTGTTCTTCAGGTCCAAGACCACCGACTTGCCCGCCTTCGCGGCGTTGGCCACCTTCTCCACGTCCGCGTAGGCCTTCGGGGCGACGATGGAGAGATGGGCCGCCGGGTCGCGGTGAATCTGCTTGACGTCGGAGTCGAACTGCGAGTACGGGTCGCCCGACTGGGACGTGCGCGGGGGATGCGTGCCCACGGCGCCGAGCGAGCTGCGCGGCGAGGCGGACGGCGACGCCGAGCTGAGGTCGTCGTAGACCTCCTCGCGCGTGTACGACGGGCCGGTGTGCTCGATGAAGGACGGGTCGCTCGGGGTGCCCCACGCCGTGCCGGATGCCGGCGCGTCCTCCCCCGTGCGCGAAGAGCTGCGACGTGCGCCGTAGCCCGTGCCGCGCGAGGAGCCGTACCCCGATTTCCTCGAGGAGTAGCCGCCCGACGACGCGTCGTCGTCGAAGGAGGCCACACGGGGCTCGCGGCCCGAGTCGATGCGGATGTTCTCGAACTTGTCGGGGTTGTAGGCGTCGAAGGCGATGACGTCGGCCGACCCGGACGGGGAATCCTCGACGGGGTTGCCGAAATCGTCGTAGTCGCCTTCGGGGGGGTAGTCGTCTGCAGCAGGATCGAGTTCGTCTTCTTGCCACTCGGGCTTGTCGCCAAATCCGAGCTTGTCTTTCATCTCGCCAAAAAGACCCACGTCCGTATCCTCCAAAAAACGTCGATGTGGCGTCCGTCTTCAAACAAAGGGCTGGAAGTCTTCGCTGAAGATGCGCCTGCCGATGCGAACCATGGTGGAACCTTCCGCTATGGCCTGCTCGTAGTCCTCGGACATGCCCATGGAAAGCTCGTCCATCGAGATAGTATCATGCCCGCTGTAGCGCTGCGCCATATTCTCGGCAAGTTTTCGCAAACCTTCAAAAGTTTCACGCGCCACGCGCGCGTCGCCCCTGGGCGCCATGGTCATAAGGCCACGGCAGCGCAGATGGGGCGCGGCAGCGACGCGCTCGACGAAGGCCGGCAGCTCGGCAGACGGCACGCCGCCCTTGGCCGCCTCGCCTGCCACGGAGACCTCCACCAGCACGTCTTGGACGACGCCTTTCGCGGATGCGGCGCGCTCCAGGGCGTCGAGCAGCGTGGCGTGGTCGAGCGAGTGGACCAGGTGCGCCACGCCCGCCACCTTGGACGCCTTGTTCGACTGCAGCGAGCCGATGAAGTGCCAGCGCGCCTGCGGATACAGCCCGTGTTTCTCGGTGAAGGGCTTGACGCGGTTTTCGCCGAAGTCCGTCATGCCGCATGCGAGCGCCTCGGCGATGACGGGCGCCTCGACGGTCTTGGACACGGCCAGCACCTTCACCTCGCGCGGGTCGCGGCCGTATTTCTCGCAGGCGGCCGCCACCTCGGCGCACGTCGCCTCCCAGCGTTCCTTCAGTCCCATGTGTTCGTGCCTCCCTTGCATGCGTAGGCGCCGTGGCGGCCGGTCGTGCCGCCATGCGCGCGGTAGGAATAGTAGTCGTCTGAATTGCACGAGGTGCAGATGCCCGCGTCGACGATGCGCGCGGCATCGGCGCCGGCGGCCCGCAGCGAGGCCGCGACGGCGGCGGAGAGGTCCAGATGGCGGGCGCCCGCGTCGCAGGCGCTGCCATATTTCCCGGTGAAACGCGCGAGGATCTCGGGCGACGTCTCGTAGCAGCAGGCCCCGATGTGCGGGCCGATGTAGGCGTTGCACTCTTCGGGCGCGCAACCCGACTCGCGGGCCAGCGTGCAAAGCGTCGCGCCCGGGATGCCGGCAAGCGCCCCGCGCCACCCCGCATGCGCCACGGCGAAGACGCCCGTGGGCGCGACGAGCACGACGGGCACGCAGTCGGCAAAGCACAGCAAAACGGGCACGTCGGCGCAGGTGCAGACGATGGCGTCGCGGCCGCTGCGGGCCTCGGCCTGCGCGCGCGCCAGCTCCGCCGAATCGGCGCCGCGCACGACGGCGATGTCGGCGCCGTGCACCTGGTCGGGCACGACGAGGCGCTCCTCCAGATCCGCGGCTCCGAGCGCCGCCAGCAGCACGCGCCTGTTGGCCGCGACCGCGCGCAGGTCGTCGCCCACTTTCTCCGAGAGGTTCAGCGAGGAAAACGGCGCCGCGCTCGTCCCGCCCGCACGCGACGAAAACGCGATGCGCACGCCGCAGGCGTCGAAAAGGCGCATGTCCACGAGCAGGTCGAGAGGGCCGCCCCCAGATTCACCATGCGCAACGCCCGCAGAATCGGCGCCGCCTTCACCGCATGGCACGCCCGCGGAATCGCCGCAGCCTTCACCAGAAAAAGGAATCCGCGCCAGCCGAGGCATCGGCAGACGCGGAACCGTGTGCTCGTATTCGCTCGAGGGCATGCGCGCTAGTAGCGGCTGCGCTTGAGGAAATCGGGGATGTCGTCGTCGAAGAGCGCGTTGAGGGAGGCGTCGTCTGCGGCGGGCGTGCCGTTCGAGCGCACGCGCGTGGAAGCGGGGCGGTTCGCGGAGCGCACGTCGCGCGGGTCGGCCTCGTCTTGGCGCGGGTCGTTCCTGAAGCCCGTGGCGATGACGGTGATGCGCAGCTGGTCGTCGAGCGAATCGTCGATGGCCGTGCCGAAGATGATGTCGGCCTCGGGGTCGGCCGCGTCGTTGATGATGCGCGACGCCTCGTCGACTTCCTCCAGGGGCAGATCGGACGGACCTGTGATGGAGAAGAGGATGCGCGTGGCGCCCTGCACGGAGCTTTCGAGCAGCTTCGAGCTGACGGCCTGCGTGGCGGCCTCGGTGGCGCGGTTCTCGCCGGAGGCGATGCCGATGCCCATCATGGCCGTGCCCGCGCCCTTCATGATGGTGCGGACGTCGGCGAAGTCGAGGTTGATGAGGCCGGGGATGGTGATGAGGTCCGTGATGCCCTGGGTGCCCTGGCGCAAGATGTCGTCGGCGATGCGGAAGGCGTCGAGCATGGACGTGCGCTTCTCGATGACCTGCATGAGGCGGTCGTTGGGGATGACGATGAGGGTGTCGACGTTTTCGGAGAGCACCGCGATGCCCTCCTCGGCGCGCACCATGCGCTTGCGGCCCTCGAAGCCGAAGGGCTTGGTGACGACGGCCACCGTGAGCGCCCCGATCTCCTCCATGGCGATCTCGGCCACGACGGGCGCCGCGCCCGTGCCCGTGCCGCCGCCCTCGCCTGCCGTGACGAAGACCATGTCGGCGCCGGCAAGCGCGTCGCGGATGTCGTTGCGCGATTCCTCGGCCGCCTGGCAGCCGATCTCGGGGTTCGCGCCCGCGCCCAGGCCGCGCGTGAGCTCCTCGCCGATGTGGACCGTGCGGTCTGCGTCGCACATGAGCAATGCCTGGCGGTCGGTGTTGATCGCAATGAACTCGACGCCCTTGACGCCGGCCTCGACCATGCGGTTGACGGCGTTCGTGCCGCCGCCGCCGACGCCGACGACCTTGATGACGGCCAGATGGTCCGCTCCTGCTATATCGGGCATTTCGTATCCTCCAGCTTTTCTATCTTCACTACAAGCTTTCAGGCCCCTCGCACGGCGTGCGCAAAGCCCCGAAAGCATGGAAACCCTGCAAATTGTACTCCAATGCTGGCGTTTTTCATAAAAGTATCGAAATAAGCTTCAAATAATCCTGCGGGAGGGCTGTTTTCGGGTGGTGAAGCGGGTGTGCGACTGCGGCTCCTACTGCTGTTCCTGCGTTTGCTCCTGGCTTTGCGCCTGCGCCTGCGCCTGCTGTTCCTGCTGCTCCTGGCTTTGCTGCTCGGTTTGCTGCTGCTCGGCCTGCTGCCCGTTTGCCTGCACGTCGTCGGCGCCCAGCGCGCGGTAGGTGGGCCGCGACGGCACGCGCACGTTGATGTAGGAGACCTGGCCTGCGAGTTTGTCGAGCACGCCCCAGATGGCCGCTTCCTTGGCGGCGACCTCGCTCGCGTCCCCGAAGGCCACGCTCACGCCGTTTTTCAGGTTCAGCGAGGTCTTGGCCGCAGAGGGCGCCGAGATGCTGTCGAGCTCGCCTTTCGTACGCTCGCCCAGCGCCTCGACCACCTTCAGGGCGTTCATGATGCCCTCGTCGTCGCAGGCGACGCCGGAGACGGGGGCGGATATGGAGGCGTTCACGTCGACGATGCGCGTGTTGTTCTCCCAGTCGGCGTTCGTGGCCGCGGAAAGCCACGCGCCGTCGTCTGCCACCACCCAGGTGCTCTTCTCGTTCACGCGCACCGCGGCGGCCGGCTCGCGCTCCACGATGTGCAGCTCGACGGTGTTGGGGAAGACGCGCTTCACCTCGACGCTTTGCACCCAGGCGTTTTGCGAGAGGCGCTGCTTGATGCCGTCTTCGTCGAGGCGCAGAAGCGTCGAGTCGTCGGGCACGGCGGCGACGCGCGTGATCTCGTGGTCGGTGAGGTGCGAGACGCCGGAGACCGTGACGTTTTCCACGTGGAAGAGGTCCGAGCGGTAGACGAAGATCGCGCCGAATATGAGGGCGAGCACGCAGAAGATGATGATGAGTATGCGCAGGACATACCCCTTGTAGGCGCTCTTCGTGCGGCGTTCGCGTTCCTCGGCGCGCAGCTGCGCCTTGGTCTTGGGGCGGCGCACCCTGTCCTCGGCGGCGTTTGCCGCGGCGCGGGAAGAGGCGGACGTGCTGCGGGAAGAGGCTGCTGAACTACGGGAGGCGGAGGCTGCGCTGCGAGAGGAACCGGCCGAGCTGCGGGAGGAGCCCGCTGCAGCGTCGCCTTTCTTCTTGGCCGCGCGGTTGCGCACGCGCTGCGCCTCGGAAACGGGCGCGGCGCCGGATGCGTCCTTGCGGGAGAAATCGCGCGTGCGGGCGCGCTGGCCGGCTGCCGCCTGCGCCTGCGCCTTGCGCGCCGAGCGGTTCGAGCGCCCGGAGGCAGGCGCCGCGTTCACGCTCTTGCGGGTCGCCTTCTTCGCAGAGGATGCCCCCCGCGAGGCCTTGCCGGCCGCCTTGCGCGAGGCCCTGTCGGGCGCCGCGCCACGCGCCCGCCCTGCGGCAGACGCCTTGCGCGATGCGCTCGTTTTGGACTTTCGGGACGCCATGTGCCTCGTCGCCGCGCCGCGCACGCGGCGGCCCTAGCGGCGCCCCCCGGACAACGCGGCGAGCAGGTCCGGCCCCATGGAGGTGACATCGCCGGCGCCCATGGTGATGACGAGGTCGCCGTCGGAAAGCTTCTCGCACAGGTAGGGCACGACCTCGCGGCGGTGCGGCATCCAGGCCACCTGCTGGCGCGGGTCGGCGGCAAGCATCGCGTCGACGACGGTCTTGCCGTTCACCCCGGGCACCGGCGCCTCGCCTGCCGGGTACACGTCCATGATGGTGACGCTGTCGGCGTCCCCGAAGGCCTCGCCGAACAGCGGCGCGAGCGAGACGGTGCGCGTGTAGCGATGCGGCTGGAACAGCACGTGCACATGGGAGAAGTCCAGCTCGCGGGCGGCGGCAAGCGTCGCTTTTATCTCGGTGGGGTGGTGCGCGTAGTCGTCGACGATGGTGACGCCGCCTTCCTCGCCCACCAGATCGAAGCGGCGGCGCACGCCGGAGAAGGTCTCGAGGGCGCGCGCGGCGGCCTCCACGTCGAGGCCGAGCGCCCAGACGACGCACAGGACGCCCGTCGCGTTCGAGACGTTGTGGACGCCGGGGTTGCGCGTGACAGCGGCATCGACCTGACTGCCGTCGGGAAAGGAGACGGTGAAGCTGTGGCCTATGCCGGCACGCCCCGTGACGGTGTAGGTGGCGTCGGCTGCCGGGCAGCCGGCAGGCCCGTAGGCGATGGCGCGGGGCGCGACGCTGCGGGCAAGATCGACGAGGCGCGCGTCCTCGGCGCAGACCACGGCCGCGCCGTCTTCGGGAAGCAGGCCCAGGAAATCGCCGAAGGCCTCGTAGATGGCATCGAGCGTGCCGTAGTGGTCGAGGTGGTCCGGTTCGATGTTGGTGACGAGCGCCACGTGCGGGAAAAGATGCACGAAGGAGCCGTCGGACTCGTCGGCCTCCACTATGTAGTAGTCGCCGGCGCCGCTTTTCGCGTTCGTGCCGTAGCCGTCGATGGTGCCGCCTATGAGAAAGCTCGGGTCCAGCCCCATGCGGTCGATGGTGGTGGCCAGCATCGACGAGGAGGTGGTCTTGCCGTGGGTGCCCGCGCAGGCAAGGGTCTTCTTGCCCCGCCCCAGCTCGGCGAGCATCTGCGAGCGGTGCCATATCTCGAAGCCGGCCTCGCGGGCGCGTGCCAGCTCGGGGTTTTTCTCGGGGATGGCCGAGGACACGACGACGATGTCGACGTCGTCGGCGAGGTTTGCCGCGTCGTGCCCGATGAAGACCTCGACGCCGGCGGCCGTCAGGCCCTTGGTGCTGCGCGACTCCTTCATGTCCGAGCCCGAAACGCGGTAGCCGCGCTGGGCGGCCACGAGCGCGATGCCGGACATGCCGACGCCGCCTATGCCTATGAAATGCAGTTTCTTCACGATGCCCCTTCGCATCCGTCGTGTCGTGCGAGCCGGACCGCCGCATCGGCGATCGTCTTTCGCGCGTCTGCGCCCGAAAGCCCCTCGCAGGCTTTGCGCATGGTAGCACGCCGCCGCGCGTCGCCGGCAAGCTCGAGCACCGCCGAGGAGAACTGCACACCTTCTACATCCGCGTCCGCCACGAGCACCGCCGCGCCGGAGTCGACGTAGGCGCGCGCGTTGAGGGTCTGGTGGTCGCCGCGGGCGTGGGGGTAGGGCACGAGCACGGCGGGCAGGTGCAGGGTCGCGAGCTCTGCCAGCGAGGAAGCGCCCGCGCGCGAGACGGCGAAATCGGAGGCGGCCATGCACTCCCCCATGCGCTCGATGTAGGGAAAGACCTTCCAGCGGGCCTCTTCGTGCGGGGCGAGGGCGAGCTGCCCTTTCACGAACTCGAAGTCCTGCGCGCCCGTCGAGTGCACGACGACGAGGCCGTCGATGGCGAGCAGCTGCTCCTTCAGGGCGCACACCGCCGCGTTCAGGCGATGCGCCCCGAGGCTGCCGCCCGTGACGAGCAGGACGGTCGCGTCGGCGTCTATCCCGAGCGCGGCACGTCCGGCCGCCGCATCGCTTTGCTCGACGCTTTTGCGCACGGGGTTGCCGCAGACGATGCATGCGCCGCCCGGCTTCAGAAACTCCCGCGAGGCCTCGTAGGTGAGCGCGGTGAGGTCGGCGCGGCGGGCGAGGTAGTCGTTTGCCATGCCGGGCACGGAGTTTTGCTCGTGGATGACGAGCGGGATGTGCAGGGCGTGCGCGGCGCGGCCGACGGGTATGGACACGTAGGCGCCGAACCCCAGCACGGCGTCCGGGCGGCGGGCGCGAAACATGCCCTCGACCTTTTTCGTGGCGGCCAGCAGCTTGCCCGCCGAGCTGACAAGCGTCCAGGGCCTGGCTTTGTCGAAGCCGGCGACGGAAAGCCCGGTGAACTCGAAGCCCGCCTCGGGGACCAGACGCGCCTCCATGCGGTCGTCCGTGCCCACGAAAGCGACCAGACGCGCCTCCATGCGGTCGTCCGTGCCCACGAAGGCGACCTCGTGCCCACGTCCGCGCAGCTCGTCGGCGACGGCGAGGGCCGGGTTGATGTGGCCGGCGGTGCCGCCGGCGGAAACGACGAAGTACATGCTTTACCTCCCCTTTCGAGAGTAGCCGCGTGCGGGGCGCAGGTCGTCTGCGCGTGCGCCGGTCCCGCGGGCGTTGTCGTGGCGCGTGCTGTCGTGGCGCGCGGAGTCCGTGCGCGAGTTGTTCGAGCGTGAGGCGTTCGAGCGCGGACGGTCGGAACGCGCGCCATCGGGACGTGTGCGGCCGGAGCGTGAACCGGCGGAGCGCGAGCTGCTGGAACGTGCAGTGCCAAAGCGCGAGCTGGCAGCGCCTTGCGCCCTCGTCCCATGCCCACGCTGCGGGCTTTCATCATTGCGCGTCCCGCGTGCGCGCCGCGCGCTTTCGCCATCCTGCGCGCCGCGTCCGCGCTGCGCCTTTTCACCGCTTCGCGCATCGCGTCCGCGCCGTCCCTCTTTCGCCCGGCGCCCCCCTTCACCATGCGAGGCGCTGCCCGAGCGGCTCTGCGCGCCCGAGCGGCCCGGCGCACCTACCCGGCCCGGCGCACCTGCCCGGCCGCTGCGCGCGCCCTCGCCCGCACCCGCGCCGGGCGCCTCGGAGCCCACCACGTGCAGCGCCGCCCGCCGCTTCTCGCTTTGCGTGTTCACACGGCTCGCAAACGACACGGACAGCACGAGCCCCACCATGCTGAGCGTCGCCACGAGCGACGAGCCGCCGTAGCTCAAAAACGGCAGGGCCTTGCCCGTGACGGGCAGAAGCCCGATGACGCAGCCCATGTTCACGCAGGCCTGGAAGGCGATCATCACCGTGAACGACCCGGCGATCGTGCAGCCCAGCATGTCGGGGGCGTTGCGGCATATGCGTATGCCCGCGTAGGTGAACAAGGCGAAGAGAAGGACGATGAAGACGGTGCCCACCAGCCCGAACTCCTCGCCTATGACGGCGAAGATGAAGTCGGTGTGGGCGTAGGGCAGGTAGAGGTACTTCTCCTGGGACAGGCCCAGGCCCGCGCCGTTCGTGCCGCCGAGCGCGAGGGCGTACAGCGACTGGATGGTCTGGTAGCCCGTGTCGTCGGGGTCGCTCCACGGGTCGAAGAGCGTCTTCAGGCGGTCGAGGTGGTAGGGCTGCACGATGCAGACGAGGGCGGCGTAGAAGGCGATGGCCGCAAAGCCGATGGCCACGACCTTCCACGAAAGCCCCGCGAGCACCGCCGCGGCGATCAGGCCGATGAACAAGATGATGACGGTGCCCAGGTCGGGCTGGCGGAATATGAGCAGGACGGGGACGGCGATGGCCACGATGAGCGCGACCATGAAGTGCTTGAACTCGAGGCGGCCCTCGCGGTACATGATCACGAGGCAGCACACGGCATACACCGTGGTGATCTTCGCGATCTCGGCGGGCTGGAGCGCCATGCCGCCGATGACGATGGAACGCTCGGCGCCGAGGACCTGGGTGCCGAAGCCGATCTGCGTGGCCACGAGCAACAGCGTCGTGAGCACCCACAAGCTGATGAAGAGGGCCGGATTCGACCAGAAGGTGTAGGGCACGCGGGCGAAGAGGACGCAAAACGCGATGCCGATGAGGAGGAAGATCGCCTGGCGGCGCACGTAGTAGGCCGGGTCGCCGTTGTCGCTGTAGGCCTGCACCGAGGAGGCCGAGTAGACCACGACCAGCCCGATGATGCACAAAAGCACCACCGCGACGATGAAGAGCAGGCGCGGCACCATGATCTTCGCCGGGGTGCGCATGAGGCGCGCGACGCCCTCGCGTGCAGCCGAGCGGCGCGAGCGCCCGGAGGCAGACGAAGACGACGGTGAAGATGACGATGACGACGAGGCCATGGGAGCCGCTCTCCCCTACTTGCCTTCCGCGTCGGCCGCGTCGGCCGCGCCGGCCGCGTGCGAGGCGACGAGCTGCTTGAAAGCGTCGCCGCGCTCGGAGAAGCCGGAGAACTCGTCGAAGGACGCGCAGGCCGGCGAGAGCAAGACGGTATCGCCCGGACGCGCCTGCTCGAGCGCGCACGCGAAGGCCTCGCGCATGCGCGGTGCGCGGGCGGTCGGGACATGGGCCGCGTCGAAGGCCTCGGCGAAGCGCTTTTCTGCCTCGCCGTAGCAGACCACGCAGGCGCACGCGCTTTTCGCGGCGGCGACCAGCTCGGACAACGGGCTGTGCTTGTCGCGGCCGCCCGCGAGCAAGACGACGTGCCCGGGGGCGAAGGCCGCAAGCGCCTTCACCGTCGCGTCCACGTTCGTGGCCTTCGAGTCGTCGTAGAACGAGACGCCGCCCACCTCGCCGGCACACTCGATGCGGTGCGCGAGGGCGGAAAACGATGTCAGGGCATCCGCGACGTCTGCGGCCGCGCACCCCGCCTCGAGGGCGGCCGTCGCGGCGGCAAGCGCGTTTTCGATGTTGTGCGCGCCCCGTATCTGCAGCTCGTCGGCCCGGCACAGCGCCACTTCGCCATCCCCCGAAAGCTTCACGCGCAAGACGCCGTCGTCGCCGAGGCACGCGCTGCCCGCCTCGTCGTCGCCTCCCACCACGACGACGCGCACGCCGCGGCCGCGCAGCTCGGCTATCTCCGAGCCCGTGCACACGCCGGCGCCGAGCACCGCGGAACTGCCCGCGCCCAGGTTGGCGAGCAGCTTCAGCTTGTCGCGGCGGTAGGCCTCCTGCGAGCCGTGCCAGGAGAGGTGGTCGGACGTGATGTTCAACAGCACTGCCACGTCGGGCGCGAAGCGGGCTGTCGAGGCGAGCTGAAACGACGAGAGCTCGGCGACGATGGTAGCGCCGGCGGGTCGTGTGCGCACGGCCTCGAGCGTCGTCGTGTCCTGGGTGTTGCCGCAGGGGCGCGCCTCGTGTCCGCAGCACGCGAGTATATGGGCGACCAAGGCGACGGTGGTGGTCTTGCCGTTGGTGCCCGTCACCGCGATCCATTCGGAAGGCGAGATGCGCCACGCGTACTCCGGCTCGCCGATGCAGCACGCGGCATGCGCGGCGCCGGCCGCGTAGAAGGCGCTCGTGGCGGGGATGCCGGGGCTGGGCACGCACACATCGAAGCTGCCCTCGACGGCGTCCGTGAAGCGCACATCGACGCCTGCCGCCTCCAGCTCGGGCGCGGCGGCGCGGTTGCCTTCCGTGTCCTGCCCCGCGAAGAGCACGACCTCGTGTCCGGCACGTGCGGCATCGAGTGCCACCGCGCGCCCGGTGACGCCTGCCCCCAGCACGCAGATCTTCTCCGCGTTCGCCGGCTGCCGTCCTTCATCCGCCATATGCGCTGCTCCCTTCTTCATGTGCGCCGCCCCTTTCCCTAGACGCGCGACATGAAGTAGAGGGCGAAGCCCAGCGCGGAAAACAGCCCCGTGACGATCCAGAAGCGCATCGTGACCTTCGTCTCGGACAGGCCCTTCTGCTCGTAGTGGTGGTGCAGCGGCGCCATGAGGAAGACGCGGCGGCGCGTGCGCTTGAAGTGCAGGACCTGGATGATGACCGACATCGCCTCGACGATGAAGATCATGCCGATGATGATGCTGAACAGCTCCGTGCCCGTGACGACGGCCAGCGCCGCGAACGCCGCGCCCAAGGCAAGCGAGCCGGTGTCGCCCATGAAGATGTCGGCCGGGTAGGTGTTGAACCACAGGAAACCCACGCAGGCGCCGGCGGCCGCGATGGCGAACACCGCCACGTCGAGCTGGTCGCTTGCATACGCCACGCCGCACATCGTGATCATCACGATGGTGATGGTGCCGCCCGCCAGGCCGTCGATGCCGTCGGTGAGGTTCACCGCGTTGGACATGCCGGCCATGAGCAGGAAGACGAAGACGACGTAGAGCCACGGGATGCGGAAACCCGAGATGTCGGTCGTGAGCACCCCGAGGTCGATCGAGAAGCCGGCCACGGGCACCGTCACCGTCGGCTCGATGCCGAGGAAGTTCACCGCGATGAGGCAAAACGCGACGGATATGGCCGTCAGGGCGAGCATCTTCTGGTGCGGGAGCAGCCCCAGCGAGCGCTCCTTTGCCACCTTCGAGATGTCGTCCACGAAGCCGAGCAGGCCGGTGAGCAGCGTCGCGCCCAAGACGAGCAGAAGGCGCGCGTTGGGCATGCCGACGAGGAAGATGGAGGCCGTCATCATCAGCAGGATGACGATGCCGCCCATCGTGGGCGTGCCCTGCTTCACCAGATGGCCCTGCGGCCCGTCCGCGCGGACCTGCTGGCCGATCTGGCGCACCTTCAGCAGGCGTATCCACAGCGGCATCACGACCATGGTGAGCGCCATGGAGATGATGAACGCCAGGAAGATCTGGTAGGTGGGATATTCGCTGAAGAAATCAAACATTTGCCTGTTCCGTCTCCTCGACGATCTTTTCCAGCCCCATGAAACGCGAGGCCTTCACGAGCACTATGTCTGCGGGCTGCAGGTGCTCGGCAAGCCAGGACGCGGCGCGGTGCGCGTCGTCGAAATGCTGCACGGCCCCGGCGGGCATGCCCGCCTCGACGGCGGCGGCGGCCGTCTCGGCCGAAAGGGTGCCCACGCACACGAGGCGGTCGATGGAAAGCTCCGCCACGCGCCTGCCCACCTGCGCGTGCAGCTCGCGCTCGTCGGCGCCCAGCTCGCCCATGTCGCCCAGGACGGCGACGCGCTTGCCCTCGCAGTCCATGTCGTGCAGGGCGCTCAGCGCCGCGTCCATGGAGTCGGGGTTGGCGTTGTAGGCGTCGTTGACGAAGGTGGCGCCGCGCGGGCCGCGCACGACCTGCATGCGCATGCCGCTCGGACGCGCGTCTGCCAGGCCGGCGGCGATTTTCTCGGCAGACATCCCGAGGTAGGAGGCGACGCATGCGGCGGCCAGCGCGTTTTCCACGTTGTGGCGCCCGGGGGTCGCCAGGTGCACCTGGCGCGCAGGCTTGCCGTCGGCTGCCTCGAGGTAAAACGAGGCGCAAGCGTCCGTGCGCATCTCGACCTCGCCGGCGCGCAGGTCGGCCGCCTCGGACAGGCCGAAGCTCATGCAGGCAAGGCCGCGCGCGTCGACGCCGCCCGCCTCGCGCAGAAGCGGCGTGTGCGCGTCGTCGGCGTTCACCACCGCAAGCCCGTCGGCGGGCAGGGCGGCCAGCAGCTCGGCCTTGGCCCGCGCGATGGCCTCCTGCGAGCCCAGAAGCTCCATGTGCGCCACGCCGACGTTGGTGACGACGCCGATGGAGGGCTTCACGAAGCGGCACAGCTGCTCGATCTGGCCGGCGCCGCGCATGCCCATCTCCACGACGAGCACCTCGGTGTCCTTGGCCGCCGCCAGCACGGTCTGGGGCACGCCCAGCTCGTTGTTGTGGTTGCCCTGCGTGGCGACCACGTTGAAGGAGCGGCGCAGGACGGCCGCGATGAAGTCCTTGGTCGAGGTCTTGCCGGTCGAGCCCGTGACGCCCACGACGACGGCGCGGATCTGGTCGCGCCACCAGCCCGCGAGCGCCGCCAAAGCCGCCACGGCGTCTGCCACGACCACGATGGGGCAGGAGAACTCGCCTGCCACCGCGCGGGCGGCATCGCTCGGGGTCCGCGTGCACACCACGCAGCCGGCGCCTGCCATCGCGGCCTGCGAAAGGAAGTCGTTGCCGTCCACGCGCGCGCCGGGTATGGCGAGGAAGATGTTGCCGGCCGCCAGCTCGCGCGTGTCCCACACCAGCCCCTTGGCCACGCGGGCCGCGCTCTGGTCGTCGGCCAGAAGCTCGCCGCCTGCGACCTCGGCTATCTTTTTCGCGTCGATCTCTATCACAGGGCATCGATCTCCTCGGCCGCGACGACGCGGTCGTCGAAGGGCAGCTTCTCGGTGCCCACTATCTGGTAGTCCTCGTGGCCCTTGCCGCAGATCAGCACGGCGTCGCCGCTTTCGGCCAGCGAGAGCGCGAGGCGCACTGCGCGGCGGCGGTCGGGCTCGACGTGCACGCGCGCGCCGGCGCCCTCCATGCCGGGCAGGATCTGGTCGATGATGGAGCGCGCGTCTTCGGTGCGCGGGTTGTCTGAGGTGACGACGGCGATGTCGGCCGACAACGCGGCCGCTCCCATCTTCGGGCGCTTGTCGCGGTCGCGGTCGCCGCCGCAGCCGAACACGCAGATGACGCGCCCGGGGGTGACGTCGGCCACGGCGGAGATGGCCTTGGCGACGGCATCGGGCGTGTGCGCGTAGTCCACGAGCACGCCGAAGGGCGGCTGCGTGCCGTCCGTGCCCTGCACGCTCTGCATGCGGCCCGGCACCTGCGGCGCCGAGGCGAGGGCGTCGCATATCTCCTGCGGGGCATATCCCAGCGCCACGCCGATGCCCGCGCACACGAGGGCGTTTTCCACGTTGAAGCGCCCCACCAGCGGCAAGGCGAACTCGTCTGTCTGCTGGCCGCCGAACGACAGCGTGACAAGCGTCGTGTGCGGCGCGTAGACGGCGCGTTCCAGATGCACGAAGGCCTCGCGGTTCGCCCCGACCGTCAAGACCTCGTGGCCGGCCTGCTCGCAGATCTGCACGAGGCGCCTGCCGTGCTCGTGGTCGATGCAGACGACGCGCGCGCCCACCTCGTGGTCGGTGAACAGGCGCGCCTTGGCCGCGAAGTAGTCCTCCATGGTCTTGTGGTAGTCGAGGTGGTCTTGGGAGAGGTTGGTGAAGGCCGCGACGGCAAAGCGCGTGCCCGCGATGCGGTTCAAGTCGATGGCGTGGCTCGACACCTCGAGGGCCGCCACGCCCACGCCCGCGTCCACCATGTCGGCAAGCAGCGCCTGCAGATCGCGGCTTTCCGGGGTGGTGCGAAGCGAGCGGCGGCGCTCGTCGCCCACGTGCACCTCGACCGTGCCCACAAGGCCCGTCTTCACCTTCGCGGCGCATGCCGCCATGTGCTCGACGAGGAAGGTCGTCGTCGTCTTGCCGTTCGTGCCGGTCACGCCCACGAGGGAAAGCTTCTCGGCAGGGCGGCCGAAGAAGTTCGCCGCGCACAAAGCCAGCGCGCGCCGCGTGTCGGCCACCTGTATCTGGGGCACCTCGCAGCCTTCGACCGGGCGCTCGACCACGAGGGCGACCGCGCCCGCCGCGACGGCGGCCTGCGCGAAGTCGTGCCCGTCCACGCGCGTGCCCACGACGCAGAAAAAGAGCGCCCCGGGCTTCACCTCCGAGGAGGCGTAGACGACGTCGCCCACGAGCACGGAATCGATGCTCCCGCGCACGACGGCATGCTCCACGCCGGAAAAGACCTTCTCGATTGCAAGCTGCATGCTCTTTTCCCCTGCCGCCTCTCGCCCGACTGTCCGAAATCCAAACGAATATTTAACTTCTATCGGGGCTGATTTGGTAGCACCCGATGGCAAACGACATGATATCGGCAAAAACAGGCCCGCACACAGGACCGCCGCCCGATTCCGTCTGGGGCTCCTCGACCGTCACGATGCACACGAGGTCGCTCGTGGAGCCTTCCAGCCAGCCGGCAAACGAGACGATGTAGGCGCCCGCGCGGTACTTCCCCGAGTTGTCGGCGACCTCGGCCGTGCCCGTCTTTCCCACCACGTCGAAGCCCTCGATGGCCGCGTCGTTGCCCGTGCCCTCCTCGCTTGCGACCACCTGGCGCAGCATGCCCGTGACCTGCGCGCACACCTCGGCGTCGCAGGCCTGCGAGGTGGCGGAGAACTTCTGCGCGTACTCGAGCGAGGCCTCCTCGTCTTGGACCACGCCGGTGAGGAAGTGCGGCGTGCGCAGCGTCCCGCCCTGCTCCAAGGCGCAGTAGGCGCGCGCCATCTGCAGGGCGCTCGTGCTCAGGCCCTGGCCGAAGGTGATGTTGGCCTCCTGCACGCCGTCCCAGTCAGACGTCTGCTCGAGCAGCCCGGAGACGACGCCCGGGAAATCCGTCTCGGGTTTCACCCCTATGCCGAAGGCCTTGTAGGTCTCGCGCAGCTGCTCGTTGGAGAGGGTCTCGCCGGCCTTCACCATGCCGATGTTGGAGCTTTGCGCGATGATGGAGCTCAGGCTCAGCTCGATGTCGCCGTGCTCGTGCGAGTCCGTCACCGTGGAGTCGTAGACCTGCAGCTTGGAGGGCACGGAGAACACGGAATCGGGGGTCGTGTCCGTGTGTTCGAGCACGGCGGCGGCGGTGAGCGCCTTGAAGGTCGAGCCCGGCTCGTAGGAGTCGTCGAGGCTCCAGATCTTGCCCACGTCCTGGCCCCAGGACAGCTTCTCGCCGCTGCTTTCGCCGTCGGCGGCCTCGCCCGAGCTCTCCCCGCCCGCGCTCTCGTCCGTCGTCTCCTTTTGCGTGAACGAGCACGCGGCGTATATCTCGCCCGTGGCCGCGTCCACCACCGTGGCAGAGCCGCCCTTGGCCTTGTACTCCTCGATGGTGGACAGCAGGCTCGTCTCGCAGCGCTGCTGCAGCTTGATGTCGATGGAGGTCGTGATGGAGCTGCCCGTCGCGTCCGTGGCGTCCGTGCCCGTCGTGACGCCGACCATCGGGATGCCCTTCAGCCCCTGCGTGACGTCGCTGGTGTCGCTCGAGCCGGACAGCAGCTCGTTGTACTGCATCTCGAGGCCGGCGATGCCGTTGCCGTCCACGTCGATGGAGCCTATCACCTGCGCGCCGGTCTCGTTGTTGGGGTAGACGCGCTTGCTGTCGGAGAGGTAGTGGATGCCGGCGAGACTCTTGGACTTCAGCTCCTCTTTCAGCGCCTTGGCCACGTCGGCGTCGGCCTTGCGCTTGATGTAGACGAAGGAGGTGTTTTGCGTCGTCACAAGCGACAGGCAGTCCTCGTAGCCCAGCTTGTAGGGCTCCTCGAGATGGGAGGCCAGCACGCGGGCGACGCTTTGCGGGTCTTGGACCTCGGTCGGGTCGGCGTAGATGGTCGTCGCGTCGATGCTGGCCGCGATCGTCTCGCCGTTGCGGTCGTAGATGGTGCCGCGCTTCACGGTCTGCACGACCTCGGTGGTGTGCGACTCGCGGGCCTTGCGCGCGTTCTCGTCGGCGTCGATCACCTGCACCCACACGAGACGGGCCACGATGGCGGTGAACAGGACGGCGAACACCAGCAGTATCGTCCAGTCGCGCGTGGACGGCGCCCTCTCGAATATGCTGTCGCGTTTCTCGTGTGCCATGCGGCTGTCGTCTCGGCCGGCGCTGCCGTGCGCGTCCTAGTCGCGGGCCGCGGCCAGACGGGTGCTCTCGATCGTGTCGGCTATGGATATCCTGCCGTTGGAGAAGGTGACGACCGTGGGCACGGGGTCCACCTCGATGAACTCGGCGCTGGTGTCCACGCTCATGCCGAGGCCCGCGGCGGCGGACTCGAGGCGTGCGGGGCTCGTGAGCTGGGAATGCTCGAGCTCGAGCTTGGTCGTGGCGGCCTGCGCGGCCTTGATCTGCCCGGCGAGGCTTTCGGTGTTGGCCATGGTCTGCAGCGTCGAGGCGTTCATCCACACGCTGACGAAGGCGGCGGCGGCGATGAGGGCGGCGCAGGCGATGACGGCCTTGAAGAGCAGCGACTGCGCGTAGCTGATGCCTACGGGCTTGCGGCCGGCGCCGTCGTGGGCGTGCAGGCGGGGCTTGCGGGAAAACTCGCGTACGCGCTCGTGGGAGGTCTGCGCCTGCTCGCGCTCGAGGCGCTCGAAGTCGACGGCCTCGGAGCCGTACGCATAGCGCGAATGCCCGGCTGCCCCCGTGGACGCGGCGTCGCGTCCCTGCGCGTAGCGCGTCCTGGAGCCCGCGGCCGTCGCGCCCGTGCGCGTCGAAGCAGCGCGCGCAGACGTCGCGCGCCCAGAGCCGCCGCGCGTGCTGCGGGAGCTTGCGCCGCGCGTCTGGTAGCTGCCGCGTGCCATGTCCTGCATCTCCTTTCCTCTTCGCCGTCCATTTCACCCTGCCCCGGCGCGCCTGCCTTCATGCGCACCGCAGCTCTCTTTCGTTCACACGCGCCTACCTCATGCGCGCGCTACAACTTCCGTGCCGCCCGCAGAAGCGCGCTGTGCGCCCGCGGGTTCTCTTCGATTTCGGCCGCCGACGCACGCACCGGCTTGCGCGTCAGCACCTCGAGCACCGGCTTTCTCCCGCACACGCACACCGGCAGATCCGGCGGGCATACGCAGGGCTTCTCCGCTTTGCGGAAGGTCTCCTTCACGATGCGGTCCTCGAGCGAGTGGTAGCTGATGACCGCGACGCGCCCGCCGGGGTTCAGCCAGCGGATCGCCGCGTCGAGTCCCGCGCGCAACGCGTCGAGCTCGTGGTTCACCTCGATGCGCAGCGCCTGGAACGTGCGCTTGGCCGGGTGTCCGCCCTCGCGGCGGGCAGCGGCCGGGATCGCGCGCTTCACTATGTCGACGAGCTGGAACGTGGTCTCGACGGGGTGCCCGCGCCGCTCGTCGCACACGAATCGAGCGATGCGGGCAGCCCATTTTTCCTCGCCGTACGCTGAAAACACGTGCGTGAGTTCGTCGCTGAAAGCACGTGCGTGAGTTCATCGCATGAGTAGCTTGCGAGCACATCGGCCGCGGACATCGTCTGCGTCTGCGGGTCCATGCGCATGTCGAGCGGGGCGTCCATGCGGTAGGAGAAGCCCCGCTCGGCAAAGTCGAACTGCGGAGAGCTCACTCCCAAATCGAGCAAGACCGCATCGACGCCGGGCACGGCAGCCTCCACGAGCAAGTCGTCCATGCAGGAGAAATTCCCCTTCATCAGAACAGGCTTGCCGCAAAGGCCCGAGTCGGCCAGTGCCTCAGACGCCGCCGCAAGTGCCGCATCGTCTTGGTCGATGCCGAGGAGCAGGCCATCCGGCGCGATGCGCGCGGCGGCGGCCTTCGCGTGCCCTGCCGCGCCGAGCGTGCAGTCCAGGTAGACCTCCCCCGGCTGCACGTCGAGCGCCGCGAGCACTTCCTCCAGCATGACGGGAGTGTGCCGGTATTCGCGTTTCAACGTGCTGCTCAGTCCTCGAGGAGGTCGTCGATGCAGAACGAGTCGTCGTGGTCTGCAAACTTCCGCGAGTCCCAAAGCTCGATGTGGTCGTCGTTGCCGGTGACGGTCACATCCTTTTCGATCGAAGCCCGCACGCGCTGCTTGGCCGGGATCTTCACCCGCCCCACAGAGTCGATGCTCACGCTTTCAGCCGAGCGCGTGAGCGCCGAACGAAGCTCGATATGCGCGCGTTTGCGCGGGTCGTAGCCGCCTTCTTCTTCGGGGAAGAAGGAGTCCACCCAGTCGAGGAACGCCTCTTCGGAAAACACGTAGAGGGCGTCGTCGAAGCCGGGGACGATCACGACCTCGTCCGGCAGCGCCTTGCGCATCTTGGCGGGAAGCGACACACGCCCCTTGTCGTCGACGGACCGCTCGTCCGTGCCGAAGAAACGCATGTGCCACCTCCCCGCGCAAGCTAGCTTCTAAGAGCAGCCCCCCGTGCTGTGATTAGGCTTCGGTTGAGGGGCTGCGTTTGGAAATATATCCCATTTCTTCCCATTTCTCAATACTCTTTTCCCCCGAAGTCCCCCAAGACGCTGGGTAAAGGGCATGCGCGCCCCATCCCTGGAAGGGGGCCGACGCAACATCTTGTGCATGGTGAAAAAGAGGGCACAACCCCTAGCACGCGCGGGCGCGGGGGAAGCCGTGGGAAGTTTTTTTGGAGAGCGCGGGCAGGCGTGGCGGTCTCGTGAAGACGAGGCGCCGGGCGACGGCGCCCTACCCTAGTAGTCGGCGGCGGCGGGAGACGCCATCCACTCGTCGAGGAACTCCTTGTAGCGGCCCGCCTCGACGGCCTCGCGCGCGCGGCGCATCAAGTCGAGCAGGAAGTAGATGTTGTGGATGGACAGCAGCGTCGAGTGCAAGATCTCGTCCATCTTCACCAGATGCCGTATATAGGCACGCGAGTACCCCCGGCACACCGGGCAGCTGCATGCCTCGTCGAGCGGCCGGTCGTCGAAGCGATACTTCGCGTTGCGCATGTTCATGCGCCCCTGGCTGGAAAAGGCCGTGCCCATGCGGGCCGTGCGCGTGGGCAGCACGCAGTCGAACATGTCGATGCCGCAGGCCACGCCCCGCACGAGCGTCGTCGGGTTGCCCACGCCCATGAGGTAGCGCGGCTTGTCCTCGGGCAGCGCCGCCGCCACGGCCGGCAGCTGGGCGAGCATGATCTCGTGGTCCTCTCCCACCGAATAGCCGCCTATGCCGTAGCCCGGGAAGTCGAGCGCGCGCACGCGGGCGGCGCTTTGTGCACGCAGGTCCTCGAAGACGCCGCCTTGCACGATGCCGAACAGCGCCTGGTCGTCGCGGACATGCGCCTCCTTGCAGCGGGCCGCCCACGCCGCCGAACGCTCGACGGCCGCGGCCACCTCGTCGCGCGTGGCCGGGTAGTGCGTGCACTGGTCGAGCTGCATGATGATGTCGCCGCCGATGGCCTCCTGCACGCGCATGTTGTCCTCGGGCGTCCAGCGGTGCTTGCTGCCGTCCACGATGCTGGTGAAGTCGATGCCGTCGGCGTCGAGCTTGAGCGTGTGCGCGAGGCTGAACACCTGGAAGCCGCCGCTGTCGGTGAGGATCGGGCCGTCCCAGTTCATGAACTTGTGCACGCCGCCGAATTTCTCGAGCACCTCGGTGCCCGGGCGCAGGTAGAGGTGGTAGGTGTTCGCGAGGATGATCTGCGCGCCCACCTCGTGCAGCTGCGGCACGGTCACGCCCTTCACCGTGGCCTGCGTGCCCACCGGCATGAAGATGGGGGTCTCGATGGTGCCGTGCGGCGTGTGGAAGCGGCCGCGCCGGGCCGCCGTGGACGTGTCGCGGGCCAGCAGGTCGAACTCGAACATGGGCTCATCCTTTCAATCGCGGGGGGTGCGCGGGGCAGCCCTCCCGGTCCGTGTCGTGGTGAACGTGGCAGCGGCCAGCTCGCGGGCGCGGGTGCGCGGGTGCGGACCGCCCGTGCCTGTGCGTGGCCATGCGTGCCCGCCGCGTCCCTCCCTTACAGCAACAGCATCGCGTCGCCGAAGCTGAAGAAGCGGTAGTTCTCGCGTTTTGCCTGCTCGTAGGCATCCATGATGTGCTCGCGCCCCGAAAACGCCGACACGAGCATCATCAGCGTCGAGCGCGGGACGTGGAAGTTCGTGACGATGGCGTCGACCACCTTGAACTCGTATCCCGGCAGGATGAACAGGTCGGTGGCCGCGCGCTCGCACGCCTCGACGACGCCTGTTGCCGCGGCGGCGGATTCCAGCGAGCGCACCGAGGTCGTGCCCACGGCGATCACGCGCCCGCCGGCTGCCTTCGTGGCGGCCACGGCGCGCGCGGTCGCGGGCGGCACCGTGTAGCGCTCCGTGTGCATGGCGTGCTCGGCGGGGTCGTCTTCTTCCACGAGGCGAAACGTGTCCAGCCCCACCTCGAGGTCCACCTGCGCGAAGCGCGCGCCCGCATCCTTCATGCGCGCGATCAGCTCCTCGGTGAAGTGCAGGCCGGCCGTCGGCGCGGCGGCGCTCCTCTCCTCTTTCGCGTAGACCGTCTGGTAGAGCTCCTCGTCGCCGGCGTAGTCTTTGATGTAGGGCGGCAGGGGCGTGTGCCCCAGCTCGTGCAGCGCGGCGGCCACGTCTGCGAAGTCCGCGCCCTCGGGCAGGGTGAAGCGGACGGCGCGGCTGCCGTTGTCGGGGTCTATGCCCACCACCTCGCCGAGAAGCAGCGGGGCGCCCTCGGAGGCGGCGGCGTCTGCTGCAGCGGTGCCAGCGCCGGCGGACGTTTCACCAGCCCTTTCACCGCCCTCTTCACCGTTGTCCCCAGCGCCCGCGCCCCCGTCGCCTGCGCGAAACTCGATGCGCGCGCCCGGCTTCAGGCGCTTGCCCGGCCGCACCATGCAGTTCCAGGTCTGCTCGGCCGCGTCGGCCGTCGCGTGCGCCACCCGGTCGAGCAGCAGGCACTCGACGCGCCCGCCCGTCGCCTTGCGCCCGAACAGGCGCGCGGGCAACACGCGCGTCTCGTTCACCACGAACAAATCGCCCGGGCGCACGTAGTCCACGATGTCGGAGAAGACGCGGTGCGCGACGCGGCCGTCACGCTCCAGCACCATGAGCTTGCACGAGTCGCGCGGCACGGCAGGCGTCTGGGCTATGTAGGTTTCGGGAAGTTCGTAGTCGAAATCGTCGGTCTTCATCTGCTCTCCTTAACTGAATGCATGATGATAGCAAAAGGCCCCGCCAACTTGGAAAGGCCGTGCGCGCATGCGCGTGCAGCCGAGCGAAGGAGCGCGTCGCATGGTCAAAACCGTCTTCAAGACCGTCACCCTCATGGTCGTCGTCCTCTTCATCGCCGTCTTCGGCTATCTGGGCATCTGCGTGGCCACGGGCAACACGATGCCGCTATCGTTTGTGCAGGGCATCGCCTCGGGCAAAAGCGTCGCCTCGTCGGCCGTGACGGCGGCCACGGGCACCGAGTCCGGCAACGCCTTCGAGGTGGCGACCACGCAGCTAGGGCTGAGCGAAAGCGAAGTCCAGGCGGTGGCCGAGATCGCCGCAGACCTCGGCGTGGACGTGACGGACGCCGAGCAGGTGAACGAGGTGGTCACGAAGAACCTCGACAAGGCCGACGACGTGCAGTCGATTCTGGCGCAGGTGCAGTCCGGCCAGATCTCGCAGGCGCAGGCCGAGGCCAAGATCGCCTCGCTCCTCGACCTGTAGGCCATCCGCGTCGATGGCCGTGAAACTGCTGCTCCATGCCTGCTGCGGGCCGTGCGCGCTCGAGCCGGTCGATGTCTTTGCCGAGGCGGGCGCAGAGCTTGTCGTCGACTACGCGAACCCCAACATCCATCCGCAGGGTGAATACGAGCGGCGCCTCGAGGTGCTGCGCGCGTTCGTGGCCGAACCGCACGGGCTGCCCCTGTTTGCCGAGGACTACGACGTGGACGCGTGGGAACGCACGGCGGGCGTCTTCGGCGGCGCGCGCGAGAAACGCTGCCGTGCCTGCTATGCGCTGCGCCTCGAGGCGGCGGCCGCGCGGGCCGAGGCGCTGGTCTGCGACGCCATGTCCACGACGCTGACCATCAGCCCCTACCAGTTCACCGACATCATCCGCGAGGAGCTGGAGGCGGCCTGCGCGCGCCACGGGCTCGAGGCCGTTTTCCGCGATTTCCGCTGCCGCTACGAGAAAGCCACGCGCCGCTCGCGCGAGCTGGGGATGTACCGCCAGAACTACTGCGGCTGCCGCTTCTCTGTCGCCGAGGCTGCCGAGGAGCGGGCGCGGCGCAGCGCCGAGCGCGAGCACGAGCGCCTGGACAGGCAGGTCGCGCGCATGTACGCCGCCGCCTGCGGCGTCGTCTCCCAGGAAAGCGAGCTATAAGAGAGCCGCGCGGGCAGGCGGCGCGACGAAAAGCAAAAAGCCGAAAGAGCGAAAATGCCCTTTCGGCCTGCGAGTTCAAGTGGTGGGGCATACAGGATTCGAACCTGTGACGTACTGATTCGTAGTCAGTCCCTCTATCCAGCTGAGGTAATGCCCCGC
>CAVAWX010000001.1:36284-67690 GCA_963592385.1 Acidaminococcaceae bacterium | reverse complement strand
GTGCCGACGCGTCTGGTGAAGGCACCGACGCGGACACGCCCGCAGAGGGCGCGGACGGCGAGGCTGCGGACGAGGCAGACGCCGCTTCCGACGACGCGGCTTCCGACGAGGCAGACGCCGCTTCTGACGAGGCCGAATCTGCCGAGCCCGCGACATCCGCCGAAGGCGAAGACGAGTAGGCGGCGCCTCCCATGGCTGCAGAGCTGCTGCGTTCCATACACTCGCCCGCCGACCTGAAGGCGCTCGACTATCCCGAGCTGGACCGCCTCGCGCTGGAGCTGCGCGCGCAGATGGTCGCGACGACGAGCGACCGCGGCGGGCATCTGGCGTCCTCGCTGGGCGCCGTCGAGATCATCCTCGCGCTGCACCGCGTGCTCGACTGCCCCTCCGACCGCATCGTCTTCGACGTCGGCCACCAGGCCTACGCGCACAAGCTGCTCACGGGCAGGCAGGAGGCCTTCTCAACCCTGCGCACCTTCGGCGGCCTGTCGGGTTTTCCCAAGATCGACGAAAGTCCCTACGACTCCAACGACGCCGGGCACGCCTCCGACTCGCTGTCGCTTGCGCTGGGCTACGCGCTGGCCCGCGACCTCGATGGCGGCGACGAGACCATCGCCGCGCTGATCGGCGACGCGTCGTTCACCGGCGGCATGGCCCTCGAGGCCTTGAACCAGATCGGGCATCTGGGCACGCGCCTCATCATCGTCTTAAACGACAACGGCATGTCCATATCGCCCAACGTCGGCGGGTTCGCGCACTACCTCGGGCAGATGCGCCTCTCGCACAAGTACACGCAGCTGCGCGACAAGGTGGAGGGCACCATGACCTCGTCGGGACGCGTGGGGCGCGCGCTCATGGACGCGGGCAACGCGGTGAAGGAGTCGGTGAAGCAGCTGGTCTTGCCGGACGGCTCGATGTTTTTCGAGGAATTCGGCGTCACCTACGTCGGCCCCATCGACGGCCACGACATCGCGGGGCTGGAGACCATCTTGCAGCGCGCGAAGGATCTGGGCGGCCCTGTGGTCGTGCACGCCACCACCGACAAAGGGCGGGGGTATCCGCCGGCCGAGGCGCACCCCGAGCGCTTCCACGGCGTCGGTCCCTTCGACATCGCGACAGGCGAGCTCGTGCGGAAAAAGAGCGCGCCGACCTACACGGACGTGTTTTCCGAAGAGCTCGTGGAGCTGGCCGCCGGCGACGAGCGCGTGGTGGCCATCACGGCGGCGATGAGCGCGGGCACGGGGCTCGAGGCGTTTCGACAAGCGCATCCCGCGCGTTTCTTCGACGTCGGTATCGCCGAGGAAAACGCCGTCGGCATGGCCTCTGCGCTGGCGGCGGGCGGCAAGGTGCCCGTCGTGGCCATCTACTCGACCTTTTTGCAGCGCGCCTACGACCAGATCATGATCGACGTGGCCTTGCAGCGCCGGCACGTGGTGTTCGCCGTGGACCGCGCCGGGCTCGTGGGCGCCGACGGCCCGACGCACCACGGCGCCTTCGACCTGTCGTATCTGCGCACGGTGCCGGGCATGCGCATCATGGCGCCCGCCGATGCCTGCGAGCTGCGCGACGCGCTGCGCTTTGCCGTCGCGTGCGGGGACGGGCCCATCGCCTTGCGCTACCCAAGAGGCGAGGCGTATTCCGGCGAGGGGCGCGCGCATCCGGCGTGGGAGCTCGGGCGTGCGGTGAAGCTTGCCGACGGCGACGAGGCGGCGATTCTCGCGCTCGGGCGCACGGTGCACGTGGCCTGCGAGACGGCGCGGGCGCTGGCAGACGCGGGGCGCAGCGTCGCGGTCTACGACATGCGCTGGGCAAAGCCGGTGGACGTCGAGGCGGTGCGCGCGGCGGCCGCCACGGGGCTTGTCTACACCCTGGAGGACAACACGACGGTCGGCGGCTTCGGCTCGGCGGTGCTCGAGTGCCTGGCGGGCTTTGGGCTGGCGCCGCAGGTGCGCTGCGTGGGGTATCCCGACGAGTTCGTCGAGCAGGGCAGCGTGCCCGAGCTCTTCGCCAAGCTGGGGCTTTCGCGCGAGAACCTGGTGGAGCGCATCGCCGCCGACATCGAGGGGCGCGGCGCGGATGCGGGCTGCGGCAGCGCGGGCGCCGACGATGGCGCACAAAACGGCGCTGCAGGCCGCGGCAAGAAGCGCGGCGCGTGAAGAAGCCGAGGCTCGACGAGCTGCTCGTGGCGCGGGGCCTGTGCGCCACCTTGCACGACGCGCAGGCCGCCGTGATGGCAGGCGAGGTCGTCGTGGGCGAGCACCGCGCCGATTCGAGCGGCATGCGCATTTCCCCCGACGCGAAGATCCGGATGAAGCAGCGGGCCTGCCCCTTCGTCTCGCGCGGCGGGATGAAGCTTGCAGGCGCTCTCGATGCCTTCGGCGTGGACCCGCGCGGCCTGCGCTGCGCCGACCTCGGCTGTTCCACCGGCGGCTTCACCGACTGCCTGCTCGGGCGCGGGGCGGCGCACGTCGTCGCCGTGGACGTGGGGCGGGCGGACTTCGCCTGGGCCTTGCGCAACGATGCGCGCGTGACACTGCTGGAAAACACGAACGTGCGCGGGCTTTCCGCCGCCGACCTCGGCGGGGAGGTGGCGCTTGCTGTGGCCGACCTCTCCTTCATCGCGCTGGCCGCGGTGCTGCCCGACATCTACGGGCTGCTCGGGGAGGGCGCCTCTGCGGTGCTGCTCGTGAAGCCGCAGTTCGAGCTGCCGGCCGCCCTGGTGGGAGACGGCGGCGTGGTCTGCGACGCGTCCGCCCACGAGGCGGCGCTGCACCTGGCCGTAGACGCCGCGCGCAAGACGGGCTTTTCCGTGCGCGGGTTTGCGGCCTCTCCCGTGCGCGGGCGCAAGGGCAACATCGAGTTTTTCATGTGGGCGCAAAAGGGGCAGGCAGATGCCTTCGGCGCGGACGGTGAAGCGCCGCAGGCAGACGGCGAAGTGCAGGCCGGTACGGCGCGCGCGCAGACGGCCACCCCGTTCACCGTGAAAAACAGCGCGGGCGCCCCCGCGTGCTGCGCTACCATTGACGAGGCGCACATCCACGCGCTCGTCGCGGCGGCCCACGAGATGTTTGAAGGGGAGGGGACATGAAGGTCTTGCTGGTGCCCTCGGGCGACCCCGAGGCTGTCGCGCACGCGGGCTACCTGAAAAGCCGCCTTGTCGTGGCGGGCATCGACTGCGAGGTCCAGCCGCCCGACACGCGCACCCTGCCCTGCGACGTGGCAGAGCTTGCCCTCGTGGTGCCCATGGGCGGCGACGGCACCTTCTTCGGCGCCGCGCACCTCATCGACTTCGCGCCCGTGCCCCTGCTGGGCTTCAACTACGGCCACCTCGCGTTTCTCTCGGGCAACCCCGACCGCGACGAGGTGGAGCTGGTCTGCGACGCGCTTGCAGGCGACGTCCCCTTCGAGCGCCGCGCCACCCTCGACGCCGAAGTGGCCTGCGCGGACGGCACGCGCATGACCTGCACGGCCCTCAACGAGCTGGCGTTCACCCGCGGCACCTCCGGCCACATGGTCGAATACTCCTACGCGGTCAACGGCACCTCCATCGCGCACGTGCGCGCCGACGGCTTCGTGGCGGCCACGGCCACGGGCTCGACGGCGTATGCGCTCTCGGCGGGCGGCCCCATCGTCTCGCCGGGCTACGGCGGGCTTGTCGTGGTGCCGGTCGCGCCGCACACCATCAACTCCCGCGCCCTCGTGCTCGCGGGCTCCGACGTGCTGGAGCTGCGCCTCTTGGGCCGCTACACCGCCGAGGCATCGCTGTTCATCGACGGCCAGGTCCTGCGCACGCCGGCCGTGCCCGAGCACATCGTGTGCCGCCGTGGGGAAAAGGACGTGCTCTTCGCGCGGGGCGGCGGCGAGTTCTTCGAAAACGTCGCGGAGCTCTTCTTCGACGAGCGCGGGTGAAGGAGGCCTTCCATGCTCGACGAGCTGCATGTGCAAAACGTCGCCCTCATCGCCGAGGCCGACATCTCCTTTCCCGAAGGCCTGACGGTCCTGACGGGCGAGACGGGCGCGGGCAAGACGGCGCTTCTGTCCGCGTTGAAGATGGTGTGCGGGCATAGGGCGGACGCGCAGGCGGTGCGCGACGGCGCCGAGCATGCCTGCGCCGAGGCGCGCTTTTTCGCGGACGGCGAAGAGCACGTCGTCTCGCGCCAGGTGTCGGCGAAGGGGCGCTCGCGCTGCCGCGTGGACGGGCACATGGCCACGGTCGCCGAGCTGGCCGAGGCCGCGAAGTCCGTGCGCATGCTCGGCCAGCACGAGCAGGTGGCGCTGCTGCAGCCCGCCTTCCAGCTGTCGTATCTGGACGCGTGGATCGACCCCGAGCTGGCCCACCTCGCCCCCTACCGCGAGGCGCGCGACGCGTGGCGCGCGGCGGCCGCGCGCGTCGAGGCCTTGGAAGAGGCGCAGGACACGGCGGCCGGCGAGCTGGAGTTTCTCTCCTTTGCCGCCGCCGAGATCGACAAGGTGGCGCCTGTGGATGGTGAATATGAAGAGCTCGAGGCCGAGCTGCCGCGCCTGCAGCATGCCGAGCAGCTGGCACGGGCGCTGTTCGCGGCGAAGGCGGCGCTGCACGACGACGGCGCGGCGCTCGACCAGCTGGCCCGCGCGGCAGACGAGCTGGGGCGGCACCAGGGCATCGACCCCGCGCTCGACGAGCTGGCCGCGCGTGTGGACGAGCTGTCCGAGACGGCCTCCGACGTGGGGCGCGACCTGTCCGCATACGCCGCGCACCTCGACGCCGACCCGCAGCGCCTCGAAGAGGTGCTCTCGCGCCTCGACGCGCTTTCCGGCCTCATGCGCCGCTTCGGGCCGGGCATGGAGCAGGTGCTTGCCACGAGGGCCCGCGCGCGCGAGCTGGTCGATGCCGCAGACGACGCGCCGGCCCGCCTCGAGGCCGCACGCCTCGAAGAGGCGGCCGCCCGCGAGGCCTTGGAGCGCGAGGCCCGGGCGCTCTCAGAGCTGCGCGAGGCATCTGGCCGCGAACTCTGCGAGAAACTGGGCGCCGAGCTGGCCGAACTCGCGATGCCGCAGGCCGCGTTCTCGTTTTCCTTCACCGAGCTGCCCTTCGAGCGCTGGACGGAGGCCGGCGCGCACGCGGCGGAGCTGCTCTACGCTCCGTCGCCTGCCACGCGCCCCCGTCCGCTCGCGCGCATCGCAAGTGGCGGCGAGCTGTCCCGCGTGCTGCTCGCTCTGGAGTGCGTGCGCCGCGCCCACGCGGGCGGCGGTGAGGACATGCTCGTCTTCGACGAGGTGGACGCCGGCATCGGCGGGCAGACGGCAAACGCCGTGGCCTCGCGCCTCGCACGGCTCAGCAATGGGGCGCAGGTCGTCGTGGTCACGCATCTGGCGCAGGTGGCGGCCCTGGCCGACGCGCACTACGTGGTGGAAAAGGAGACGGACGCGGACGGTGCGCAGCTCACCTGCGTCGTGCGCGTGGACGGCGAAAAGCGCGTGGCCGAGATCGCGCGCATGCTCTCCGGCAGCTCGGATGCAAGCGCGCTGGAGCACGCGCGCACCATGCTTGCCGCGCAGGCGGAGGCACGGGCATGAGCGCACGGGCGGCGATGGGGGAGGGCGCGGAACCGCAGACGGGCATGGACTCGACGGCGGACACGACGCCGCAGCCGGGCACGACGCCGCGGCCGGACGCAGACCTGAAGGCGGACGTTCATCCGCAGCCGGACCCGGAGCTCGTCGCCGCGCTGTCCGCAGGCCAGGTCGTGGTTCTCGGCACCGACACCGTCTACGGGCTGGCCGCCGTGCCGACGCCTGCGGCGGTCGAGACGATATGCGCGTTGAAGCTGCGCCCCCGCAGCCAGGCGCTCGCGTGGCTCGTGCCCGACGCAGACGAGGCGTTTTCCTGCTGGGCGGCAGAGCCTGGCGCCGCAGCGCGAAAGCTCGCCGCGCGGCTGTGGCCGGGGGCGCTCACCCTCGTGGTGAAGGCCTCGCTTCCCGCCCGCGCGATCGGTTGCTGCGCCGACGACGGTACCCTCGCCCTGCGCGTGCCCGACGACGACGCGCTGCGCGCCCTCATGCGCGCGATCGACGCGCCCCTTGCCTGCACCTCGGCCAACATCCACGGCATGCCCGCGCCCGCGCGGCGCACAGACATCGAGCCGGGTTTTCTCTTGCTGCCCGGGGCGGCCTGCCTGCCCGAAGAGTGCCCGGGCGCCGTGCCGTCCACCATCGTGGACTGCACGGGGGAGAGTTTGCGCATCGTGCGCTCCGGCGCCATCCCCGAAGGCGCTATCATGGAGGCCGCGGCCGGCGCGTGAACACGAGGCTTGCCGCGCGCCGCGCTTCACCGTGAACAGCGCACGTCGCACCTCGCCGTGAAAAGCTTCACCGTGAAGAGCGCACGTCGCGTTCACCATGCATCGCGCGCGTGCGGTGGGACGACGCCGCGATACATATATATGTAGACGAGGGGAAGGTACACGACATGCCACAGACGCACGACCTGCGCATCGCCATCGGCAGCGACCACGGCGGCTTCGAGCAGAAGGAGAGCCTGCGCGCTTGGTTGGCGTCGCGCGGCCACGTGGTCGAGGACTGCGGCTGCGACAGCGCCGACAGCGTGGACTACCCCGACTACGCCGCCGCCGTCGCGCATGCCGTGGCAGACGGCCGGGCCGACTTCGGGGTCCTCGTGTGCGGCACGGGCATCGGCATGGCCATCGCGGCCAACAAGGTGCCGGGCGTGCGCGCGGCAAACGCCGTGAGCGTCGAGTTCGCCCGCCTCTCCCGCGAGCACAACGACGCGAACGTCCTCACGCTCTCCGGGCGCTTCGTGGACGCCGCCGACAACGAGGCCATTCTCGACGCCTTCCTCTCCACCCCCTTTGCCGGCGGGCGCCACGCGCGCCGCGTGGAGAAGATCGACGCCCTCCTGCCCGCGTAGCCGCAGCGTAGAGCGCGCCCGGCCCGTGTCCAACCCGCGCCCAATCCGCGTCCAACCCGCGCCCAATCCGCGCCCGGCTTGTGCCTGATCTGTGGCCGAACCGCGCCCGACTCGCGCCCGAAACTTCATACTTTCTGCATATTCGCGCCCCGAAAAACCCCTGTTCAACGCCCTCCACACGTGGTTTTTTCCGTTCACCGAAATGATTGGCCGAGCCACACGGTATTTTGCGCCCGCAGCTCGGGATTCCTGCTAGCATACGTACTCGTTTGCAATGGGAAGGCACACGGGAGTGTGCACGACGGAAAGCGGTGAACGTGACGGCGGTGGCGATTGTCCTCGGTGCATGCGCCGGCGCGCTCAGCGTCCTGCCGTTTGCCTGGGGCTTGCGCCGCGTGCGCATGACGGCCGTTTCAAACGACGCGCTCGGCAAGACGAACCTCGTGGGGTTGCTCCTCGTGGTCACGCTCGTCTCGGCGCTCGTCTTGTTCGGCAGCGCGATTGCCGTCGGCGTGCTCGCTCGCGAGTTGCTCTTGCCGTTTGCCGTGGCCGAGATAGTCGTCCTCACCGCGTCGACCATCTCGTTTTCCATATGGCGTTCTGTTCGTAAGTGAAGGAGAAGGGGTAAGTCGCGTGAGTGTGAATCCTCTCGAGCAGCTCGCGAATTCGGTTCCCGAGCTTCAGCATTCGTTCGACCCGCAGTACCTGTTCCAGCCTGTCATCACGGGCGGCCAGGTGCTCTTCGGCCTCGACAGCGTGGGCTACACGCAGTACATCTTCTGGATGTGCGTGTGCGTGGTGCTCACGGCCGTCGTCGTCATCGTCGGCGCCAAGCGCATCACCATCATTCCCACCGACCGCTTCGCCAACATGATCGAGTACGGCTACGACAGCGTGAAGAAAAACATGGGCGAGGGCGCCATCGGCAAGGGCTACGAGGCCCACATGCCGCTTCTGGCCACCATGTTCTTCTTCATCCTCGTCTCGAACTTCATCGGCCTCATCCCCGGCCTGAAGACGCCCACCGGCACGATTTCCGTCACCTGGGCGCTGGCCACCATCACGTTCTTCTACTTCAACTACGTCGGCATCAAGGCGCGCGGTGGCTGGGGCTACATCAAGTCCATCGCCCCGTCCGGCCTGCCCGTGGTCATGGTTCCCATCATCTGGTTCTTCGAGCTGATCTCGCTCATTCTGCGCTGGCTCACGCTGGCGGTCCGGCTTTACGGCAACATGTTCGCCGGCCACATGGTGCTCGGCATCTTCGCGCTGGCCACGAGCGTCTTCCTGCAGTCGATGATCGCGTCGGGCAACATCTTGCTCGGCCTGCCGCCCATCGGCTGGATGCTCTTGCTCATCCTCATGTACGCGCTGGAATGCCTGGTGGCCTTCTTGCAGGCGTACGTGTTCACCATATTGTCGGCGGTCTACATCGGGCTGGCGACGGCGGAGCACTAGAAGGCTCCAAGCGGCGGGGGCGCTTTGAGTCGCGCCGCCCATCGCGTACTACGGCTTCTCGCCGCGCCGCATGGCACGGCTTGGGCATATAGGAAACGGTAAAACGGCCGGAGGCGTCGCGGGAAGAGGATCCGCGCGCAGGCCACGGAGCGCCTTTCGGTGAAGGTCCGAGGGCGTAGAAAAGAGGAGGAAGATAGTGGAAGCGACACTCATCATCTCTGCACTCAAGGTTGTCGGCTACGGCCTTGGCGCGATCGGCCCGGGCATCGGCATCGGCATTGCCTGCTACGGCTGCTGCGTCGGCTCCGCCCGCCAGCCCGAGATGGCCGGCCGCCTGTTCACGAACTTCATCATCGGCGCGGCTCTGGCCGAGGCCCTTGCTCTGATCGGCTTCGTGCTGACCTTCATCCTCTAGAACGAGGCGGGATGTCAGTGGGAGATTCGAGTCAGGCAAAGGAGGTAGAAGACGTGAGAAGACGTGTGACGAAGATCGTGTCCTCGTGCACGCTCGGCACGCTCGTGGCCCTCGGGCTGCCTGCCGTGGCGTTTGCGGAGGAGACGGCCGCGCATGACTACTCGGGCATCAACGCGATTCTGCCGCAGATGGACGAGTTCATCCCCATGCTCGTCGCCTTCCTCATCCTGCTCGCCGTGCTGGCCAAGTTCGGCTGGCCGGCGTTCGAGAACGTGCTGAAGAAGCGCGAGCAGGTGGTGCGTGAGGCGCTCGAGAAATCCGAGGAGGCGCGCATCGAGAGCGCGCGCGTGCTCCAGGAGTACCGCGACCAGCTGGCCCAGGCCCGCCAGGAGGCGTCGACCATCGTGTCGGAGGCCAAGCAGGCAGGCGAGGCCATGCGCGCGGAGATGATCGAGAAAGCCCAGGCGGACGCCGACACCATCGTGGCCAAGGCGCGCGAGCAGATCGAGTCCGAGCGTCAGGCGGCCGTCGCCGGCCTGCAGGGCTCTGTGGCCGACCTCACCGTCGCGGTGACGCAGCGCGTGATCGGCGAGAGCTTCACCGACGCCGACCACCGCAAGCTCATAGAGCGCAGCATTGAACAGGTAGGTAAGCTCGATGCCTAGAAACCGCATGATCGAGAAAAGCGAGGTCGAGACCTACGCGCACGTGCTCCTCGAGGCCGCCAAGGCCAAGGGTCGCGTCTATGAGGTCTCCGCCCAGCTGCAAGAGGTGCAGGCCGCGGTCTTGGACCATCCGAACCTCCATGCGGCGCTCGTCGACGAGACGCTGACCGACCAGGCCAGGAAGACCATCCTGTCCGAGGTCTTCAAGGGTTTCGACGAGGAGCTGCTCGACGTGCTGGCGGTGATGTCGGAACGCCGCGACATGGGGCTTTTGCACCGCGTCGTCGGCGCGTTCGGCACGCAGGCAGAAGAGGCCATGGGCGTCGTCATCATCGACGTGACGACCGTCGTCGAGCTCGACGACGAGCTGCGCCGGGCAATCAAGGAGAAATACGCAGGCCACTACGAGGGCAAGGAGATTGTGCTCCGCGAGCATGTCGACCCCTCCATTTTGGGTGGCATCGTCTTGGGCGCGCACGGAAGGCGCATCGACGCGAGCATCGCGACTCAGCTCGAGCAGACCCGTGCCGCGCTCTCGGCTGCAACGACCGGAGGTGAAAGATAAATGGCGGAAATCACCGCTAGCGCAATCGACGAGATCTTGCGCAAGCAGCTCGACGACCTGACGACAAACGTCGAGTCCCGCGAGATCGGCACCGTCATCCAGATTGGTGACGGTATCGCCCGCGTCGACGGCCTGAAGGGCGCGATGGCAGGCGAGCTGCTGGAGTTCGTGTCCTCGACAGGCGACAAGGTCTACGGCCTTGCCCAGAACCTCGAAGAAGACGAGGTCGGCGCCGTGCTCTTGGGCGACGTGACGTCCATCAAGGAAAACGACGAGGTCCACACGACGGGCCGCGTCGTCGAGGTTCCCTGCGGCAAGGGCTTTCTCGGCCGCGTGGTCGACCCGCTGGGCCGCCCGCTCGACGGCAAGGGCCCCATCGAGGCGCAGGGCACGCGTCCCGTCGAGTTCCGCGCACCCGGCGTCATCGAGCGCCAGCCCGTGCACGAGCCCGTCCAGACCGGCCTCATCGCCATCGACGCGATGATCCCCATCGGGCGCGGCCAGCGCGAGCTGATCATCGGCGACCGCCAGACGGGCAAGACCGCCATCGGCGTCGACACGATCATCAACCAAAAGGGCAAGGACATGGTCTGCATCTATGTCGCCATCGGCCAGAAGGCCTCCACGGTCGCCACCGTGGTCGAGGCCCTGGAAAGCCACGGCGCCATGGACTACACCATCGTCGTCTCGGCGCCTGCTTCCTCCTCGGCGCCGCTGCAATACATTGCCCCGATGGCCGGTGCCGCCATGGGCGAGTTCTTCATGTACAACGGCGACGACGGCACGCCCGCGTCTGCCTCCAACCCCGGCCGCCACGTGCTGTGCGTCTACGACGACCTGTCCAAGCAGGCCGTGGCCTACCGCCAGATGTCGCTGACGCTGCGCCGCCCGCCGGGACGCGAGGCCTATCCGGGCGACGTCTTCTACCTGCATTCGCGCCTGCTCGAGCGCGCGGTCAAGCTCTCCGAGGCCAACGGCTCCGGCTCGCTCACCGCGCTGCCCATCATCGAGACCCAAGGCGGCGACGTGTCGGCCTACATCCCGACCAACGTCATCTCCATCACGGACGGCCAGATCTTCTTGCAGTCCGACCTGTTCCTGCAAGGCCAGCGTCCCGCGGTCAACGTCGGCATCTCGGTGTCGCGCGTCGGCGGCTCGGCGCAGGTCAAGGCGATGAAGCAGGTCGCCGGCACGCTGCGCCTCGACCTCGCGTCGTATCGCGAGCTGCAGGCGTTCAGCCAGTTCGGCAGCGACCTCGACAAGGCCACGCAAGACCAGCTGAACCGCGGCGCGCGCATGACCGAGCTGCTGAAGCAGGGCCGCTACGCGTCCATGGACGTCGAAGACCAGGTCGTCTCCATCTATGCGGGCGACCAGGGCTGCCTCGACGATCTGCCGGTCTCCGACGTGCTGCGCTTCCGCGACGGGCTCGTGGAGTACATGCACTCCGTGCGCTCCGACCTGAAGAAGCGCATCGCCGATGCCGGCAAGCTCGACGACGCCACGAAGCAGGAGCTCTCCGAGGCCATCGAGGCCTACAAGTCCTCGTTCGCCGTCGGGGAAGAGGAATAGGGGGCACGAGGATGCCCAATCTGCGCGACATAAAGCGCCGCATCGGCTCGGTTCAAAGCACCAAGCAGATCACGCGCACCATGGAGATGGTCGCGACGGCCAAGATACGGCACGCCACCGAGCGCATCGCCGCGGCGCAGCCGTATGCGGAGGCCATGCGCAAGACGCTTTCGGGCGTGGCCGCGCATGCCGGCAACGTCGACCATCCCCTCCTGCTCGAGCACGAGGCCAAGAAGAAGGCGCTCGTCGTGGTCGTGGTCTCCGACCGCGGCCTGGCGGGCGGCTTCAACAGCAACATCCTGCGCATGGCAGAGCACTACATCGCCGAGAACGCCGAGAAGGGCGTCGAGACGCAGGTCATCGTGTGCGGCAAGAAGGGCACGGGGTATTTCCGCTACCGCCGCGTCGAGCCGGTCTTGTCCTTTGCCGACCTCTCGGCAGACCCGACCATCGCCGAGGCGCGCGAGATCGCGTCGTACGTGCGCAGCTCGTATGCGGACGGACTTGCCGACGAAGTGCGCATTTTCTACAACCACGCGCGCAACGCCGCCGACCAGGACGTCTGCGACGAGGTCATCTTGCCCATCAAGGCAGACGACCTGGCCGCCGCGCCCGACGAGGATGAGGAAGGCGCGCCGTCGGCCTCGACCGACTTCGAGCCCTCCGCGGCCGACGTGCTCGACCGGCTGCTTCCGGCCTACGTCGAGACGATGGTCTACCACGCGCTCATCGATTCCGCGGCCGCCGAGCAAGGCGCGCGCCGCAAGGCGATGAAGTCCGCCACGGACAACGCCAACGAGATGGAATCGACTTTGAACCGACTCTTCAACCGCGTCCGCCAGGGCGCCATCACCACCGAGATCACCGAGATCGTCGGCGGTGCGGCCGCATTGGAGGACGAGTGATGAGCACTACAGGAAACGAGAAGAAGGAAACGACTATGGCAAACGTTGGACGCATCGTTCGCATCGTCGGCGCCGTCGTGGACTGCGAGTTTTCCGCGGAGTCCGTCCCCGCGATCTACAACGCGCTCACGGTCGACGCCGAGACTCCCGTGGGCAAGATCCACACCGTGCTCGAGGTGCAGATGCACCTGCCGGGCGAGATGGTCCGCTGCGTCGCGATGAGCAGCACGGACGGCCTGCAGCGCGGCAACGAGGTCGTCGACACGGGTGCGCCTTTGCAGATGCCCGTCGGCGAGCAGACCCTGGGCCGCATCTGGAACGTGCTGGGCGAGGCCATCGACGGCAAGCCCGCACCCGAGGTCTCCGAGACCTATCCCATCCACCGTCCGGCTCCCACCTTCGACGAGCTGACCACGAGCACCGAGGTGTTCGAGACGGGCATCAAGGTCATCGACCTGCTCGAGCCCTACATCCGCGGCGGCAAGACCGGCCTGTTCGGCGGCGCCGGCGTGGGCAAGACGGTCCTCATCCAGGAGCTGATCAACAACCTCGCCCAGGAGCACAACGGCACTTCGGTGTTCACGGGCGTGGGCGAGCGCACCCGCGAGGGCACGGACCTCTACCTCGAGATGAGCGAGTCCGGCGTCATCAACAAGACCTGCCTGGTCTACGGCCAGATGAACGAGCCGCCGGGAGCGCGTCTGCGCGTCGGCCTGGCCGGCCTGTCCATCGCCGAGTACTTCCGCGACCAGGGCCAGGACGTGCTGTTGTTCATCGACAACATCTTCCGCTTCTCGCAGGCGGGCTCCGAGGTCTCCGCGCTTCTCGGCCGCATGCCTTCTGCAGTGGGCTACCAGCCCACGCTGGCCACCGAGATGGGCGACCTGCAGGAGCGCATCTCCTCGACCTCCACGGGCGCCATCACCTCCGTGCAGGCCGTCTACGTCCCCGCAGACGACCTGACCGACCCGGCCCCGGCCACCACCTTCATCCACCTCGACGCCACGACGGTTCTGAACCGCTCCATCTCGGAGCTGGGCATCTACCCGGCCGTCGACCCGCTGGCCTCCACGAGCCGCGCGCTTGACCCCAGCGTCGTCGGGCAGGAGCACTACGACGTGGCCGTGAAGGTGCAGGAGATTTTGCAGGCCTACCAGGACCTGCAAGACATCATCGCCATCCTGGGCATGGACGAGCTGTCCGAGGACCAGAAGCTCGTCGTGGCCCGCGCCCGCAAGGTGCAGCAGTTCTTGGGCCAGCCCTTCCACGTGGCCAAGCAGTTTACCGGCGTCGACGGCGTGTACGTGCCCGTGGCCGACACGGTGCGCTCCTTCAAGATGATCATCGACGGCGAGCTGGACAACGTGCCCGAGCAGGCATTCCGCAACAAGGGCGCCATCGAGGACGTCTTCGCGGCCGCCAAGGAACTGGAGCAGTAGCCGAAGGGGGCGCAGACGCACATGGCCGAATTGCAATGTGAGATAGTGACCCTCGAGGCGAAGCTCTTCTCCTCCGACGTCCACTTCGTCGTCTTGCCGGCGGCAGAAGGCGAGATGGGCATCCTGGCAGACCACGAGCCTGTCGTGACGACGCTCAACCCGGGCACCGTGCGCGTGACGGCGCAGGAAGGCGCCCAGCCCGTCTCCTACATCGTGGACGGCGGCTATGCCCAGATCGACGGCGAGCGCGTGATCGTGCTGGCCGAGCGGGCGGCGGCGGTCGAGGAGATAGACGCGACGGCCCTCAACGTGAAAAACGACGAGCTGCGCGAGCAGCTGCAAGACATGGCCGACGACGACCCGAACGCGGCGTTTTTGAAGTCCGAGCTGCACTGGAACGAGACGCTGCTGAAAGAACACGAAGAGCGCGCCGCTTAAAAAACGGGCACACTTTTCACGCACGACACGAAAACCGCTCCGCGAAAAAGTGCGCGGGGCGGTTTTTTCTTTGCCTTGATGCGCCGCTGCGCTAAGCGCCTTTGCTGCGCGCGCCGCCTGCCCCCGCGTGCGTTGCCCGCGCCTGCCGCTGCATGCACCGCCTGCCCCCGCGTGCGCCGATCCTTGCTGTTTCGCGATACGCTACCTGCCTGTAATTTGCGCTGCGCTACCATATGCGCCATTGCAATTTCACCGAAAGGCATTTCATGCTCGCCAAATTCTCCGTCAAGAAGCCCTTCTACGTGCTCGTTGCCGTCATCATCGTGCTGATACTCGGCGGCGTCTCCGTCACGTACATGAAGACGAACCTCCTGCCGTCGTTTCAGATGCCCTATCTGGCGGTGATCTGCACCGATCCGGGCGCGGCGCCCGAGCAGGTGCAAGAGGAGGTCACCGACGTGCTCGAAGGGCCGCTCGGCAGCCTGAGCGGGGTCACGAGCGTGCAAAGCCAGTCGGCGGAGAACTACGCGATGATCTTCCTCGAGTTCGCCGACGGCACCGACATGGACTCGGCGCTGGTGAAGACCTCGGCGGCGGTGAACACCGTGGCAAGCCAGCTGCCCGACACCGCGGGCACGCCCACCTACATGGAGATCAGCATGGACATGATGGCCACCATGTACCTGGGCATCACCGACACGGACAAGGACATGGGGCAGCTGACGCAGTACGTCCAAGACACCGTCATCCCCGCGCTCGAGCGCCAAGACGGCGTGGCCAACGTCTCGGCGGCAGGCGGCATCACCGACACGCTGGAGGTGCGCCTCTCGCAGGACAAGATCGACAACGTCAACGACGGCATCCTGGGCGAGGCCAACGACAAGCTCTCCGAGGCCTCCTCGGCCCTCGACGCCGCCGAGCGCCGCCTGGATTCGGCTGCCGCGCAGCTCGAGGAGCAGCAGGCCGCGCTCGATACGGCCAAGACGCAGGCAAGCGAGGGCTTCTCGCAGACGGTGGGGGCCGACGGGGCCATCAGCGCCGAGCTGAAGTCGGCCGCCGCGCAGATGCAGGTCTTGCAGATATCGCTTGCGCAGGCGCCCGACGAGGCGACCCGCGCGGCCATCCAAGCCCAGATAGACGCGCTGTCCGCGCAGATTGCGGCCGCCAACGAGCAGCTCTCGGCGCTGCAGTCGGCCGACGCGCAAAAGACCGAGACCATCTTGTCGCTGGCCGACGCGCAGGCAAAGCTCGACCAGGGCAAGGCGCAGGTCGAGCAGGGGAGAAGCGAGCTGGCCCAGCAGCGCAGCTCCTATGAAGAGCAGCGCGATTCGGCCAAGAGCAACGCCAACATCGACAAGCTCGTGACCAAGGACACGATTGCGGGGCTGATCCAGGCGCAGAACTTCGAGATGCCCGCCGGGTACGCGGGCAGCGCGGACAGCGACGACCAGTGGATGGTGAAGGTGGGCGAGGAGTACAGCTCGGCCGACCAGATCCGCAACATGGTGCTGACGAATATCGACGGGGTGGGCGACGTGCGCCTGGGCGACGTGGCCGACGTGGTGGCCACCTCCTCGGAGGGCAACGCCTACGCCAAGCTCGACGGCCAGCCGGGCATCGTCTTGTCGCTGACCAAGACCTCCACGGCCAACACCGGCGAGGTTTCCAAGGCCGCCTCGAAGGCCATCGACGAGCTGCAAAGCCAAAGCCCCTCGACGAAGATCGCCACGATCATGGACCAGGCCACCTACATCGACCTCTACATCTCCACGATTTTAAAGAGCCTGCTGCTCGGCGCGCTGCTGGCCGTCGTGGTGCTCGCGGTCTTCTTGCGCAACGTCAAGCCGACGCTGGTCGTGGCCTTCTCCATCCCGTTTTCCGTGCTCTTCGCGCTCGTCATCATGTATTTCTGGGGCCTCGACATCAACATCATGACGCTCGGGGCGCTCTCGCTTTCCATCGGCATGCTCGTGGACAACTCCATCGTCGTGATGGAAAACATCTACCGCATGCGCGCGCGGGGGCTGTCGGCCACGCGGGCGGCGGCGCAGGGCGCGATGCAGGTCACGGGCGCCATCGTGGCCTCGACCGTCACCTCGGTGTGCGTGTTCTTCCCCTTCGTCTTCACCACGGGCACGGTGCGCCAGCTGATGGCGCCGTTCGCGCTGACCATCTCGTTTGCGCTGCTCGCCTCGCTGATCGTGGCCCTGTCGGTGGTGCCGGCGCTGGGTTCGAAGATGTTTAGCGCCGCGCCGCCCAAGGAATACGCGTGGTTTGCCAAGCTCAAAGACGGCTACGAGCGCGCGCTCAAGTTCTGCCTGCGCCATCGGGTGCTGACCCTGGCCGTGCCCGCGCTGCTCTTCGTCGTCTCGCTCGCGCTGGTCGCGCAGATGGGCATCGTGATGATGCCGAACATGACCCAAAGCCAGATAGAGGTCTTGATGAAGGTAAACGACGAGGAGACGCCGCAGGCAGACGGCTACAAGCTAGCCGACGAGGTGGGCCAGCGCGTGGCGGCCCTCGACGGCATCTCGCAGGTGGGCATGATCGACTCGAACACGGGCGTCTCCACGATGATGTCCGGCATGGACACGGGCGGCTCGCTCTACACCGGCAGCTTCATGCTCTACGCCACCGTCGACTCCGGGAAGATCACGACGGAAGCGCAGGTGGAAGAGCTGCAAGACAAGATCATCGGGATCGCGCCCGACCTGGGGGTGAAGCTCACGCAAAGCCAGAGCATGGACATGTCCGACATGATGGGCGGCGACGCGAGCGTCACCGT
Organism: Acidaminococcaceae bacterium; assembly: GCA_963592385.1. GTDB lineage: Bacteria > Actinomycetota > Coriobacteriia > Coriobacteriales > QAMH01 > CAVAWX01. Next base: position 50,541 of record CAVAWX010000001.1, on the reverse strand, counting down.
CTCGGGCCTGGACAACGACGTCGTGCTCGAGCTGTCGCGCAAGGTCATGGACGCGATGAACGGCATCGAGGGCTACACCGAGGTCGAAAACGGGCAGGAGGAGGCCGACCCCACGCTGCACCTCGTCTTCGACAAAGACGCGCTCGCGCGCCTCGGCACCACGAGCGCCCAGGTCTACCAGCAGGTCTCGGGGCTGCTCTCCGACCAGAAGAAGGCGACGACCATACGCGAGGACGGCCGCGACGTCGAGGTGCGCGTGGACGACGCGGGCCTGAAGGACACGACGCGCCAAAACCTGCTCGACCAGGAGTTCACCGACGGGTCCGGCGACGCGCACAAGCTCTCCGAGGTGGCGAGCGTCTCCGAGTCTGAGGGCGTGGCGACCATCGGGCGCGAGAACATGAGCTACGTCGCGACGGTCACCGCCAAGGTGCAAGACGGCTACAACGTCACCTTGCTGGCCCGCCAGCTCCAGCCCGCGCTCGACGAGATCGAGGTGCCCCAGGGCTACGAGGTGAAGATCGCCGGCGTGAACGAGAGCATCACCGACATGCTCCAGCAGATGCTCATGCTGGCCGTGCTGGGCTTCGTGCTCATCTACCTCGTGATGGTCGCGCAGTTCCAAAGCCTCAAAGGGCCGTTCATCATCCTGTTCACCGTGCCGCTTGCCTTCACGGGCGGGCTGTTCGCGCTGGCCATCGCCCACGAGCAGCTGTCCATGATGGCGCTGCTCGGATTCGTGATCCTCATGGGCACGGTGGTGAACAACGGCATCGTCTTCGTGGACTACGCCAACCAGCTGCGCCTGGGCGGCATGGCCAAGCGCGCGGCCCTCGTGGCCTGCGGGCGCACGCGCATGCGGCCCATACTCATGACGGCGCTCACCACCATCATCTCGATGTGCGCGCTCATCTTCTCCACCGAGATCGGCGCGTCGATGGAGCGCGGCATGGCGCTCGTCGTGGCGGGCGGCCTGCTGTACGCCACCTTCATGACGCTCTTTGTCGTGCCCGTGATCTACGACATCGCCAACCGCAAGCCCATGGTGCCCATCGACGTCGGGGGAGATGCCGACGACGACGCCGACGACGCGGCTGCCTACATTGCCGTGATGGGCGAGGACGCACGCGAGACCTACGAGTACGTCTCGCGCAAGGAGCGCCGGCGCGCGAAGCGGCAGGCGAAGAAGACGGCGCAGGAAAAGCGGGCGACGCAGGCAGGGCGTCCCGCGTCCGAGAAGCCCGACGGTGAAAAGGACGGCGCCAAGTCCGCAGACGCTTCCGAGGCGAAGGGCGCGCAAGAGGCCGAGGACGCTCCCGGAACCAAGGGCGCCGAATAGCGTTTCCGGCGGGATTTAACACGGGCGTTACCGCGCGCAGACCTCCCGTGGGCTAAGCTGCGAGAAGGACATGTGCGCCCTCGCGCGGCACGGATGCGCGAGAGGTTCGCGAGGAGACGAGAAGATGGAGACGGGCATATGCGCTGCGAGTTCACCAAGCTAAACGGTGCGGGCAACGATTTCGTCGTCATAGGCGATTTCGCGGACCGTCTGCATCTTTCCCCCGACCAGGTCGCCCGCATCTGCGACCGCCATTTCGGCGTGGGCGCGGACGGCGTGATCGTGGTGAAGCCGTCGCCTCGGCCCGAGTGCGCGGGCTACATGGACTACTACAACTCCGACGGGACGAAGGCGCAGATGTGCGGCAACGGCGTGCGCTGCTTCGCGAAGTTCCTCGTGGACAAAAGCCACGTGAGCGCGGCGTCCGGCTCGTTTTGCGCCGACACGCTGGCAGGGCCGAAGCCCATCACCTTCACCCTCGACGAGAAAAAGACGCTCGCGACGGCCTGCGTGGACATGGGGGCGCCCATCTTGGACCCCGCGTCCGTGCCCACCACGCTGCCCGGCACGGCGCTGCCTGAGGAGTTTTCCGCCATCGCGGACGCGGCGGCCATCGAATGCGGCATCGAGGAGCTGGACGGGTCCGGGCTGCCCGAGGGGGCCGCGGGCCTGAAGTTCACCTGCGTGTCCATGGGCAACCCCCACGCGGTCGCCTTCCTCGACGACCCCGCCGTGCTCGACGACGCCTTCGTGGCCACGGTGGGCGCGGCGGTCGAATGCGCGGGCGTCTTCCCGGAGAAGACCAACGTCGAGTTCGCCTACCTGGACGGCGACGAGCTGGTCATGCGCGTGTGGGAGCGCGGCTGCGGCGAGACGCTTGCCTGCGGCACGGGCTGCTGCGCCACGGCGGTGGCGGCGCACCTGACGGGCAGGACGGGGCGGCACGTGCGGGTGCGCGTGCTGGGCGGCGAACTCGACATCGACTGGCGCGACGACATGCACATCTACATGACAGGGCCTGCGCAGGAGAGCTTCGCGGGCGTTTTGGACATAGACAACGAAGGCTGAGAGGCAAAGGGCGAAGGGGACATGCGAAACACCACACAACACGAAGGCCTGTACCGTCCCGAGTTCGAGCACGACGCGTGCGGCATCGGGGCGCTGGCCTCGCTTTCCGGCGCGCGCTCGCACCAGATGCTCGACGACGCGCTGTCCGTGCTCGTGAACTTGGAGCACCGCGGCGGCGTCGGGCTCGAGCGCAACACCGGCGACGGCGCGGGCATCCTGTTCCAGATTCCGCACCGCTTCTTTCGGCGCGAGGCGCAGAAATGCGGCCACCTGCTGCCGAAGGAAGGCGAGTACGCGGTCGCGATGCTGTTTCTGCCCCAAGACGACGAGGGCGTGAAGTGCGGCATACGCATCTTCGAGGACGCCTGCGCCGGCTGCGGCATCCCCCTGCTGTTCTGGCGCGACGTGCCGGTGGACCCCCACGACCTGGGCTCGACGGCTCGGGCGTGCATGCCCACCATCAAGCAGGCCTTCCTGGGCCGGCCCGACGACGTGGCGGCGGGCCAGGAGTTCGAGCGGGCGCTGTTCACCTGCAGGCGCATCATGGAGAAGCGCTACCACGCGGAGCCCGCGATGGCCGACAAGATCTTCTACGTCTGCTCGATGAGCTCGCGCACCATCGTCTACAAGGGCATGCTCGTCGCGACCCAGATGCGCGGCTTCTTCCTCGACCTCGACGACGCCTCGACCGAGACGGCGCTTGCGCTCGTCCACTCGCGCTACTCCACGAACACGACGCCGGCCTGGGAGCGCGCGCACCCCAACCGCTACATCGTGCACAACGGCGAGATAAACACCCTGCGCGGCAACGTGAACTGGACGCATGCCCGCGAACCGCGCCTGTACTCGCCGGTCATGGGCGCCGGGCTCGAAGACGTCTTGCCCATCATCGACCGCGAGGGCAGCGACTCGGCCATGCTCGACAACCTGCTCGAGTTCTTGACGATGAACGGGCGCAGCCTGCCCCGGGCCGTCTCGCTCGTCTTGCCCGAGCCCTGGGACCACAACGAGGCCCTGGGCGAGAAGCGCCGCGCGTGGGACGCCTACCAGTCCATGCTCATGGAGGCCTGGGACGGCCCTGCCGCCGTGGCGTTTTCCGACGGGCGCGTGACCGGCGCCGCCCTCGACCGCAACGGCCTGCGCCCCGCGCGCTACTACGTCACGACCGACGACAAGCTCATACTGGCCAGCGAGGTGGGCGTGCTCGACGTCGACCCCGACGAGATCCTGGTGGCCGGCAGCCTGGGGCCGGGGCAGATGCTGCTCGTGGACCCGGACGCCGGGCGCGTGCTGCTCGACGACGAGATAAAGGACGCGTTCTCCAACGAGAAGCCCTACCGCGCGTGGATCGAGAGCGGCATGGTGGAGCTCGACGAGCTGGCCGCCGAGTTTGGCGACGCGGGTAAAGGCGCGAGCGCGGACGCGGGTGAAGAGCGCGACGCCGGCCTTTCGCTTGCGAGCCGCCAGGCGCTGCACGGCATGTTCTACGACGACATCGCCGAGCCCATCGACGCGCTGCGCGAGACCTTCATCACCTCGACGCTGCTCTACGTGGGCAACCACGGCAACCTGCTGGAGGATTCCCGCGACAACTGCCGTTTGGTGAAGCTGCCCACCCCCATGCTCGACGCGCAGTCGTTCGCCGCGCTCGTCGGCATCAAGCGCCAGGGCTTCAAGTCGGCCGTCCTGTCCGCGGTCTATGGCGCCGACGCCGGCCCGCACGCGCTTGCAGAGGCGCTCGAGTCTTTGTGCGCGCGCGCCGAGGAGGCGGTGGCCGACGGGGCGAACATACTCGTGCTCTCCGACCGCGCGGGCGCCGACGAGGTGCCCATCCCCAGCCTGCTCGCGACGGCGGCGGTGCACAACCGGCTCCTACGCGCGGGTCTGCGCACGAAGGCCGATATCGTCGTCGAGGCAGGGGATGCCTTCACCCCGCACGACTTCGCGGCACTCGTGGGGTACTCGGCCTCGGCGGTCTACCCCTACCTCGCGCACGACACCATACGCGCCATCGCCGAGGCGGGCGATTTGTCCGTGGACGTGGACGCCGGCATCGCGAACTACAACCGCGCCGTCACCGCCGGCATCGTCGGCGTGATGAGCAAGATGGGCATCTCGACGATGCAGGGCTACCACAGCGCCCAGGTCTTCGAGGCCGTCGGTCTGGCGCCCGAGCTGGTAGACGAGTACTTCACCGGCACCGTCAGCCGCGTGGGCGGCCTGTCCATCGACGACGTGCAGCGCGAATGCGACGAGCGCCGCCGCGGGATGCTCGCGCTCGCGCACAGCCCCGCCCCCGGCCAGCTGCCCTCTTCCGGCATCACCGCGTGGCGGCCCGTGGGCGGCGAGGAGCACATCATCACCCCCGAGGTGGTGCACCTGCTGCAGCGCGCGGTGCGCGAGGACGACTTCGACCTGTTCATGGAGTACAGCCACGCGCTGCACCCCCAGGGGCGCACGGTGCAGCTGCGCGACTTGCTGGAGTTCGCCTGGGCCAAAGAGCCCGTGGCGCTGTCCGAGGTCGAGCCCGCCTCCGAGATCGTGAAGCGCTTCAAGACGGGCGCCATGAGCTACGGCTCGATCTCGCGCGAGGCGCACGAGTGCCTGGCCATCGCGATGAACCGCCTCGGCGGCAAGTCGAACACGGGCGAGGGCGGCGAGGACGTGGCCCGCGAGGCGACGCTCGCAAACGGCGACAGCATGAAGTCGGCCATCAAGCAGGTGGCTTCCGGGCGTTTCGGCGTGACGAGCCGCTATCTGGCCAGCGCGCGCGAGATACAGATCAAGCTCGCGCAGGGCGCCAAACCGGGCGAGGGCGGGCATCTGCCGGGGCGCAAGGTGTGGCCGTGGATCGCGCGCACGCGCCGCTCGACGCCGGGCGTGGGGCTGATCAGCCCGCCGCCGCACCACGATATCTACTCCATCGAGGATTTGGCCGAGCTGATCTTCGACATGCGCAACGCCAACCCCGACGCGCAGATCAGCGTGAAGCTCGTCTCCGAGACCGGCGTGGGCACCATCGCCACCGGCGTGGCCAAGGGCGGCGCGCACAAGATACTCATCTCCGGGTCCAACGGCGGCACGGGCGCCGCTCCGCGCGACTCCATCTACCACGCGGGTCTGCCGCTGGAGCTGGGCCTGGCCGAGACGCAGCAGACCCTGCTGAAAAACGGCCTGCGCTCGCGCGTGATGCTCGAGGCCGACGGCAAGCTCATGGACGGGCGCGACGTGGCCATCGCGTGTCTGCTCGGCGCCGAGGAGTTCGGCTTTGCCACCGCGCCGCTGCTCGCGCTGGGCTGCCTGATGCAGCGCGACTGCCAGCAAGACACCTGCCCCGTCGGCATCGCGACGCAAAACTGCCGCCTGCGCGGGCGCTTTAGCGGCAAGCCCGAGCACGTGGTGAACTACATGATGTTCGTCGCCGAGCAGCTGCGCCACATCATGGCCCAGCTGGGCATGCGCAGCATCGAGGAGATGGTGGGGCATCCCGAGCTGCTGCGCCGCGGGGGCGGCGAGCACAACTGGAAGGCCTCGCTCGTGGACGTGGAGCCGCTGCTCTTCCAGGCGCGCGCCGAGTTCGGGGCCGACATCGCCGGCGCCGCCGAGCGCCACTACGTGCCCTCGATGGCGCCGCAGGACACCTTGCCCGAGACCTTGGACGCGACGCTGTTCGTGCCCTACACGCGCGAGGCCCGCGAGCGCCTCGTGCCCATACGCTTCGACGTGGACATCTCGAACGTGAACCGCTGCGTGGGCACCTTGCTGGGGCACGCCGTCACCTCCGAGCACCCGGACGGGTTGCCGGGCGCGTCGGTGGCCATCGACTGCGCGGGTTCCGGCGGCATGAGCTTCGGCGCCTTCCTGCCGCACGGCATCGAGCTGTCCATCCACGGCGACGCCAACGACTACTTCGGCAAGGGGCTGTCCGGCGGCGTGCTGTCCGTCGCCCCGCCGCAGGGCAGCACCTACCGCCCCGAGGAAAACGTCGCCGTGGGCAACGTGGCCTTCTACGGCGCGACGGGCGGGCGCGGATTCGTGAACGGCCTGGCCGGCCAGCGCTTCGCCGTGCGCAACTCGGGCGCCTCGCTCGTGGTCGAGGGCTGTGGCAACAACGGCTGCGAGTACATGACGGGCGGCGAGGTGGTCGTCTTGGGCGAGGTCGGCCTGAACTTCGCGGCCGGCATGAGCGGCGGCGTGGCCTACGTCTACGACGAGGAGAAGACGCTGGATGCGCGTTGCAACAAGGACATGGTGAACCTCGAGGAGCCTGGCGAGGAGGACTTCGCGCGCATACGCAAGCTCATAGAAGAGCACGTGAACCGCACGGAAAGCCCGCTGGGCGTGAAGATGCTCTACCGCTTCGAGGCGGTGAAGAGGCGCTTCGTGAAGGTCATCCCCAAGGAGTACGAGCGTGCCATGGAGCTGACGGCGCAGGCCGAGAAGCGCGGCGCGAGCCACGAGGACGCGGTTGAAGAGGCGTTCGAGACGATGAGGAGGGGTGCGTAAATGGGCATTCCGGGCGCATATCTGAAACAGGGGCGCGTCGGGCACGGGGTGCGCGGCGCGAAAGAGGCACTGCGCGACTTCGACGAGTACACCGTGCAGCTCGACCTGCCCGCGCAAGAGGCCCAGGCCGCGCGTTGCATGGCCTGCGGCGTGGCGTTTTGCCAAAGCGGCGTGGTGTTTTCCGGCGCGCGCCGGGCGACGGGCTGCCCCCTGCACAACCTCATCCCCGAGACCAACGACCTGCTGTGCCGCGGGCGCATCGCCGCCGCCGCCGAGCGTTTGTCGATGACCAACCCGTTTCCCGAGTTCACCTCGCGCGTGTGCCCCGCGCCCTGCGAGACGGCCTGCAACCTGGGGCTGCACGACGAGCCGGTGGCCATACGCGACGACGAGCGGGCCATCGCCGACTTCATCGCCGAAACGGAGATGGCGGCGCCGCTGGCGGCTGCGCCAGACGACGCGCCGCTTGCGAGCATCGTGGGCTCGGGCCCTGCCGGCCTTGCCTGCGCATGGGAGCTTACGCGTGCGGGCTGGCGCGTGCGCGTCTACGAGAAGGCGGACAGGGCGGGCGGCCTGCTGATGTATGGCATCCCCGCGATGAAGCTGCCCAAGGACGTGGTGGCCCGCCGCGTGGAGCTGATGCGCGCAAGCGGCATCGAGTTTTCCTGCGGCGTCGACGCGGCCGCGCAGGCGGCGGAAGTTTCGGCCGCCTCGGATGCGGTCGTGCTCGCCTGCGGCGCGGGCTGTGCCCGCGAGCTGCGCGTGCCGGGCGCGGAGCTGGGCGGCGTGCACTACGCGATGGAGTACTTGACGGCGGCCACGAAAGCGCTGCTCGATGGCGGCGAGCCGCAGATTTCGGCTGCGGGCTGCGACGTTGTCGTGGTGGGCGGCGGCGACACGGGCGTGGACTGCGTGGCCACGGCGCTGCGCCAGGGCGCGAAAAGCGTGACGCAGGTCATACGCGCCGCGCGTCCGGCCGATACGACGGATGTGCTGGCCGCGTGGCCCGGCCCTCGCGCGGTGTGGGAGCAGGGCTACGGCCAGCGCGAGGCCGAGGAGACCTTCGGCGCCGACCCGCGCGTCTGGGGCGTGGACACCCTTGCCTTCGAGGGAGAAGGCCAGGTCGCGGGCGTGCGCATCGTCGATTTCGCGGAAGACGGCAGCCGTGCGCACGTCGAGGGCAGCGAGCGCGTGATAGACGCGCAGCTGGTGCTCGTGGCCAAGGGCTTCACCGGCCCCGAGGTCGATCTGCTCGCGGCGTTCGGCGTCGAGACGGCCGCGGAAGGCGCGGCGCTGCCCATCGTGCACCGCGGCACGCACCGCGCGCATGTCGAAGACGACGCGACGACGCCCGTGTACGTGGCAGGCGACGCGCGCACGGGGGCGTCCATCGTGGCATCTGCCATAGCCGATGGCCTTGCCCTGGCCGCCGAGCTCTGCGCCTCGCGTTAGGGGCTTCCTGAGAAAAGCGCCCCGGCCGCGTCGTGCCGCCGGGGCCTTGTTGGAGTTTTGCCGAGCCTCGTCTCCGCGTGCGCCGGGCGCCCTTCTCCGCAGGCGCTAGGCGCCCTTCTCCATCTTGTCCATGGCGATGTTTGCCAGCTCGTCGGCGCGGTTGTTGCCCGCGTTGTTCGCATGCCCCTTCACCTTGTGAAAGACGATGTCGGAGAACTTGGCCTGCTCCGCGTCGAGCGTCTCCCACAGCTCCTTGTTCATGACGGGCTTTTTCGTCGAGGTCAGCCAGCCGTTTTTCTTCCATCCGAAGATCCACGACGTGATGCCGCCGAGCACGTAGGCGCTGTCGGCGTAGACGTCGACGCCGACCGACTTGTCCTTCACCGCGCGCAGCCCCTCGATGGCGGCGGTCAGCTCCATCTTGTTGTTCGTGGTGTTTCTCGCGCCGCCGGACAGCTCCTTGACGTGCGGTCCCCATTCGAGGTGCACGCCCCAGCCGCCGACGTTGCCCCGGCGCTGGTTGTTGCGGCATCCGCCGTCGCAGTAGAGCTTCACGCGTCGTGCCTGCATTGTCGTTTCCTTCACCATCTCTTTCGTGAAACCCCGCGTCGTCCGTGCTGCCTGCCGTGCGCGGCGCGGCTTTCAACGCCCCCGCGCCTCTCACGTTCGCACGTTTCACGCTCTTGCACGTCTCGCGCCCGCGTGCTTTGCGTATTCGTGAAACAGGCGCTCTATTCTACGTGCTGCGCGGTTTGAGGGTGCCCTCGTTTTGCCCGCGCGTGCCGGTGTCCTCGACGGAGAGCTTCATCTCGCGCCCGAACTTCACCGCGCCCTCGCCGAACTTGTCGCGCACGGCGTCTGCCGCCTCGAGCGCCTGGCGGCTGGCGGTCTTCCTGCCCTCGCCGTCGCCCGCGCCGCTGCCAGGCCCGCCGCCCGCACCGCTCGCCCTAGCACTGCCGCCGCCGCGTTCACCCTCTTCGCCATATGCGCCGCCTCGCGCATCGAAAAGGCCGAGCTGCACATCGCCCGCCTCGAAGCCCGAGATGCCCACCCCGACGAGGCGCACGCGCTCTCCCGGGCGCCACAGCTGCTCTACCAGCGCTTTTGCGGGCGGGATGAAGACGGACTCGTCGTCGGTGCAGCGGGAGAGCGTCGCCTGCGCCGTGCGCGACGAGAGGTCGTCGTAGCGCAGCTTGAGGGCGACGGTGCGCCCGGCCAGCCCGTTGCGCCGCAGCCGCCTGCCCACCATCGAGCCCAGCAGGTCGATGGCATCCTCGATCTGCGCGCGCGTGTCCAGGTCGTGGGTGAAGGTGCGCTCGTGGCTCACCGACTTCAGCTCCGTGTCCACCACGATCTCCCTGGCGTCGACGCCGGCCGCCCGTTCGCAAAACGCCTGCGCGTTCACCCCGAAGACGGGCTTGAGGAACGCGGGGTCGGCCTGCGCGAGATCGCCCAGGGTCTTGATGCCGCGCATATAGAGCTTCTCGGCTGTGCGCGGGCCTATCCCCGGCATGGCGCGCACGTCCATGGGCGCGAGAAACGCCGCCTCGCCGCCCGGGTAGACCACGCTCAAGCCGCGCGGTTTGTCGAGGTCGGAGGCTATTTTCGCGACCGCCTTGCCCGTGCCCACGCCGATGGAGCAGGTCACGCCGAGCTTCGCGACGCGGGACTGGATGCGCGCGGCGATTTCCACGGGGTCGTCGCCGCTGAAGCGCCCGGGGCTCACGTCGAGGAAGGCCTCGTCGATGGACATCTGCTCGAGCAGGGGGCTTTCGTCGCGCAGGATCTGCATGACCTGCGCCGAGACCTCGTGGTAGCGCTCGAAGTGCGAGGGCGTCCAGATGGCCTGCGGGCACAGGCGCTCGGCGGTCGCCGACGGCATGGCGGAATGCACTCCGAACGCGCGTGCCTCGTAGCTCGCCGTCGAGACGACGCCGCGCTTTTCGGCCGGCCCTCCCACGATCACGGGCTTGCCGCGCCATTCGGGGTGGTCGAGCTGCTCGACCGAGGCGAAAAACGCGTCGAGGTCCACGAGCAGGATGGCGCGGCCGGACCAGTCCGCGTGCATGTCGAAGCTCTGCCCCATGGCCCGCCGCGCCCGTCGCCGCGTCTCTAATCCAGGTTCACGCCGAACACCGGCGCGCAGATGCCGCCCGCCTCGCCGATGGCGATCACGCCGCCTCGGCCCAGGCGGTGGTAGAAGCCCGCGAGCCGGCCGTCGTAGAGGTAGAAGCCCGGCATGGACTCCCAGCTCTCGACGACGACGGGGGCGTCGCCGGAGGCCGCTGCGGAAGCGTCGCCGGGGGCCGCGTCACTGTCCGCGCCGTGCTCGGGGTGTTCCGGGCGCACGATGTCGACGTGGTGCGGCGGGTAGAACTCCTGCACGATGAATCCGCAGTCGAGGTGCTCGTCCACGATGGCAGCCCACTCCGCGTCCGAGAAGTCCACGCCCGCGAAGACGCCGTTTCCGCCGTAGTCGTCGGCGGGCTTCACAATCCACTTCTCGCGCGTGGCCTTCACCTGCGCGAGGTCCGCCTTGCCCGCCTCCAGACGGTAGGTGCGGCACACGTGCGCGTCCACGAAGGCGATCTCGTCTGCGGTCAAAAACTCCTCGCGGCTTTCGTCGAAGAGCGCCACGTTCACCATCTTGGTGTGGATGACGTTGGTGCGGAAATGCCCGATCAGGCACACGCGGGATGCGGCCACGGCGTCGATCAGGGCGCCGCACGCGTCGATTTTCGTGCAGATCTCGCTGGTGACGGCGCGGCGGTACACCGCGTCGATGCGGGTGCCGTCGGATGCGTCGCGCAGGGTCTGCCCGTCGAAGGAGAACTCGCGCGTGTCCACGAAACGCGCGTCCACGCCCGCCCGCTTGAAGGCCTCGATGAACATGGTGAAGTCGCTCATCACGGCGCTCTCGGTGAAGTCGGTGACGGCGACGGTGGGGACGGGGCGCCCCGCCGAGAGGGGGTCTGTCGCCCAGATGGAAAGGAAGGCCGCCACCCACGAGTCGATCAGCTCGAAGGGGCGCACCGAGCGTTTCGTGGCGGCGAAGCGCTTGAAGCTTGCCGTCTTGGCCAGCTCGGCGCCGATCGCCACGTCGCGCGACATGCCCGCGGCGCCGTCGGCGTTGAACTCGCAGAACTTGAAGCTCTTGTCGTGCTCGTCGACGAAGAGGTCGATGCGCGCGAGGGGCAGCAGCTGCTCGTAGCCGCAGGGCAGCAGGATCAGGCGCTCGATCTCGGGGGGGAAGGCGAAGAGTGCACGGTAGTCCGGGTGCTCGAGGTAGTGCGTGATGACCTTGCCGAGGATGGTCGTGGTCGTGGCGGCGACGTCTTCGTAGAAGGCCATGTCGTCGCTGTTGTGGAGCGTGGGCACGAAGGAGAAGGGGACGGGCTTTCCGTGGGCGAGCACGTCCGAGGCTTCGATCGTGGCGAGGGCCTGCGCGCGGCCCTGCGCGTCGCCGTGCTCGTCGCGTATGCATTGGATGTACTCGGCGCGTTCCTTTTCCATGGGCTTCCTCTCTCGTGGCGCGGGCGTGCGCGCGGGTGTGGGCGGGTGTGCGGGCGCGCGGATGCGGCTTGCGGGCACGCGCGCATGTGCACACGCGTTTTCGCCGCAACCTTTCACGTGCGGTTTTCGGAAAGTATCCCACAAACGTTTCGGTTTCGTTTGGAGGCTGTTCGGATTCGGGTCCGATTTCATTCGGCGTTTTGTTCAGGTCCGCCTGCAAAGATGGTTCTCGTGCAAATCGGGAATGCTGCGAGAAAGGAGGCGCCCATGGGCGCGGAGACGATGCTGGAGACGGGACGGGCAAGCTGGGAGATCACGCGAAGGGAGCTGCGCGAAGACGAGGACGGGAAACGGGAAGGCCGCGACGGGGACGCGTGGGAAGGAGAGGACGCGCGGGCGCAGGCAGAAGGCGGCGGCGCGGCGTGCGAGGAGCAGTTGGAGCAGCGCGAGGAGAGCAGGCGCGAGCTGGGGCGCAAGGGGGAGGAGGCTGCCGTCCGCTATCTGAGCGCGCGGGGTTACCGCATATTGCAGCGCAACTGGCGCTGCCGCTTCGGCGAGGCCGACATCATCGCGCAAGACCCGGACGGCACGGTGTGCTTCATCGAGGTGAAGACGAGGCGCAGCATGGACGCCGGCTTGCCGGAGGAGGCGGTCACGCCGAAGAAGCGGTCGCGCTACGAGAAAATCGCGATGTGCTACATAGTGCAAGAGGACATAGACGACAACACCGCCTTGCGCTTCGACGCCATCGCCATATGCGTCGCCGGGGGCAAACGCGCCATGCTGCGCCACCACAGGAGCTGCTTCGATGTCTAACGCGAAGGCTTTGCGGGCGCAGGTGCACGCGTGCACCCTGCACGGCGTCGAGGCCGTGCCCGTCACCGTCGAGATAGAGGTGTCGGGCGGGCTGCCGGGCATGCACATAGTCGGCATGGGGGACAAGGGCGTGCAGGAGGCGCGGCAGCGCGTGCACAGCGCGGTGAACGCGGCGGGCTTCAGGATGCCCATGAACCGCCATATCGTCGTGAACCTCGCGCCTGCGTCTTTGCGCAAGAGCGGTTCGGGCTTCGACTTGCCCATCGCGGCGGCCTACCTCGTCGCGACCGAGCAGGTGCCGGCCGATTTGTTCGACGGCGCCATCGTGGTGGGCGAGCTGTCCCTCGAGGGGCGCGTGCGCCCCGTGGACGGCCTGTTCGCGTACGCGCTGTGCGCCTCGCGGCGGTCCATGGCGCTCATGAGCGCGCAGCCCCACATGGAGCTGCCGCCCCTGGCCGGCCTGCGGCACATGTGCCTGGACAGCCTCTCGCAGCTGAAAAGCGGCTCGTTTGACGAGGTGCGCAGCATATCCGCAGGCCCTGCCGGAAAAAGGGTCGACTTCTCGGAAGTGGTGGGCCAGGAGGGCGCGGTGCGCGCGCTCACCATCGCGGCGGCAGGAGAGCACGGCGCGTTGCTCGTCGGCCCTCCCGGCTCGGGCAAGAGCATGCTCGCGCGGCGCTTCCCCACCATACTGCCCGCTCTCTCGCAAAGGGAGCGCGTGGAGGCTGCCGTCATCCACTCCGTCGCCGGGCTCGACGTCTCGCAGATAGCGCGGGGCATACGCCCTTTCCGCGCGCCGCACCACTCGGCGACCATGGCATCTCTCGTGGGCGGGGGCCAGCCCATCATGCCGGGGGAGGTGTCGCTTGCGCACCACGGCGTTTTGTTCCTCGACGAGCTGGGGGAGTTCGGCGGCTGCGTCTTGCAGTCCCTGCGCCAGCCGCTCGAAGACGGCGAGGTGTCCTTGACACGCGCCGACGGGCGCATGACCTTTCCCGCACGCTTCCAGCTGCTTGCCGCGTCGAATCCCTGCCCCTGCGGCTATCTGGGCGACCGCGAGCATCCGTGCAAATGCAGCGAGGTGCAGATACTGCGCTACAAGAGCAAGCTCGGCGGCCCTCTGCGCGACCGCATCGACCTCATTTGCGAGGTGGGGCGCGCGCAGGCAAAGAGCGTGCTCGGCACGGGAAGCGGCACCTCGTCTGCGCAGATCGCCTCGCAGGTGATGGCGGCCCGCGAACGTGCGGCGGCGCGGCTCTCCGACGGCGACGACCCGTTTTTCCCGGCGGCACCTGCGCAGGTGGTCGAGCGCTGCCGTCTGGGCACGCACGAGACGCGCCTGGTCGAGCAGGTCTCGACCTCGCACCATCTCTCGGGCAGGGGGATCATCCGCGTGCTGCGGGTCGCGCGCACGATCGCCGATCTGGACGAGAGCGCGGACGTGGGCGAAGAGCACCTCTACGAGGCATTCGCCTACCGCGTGGAAAACACCTTGGACTGACGGGGACGCGGGGGAGGTGCGGCAGATGGCGGAGCAGGCGGCGCGGGATACGGCAGGGCAGC
>CAVAWX010000001.1:12632-36274 GCA_963592385.1 Acidaminococcaceae bacterium | reverse complement strand
GGTCTGCGCTCTATCCCGAGATGCTGGAGGACATGCCGCAGCCGCCGGCGTGCATACGCGGCATCGGCAACCCGGAGCTGCTGCGCAGCGCGTGCGTGGCGGTCGTCGGGGCGCGCAAGGCGACGCCGTATGGGCTTGCGTGCACGGAGCTGTTCGCGGGGCAGGCCGCGCAGCGCAACGCGACCATCGTCTCCGGGGGCGCGATGGGCTGCGACCAGGCGGCGCACAAGGCGGCGCTTGCCGCCGGGGCGCCCACCGTCGTCGTCTTCGGGGGAGGGGTCGACGCGGTCTATCCGAAACGAGGGTTTTCGCTGTTCCAGGAGATTCTGGACGCGGGCGGCGCCGTCATCTCGGAGCATGACGACGACGAAATGCCCCTGCCCGCCTACTTCGTGCGGCGCAACCGCATCATCGCGGGACTTGCACGCCTTTTGCTCATAGTCGAGGCCGGCCTGCCCTCGGGCACCTTCACGACAGCGGATTTCGCGTTGAAGGCGGGACGCGAGGTCTGCGCGGTGCCGGGGGCCGTGTCCTCGCCGAACTCGCGTGGGTCCAACCGCCTCATCTACGACGGCGCCTCGCCCGTCGTAGACCGCGAGACCTTCGCCTCGGCCCTCGACCTTGCCTTCGCGGATGCCCCGTTGTCGCTTCTCGCCCCCGGCCCGGAGTCGTTCGGGGCGCTCGAGTCTGCGGCAGACGATGTGGAAAGGGAGTGCGGCGGGGGGAGAGGCCGGGGCGGGCGCAGGCGCGTTGCCGGCGGGGCTGTGCCGGGGGCGGGCACCACGCCTAGCGCGCGCAAGCTGCTTGCCGCGTTTGCCGCCCAGCCGCTTTCGACGGCCGAGGTCGCCGCCGCGATGGCGTGGCCTCATCAGCGCGCGGTGCGCGAGATATCCGCGCTCGAGCTTGCCGGGCAGATAGCGCGCGGCCGCGACGGGCGCTACCAGGTCTGCCCGCATGTGCGCACATGAGGCGAGGACGCGGCGGACGTAGAGGCGGGCGCGACGCGTGGAAGCGCGGGAGCGCGTGCACGGCAGGCATGGGGGGATGTGTCGCGCGTCGCGCGAAGGGGACGTGCGCACGGCGGGCACGGGGAAGGTGGCGTACTCCGCGCAAAGGAGATGCACACACGACAGATGCGGGGATTAAGGAGCAGGAGATGGCGGCGGGGAGAACTTTCACAAGGAGCCGGATGTGCCGAACGGCTCTCGCAGCCTGCGCGGCGCTGCTGGCGCTTGCCGTCGCGGTGGCTGCGCCGCCTGCGGCGCTTGCCTACAGCGCTCCCACGAAGTGGGACGACCTGTCCAGAACGGGGTACCGCCCTACCGATGGCATCACCTCTTTTACCTACGCCTACAACAACCTCACCTTCGACAACGTCTCCATCACGTCGGGCGCGGACGCGTGGGAGTTTGTCGGGAACAGTTTGTGCAGAAAGCAAAAGGTGACTTCGACGGGTAAACAGACGACAAGTCCGGTCGCCGTGCGTTGCAAGAAGTCGACGAAGACGATAGACGGGCAGTTGCTCGACATGGAGCTGACCTTCACGCCCGCGGTGTACATTTCCGCTTCGAGCGCGTGGGGAAAAAACGGACGTTTGGAGATCGCATGGTTTTCCCATTCCGGCACTGCGGGGAAGGTGACGGGCATAGGCTGCCAAGCAGGCTTGACATCATCTGAGTCGACCATCCAAGCATCCGCGCATGTTCGCATGACGGTCCAGGTGCGTTTCTACAATCAGGATGGCACGGCCTATGCCCCTTCGAACCGATGCGCCTATTACAGGTTTGACGATCTGGACGTGGCGACGCGTGGTTGGAACTCGGCGGGTACCGCATACACCAAGTCCTACTCTAACTACGCGAATATAGGCGATGGCACCTCTTACAACGAAGGCGTGCAGTTCATTTCCGGCGTGCAGTCCATCAATGTGCAGAAGTCGAATTATCTGACCATATCGAACAACTACTCGAAGTACGAGGCCCGTTGTGCCGGCGACGGCGACTCGGTGGATTCTCCTACCAACGCGGTTGCAGTTCGCGCAAATGCATCGGGATTCTCGTTTGTCTGGCAGGGGTGCTACAACTGCGGCACGTCGATTCTGGGGCCGGGCAATTATGTTCAGTATCGTCTTGTCGTGAAGAAAAGCTCGTCTGATTCGAGCTTTGCCTGCAGCCGCGCGGGAGCGGCCTACGGGGTCTACTCGGACAAGGCGTGCACGAAGTTGCTCTACAACGCCACCTGCGACGAAGATGGTGTTGCCTACGTACCTGAAGACGCCCGGGCGCTGGTCTACGACACAACGTATTACCTCAAAGAAGTCAAGGCACCGCCCGGATATGCGCTCAACACGAGCGTGTATCCCTTCGACGGAAAGAACAGCTACTCGTATGTGAAGAAGGGCGCGAACATCTATGACGACCTCACGGTGAACGTGACGGACGATCCGCTGCGCTACAAGGTGGCGACGAGCGTGGTGAACGGCAGCATCGATCCGACGGCCACGGGTTTGAACTGGGGTACGGACAAGACGGTGAACTATGCCCCGAAGGAGGGCTATATCCTGAAGTCCGTGAGCGTGGACGGCGTCGAAGTGCCCATCGCGGACTTTCCCTCGGCCTACTCGTTTACCGACATCAGGGCAGACCACACGGTGGACGTGGTCTACGAGCCGGGTCCTGTGTCTTTCTCGTTCACGAAGGTGGACGCGACATCTGATGCGCCGCTGGCGGGCGCGAGCTTCGAGTTGTACGCCTGCAAGGACAGCTCCCATACCCGCTCGGGCGACCACTCGGAGATGGCGACGGGAGAGGAGGGGTGCTGCTGGGATATGGAGACGCCCCGTGCCGCCGCGACGAGCGGCGAAGACGGGCGCGTGGACCTGGGCGAGCTTGCGGCGGGGGAGTACATGCTCGTCGAGACGGCCGCGCCTGAAGGCTATCAGCTGCCCTGCGGGCAGTGGCTCGTTGGCTGCGACACCGCCGCGCGTTCTATCTCGATCTCCGCGCGGGGTGATTCGCCGCCGCCCGCTTTCAAGCGCGACGCAGATACGGGGGCCTATTCGCTGCTCAACTACCGTGCTCTGGTCTTGCCCTTGGCGGGCGCCGACTCCACGGCAGACGGCCTGACGCTTGCCGCTGCGGTGTCGCTCGCGTTCGTCGCCTCGGTGTGCGCCTGGCGCCTCTCCGACCGCCGTTCCCCGCGTCTTTCACCGCATCGTCCAAAGCGGTGAAAGCCGGTGGGCGCCCCCGCGTTGACGCAACGCCTTTTGACGTCGGCTTGTTGCAGCGCAGAGAATCACATAAACGCATACAATAGCTTCTAATAGCTGTTTTGCGTAGAGAGGAACCTGTGATGTCTGCAACACTTGCCACGGCAGCTCTTTCGACAAAGGTCACAGAGCCCGAGAAGAAGGCCTTCGTCGAGACCTGCGGTGCAATCGGGACCTCGCCCAGCAACGCGCTGAGGATGTTCGTCTCCGCTTTCAACCGTAAGGGTGGTTTCCCTTTCGACCCGAGCAATCCCGCAGCCTTGTCCGAGGAAACTCTGGCCGCCATGGAAGACGCCGAGGCGGGGCGCGTCGCCGGGCCCTTCAAAAGCAACGAGGAAATGTGGGCGTCGATTTTCGAGGACGGGGAATAGGTTTTGCTCGACCTCGCGTACACCTCCCAGTTCAAGAAAGACGTCAGGCGCAAGCTCCGCCAGGGCGCGGACTTGGAAAAGCTCGACGCCGTCATTACGGCTTTGAGGAAGAAAGAGAAACTGCCCGAGCGCTTGCGCGACCACGAGCTTGCGGGAAACAAGAAGGGGCATCGTGAATGCCATGTGGAGCCGGATTGGCTGCTGATGTATCGTGTGGACGAGAAAAATCTGATATTGACGGCGGTGAGAACGGGATCGCATGCCGATTTGTTTGGAATGTGAGGAAAAGGGAGGTACGGTGCGGCTTAGCCCCTATTTCGAGATGCTCGCCCGCGAGAAGCGCATCTGCCCGGAGTGCTTGAAGCGCTACCTGACGGTGGAGCCGGCCGGCCGGTCGCCGAACGTCGCCATGGATTGCTGCGAGTGCGGCTACAGGCACGTGGTCTCCGCCCCTTCCTGGGCGCACCTGGACTACGACCCTGCCGCCGGCGACCCGCTCCAGCAGCTCGTGGACGACCTGAACGCGGGCAGGATGCGCTGCACTCCGCGCCCCGCCGCCCGGGTCGTGGAACGCGAGGGCAACGTGCTGAAGGTCGATTTCACGCGCTGCTCTAAGAATTGACCTTTCGCTGCCTCACGTATGTCCGATACGGCGTATGAGCTGTTGCTTTGGAAAAAGGCGCAGCTTCCCTTTCTCCTGCAAGGAAGCTTCGTTTCTCCCGCGTGCCGTCATTGCGGTCGTGCGGGAGGTTACGGGCTGCGCACGGATGGGCGGCGCGCCCGCCCCATCGGGTATGATGCGGGCACGGCACACGACTGATACGGCGCCGCCGCCTTTGCCGGGTGCGGCGCCCGCATGAAAGGATGCGCTACATGGGCTCTACGTTTCTCGGGATGAACTTCGGCTACATCGTCATGGTCGTGGTCAGCCTCATTTTGGGCATAGCCACCCAGGCCTTCATCAGCTCGTCCTACAACAAGTACCTGCACCGCGACAACAAGACGGGCATGACGGGCGCCCAGATCGCGCGGCGCATGCTTGACGACAACGGCATGTCCGACGTGCCCGTGGAATGCGTGCCCGGCACCCTCTCGGACCACTTCGACCCGTCCGGCCCGGTGGTGCGCCTCTCGGAAAACATCTACCACACCACGAGCGTCTCGGCTATGGCGGTGGCCTGCCACGAATGCGGGCACGCGGTCCAGTACGCGCGCAGGTACATGCCCATGCGCGCCCGCACGGCGCTCGTGCCCATCGCCAACCTGGGCTCCACGCTGTGGATATGGCTGCTGATCGCCGGCTTCATTTTCAACGCGCTCGGCCTCGTGTGGGCGGGCATCGGCCTGTTCGCGTTCGCCGTGCTCTTCCACCTGGTCACGCTGCCCGTCGAGTTCAACGCCTCGCGGCGCGGGCTGGAATACATCGGCGGCCGCGGCACGGGCAACCAGGTGCAAGGCGGCGTCGGCGCGGCGCTGCCGGACTCGGTCACGGGCGGGGCGCGGCGCGTGCTCACGGCCGCGGCGCTCACCTACGTGGCCGCGGCGCTCACCTCGCTCATGCAGCTCCTCTACTACATCGGGCTTGCCCGCTCCGGGCGCTAGGGCTCGGGCGGCGGCGCGCATGGGCATGGTGAACGGGACGGCGGATAGCGCGGGCGGCGCCGCAGGCGGGCACGCGGCCGCAGCCGAAAGCGGCGGCGCGTCTGCCGAGCCGCAGGCCTACAGCGTCACGCAGGCGATGGAGGCGGCCAAGCGCGGCCTCGAGCAGATACGCCTGCGCGTGGTCGGCGAGGTCTCGCAGGTCACGGATGCTGCGCGCTACAAGGCCGTCTACTTCGACGTGCGCGACAAGACGGCCAGCATGCCGTGCATCATGTGGCGCAACGTCTACCAGGCAAGCGGCGTGGCCCTGGCGCAGGGCATGCTCGTCGAGATGGACGGCCGCTTCAGCGCCTACCCCGCGCGCGGCCAGCTCCAGTTCTCCGTCTCGCGCCTCGCGCTCGCAGGCGAGGGCGACCTGCGCGTGCAGGTGGCGCGCATCGCGGCGAAACTGCAGGCAGAAGGCCTGATGGATCCGTCGCGCAAGCGCCGCATCCCCGCCCTGCCGCGCCGCATCGCGCTCGTCACTAGCCCGCACGGCAAGGCGGTCCACGACGTCGTCCGCACCCTGCGCCGCCGCTACCCCCTGGCCGAGCTGCTCTTTTTCGGGGTGAAGGTGGAAGGCGACGACGCGCCCGCGCAGATGTCGGCGGCGCTCGCGGCCGCCGCAGCCGCAGACCCGGCGCCCGACGTGGTCTTGCTCGTGCGCGGGGGCGGCAGCTACGAGGCGCTCATGCCCTTCAACGACGAGGGGCTTGCGCGCGCGGTGGCGGCCTGCCCCGTGCCCGTCGTCACGGGCATAGGCCACGAGCCCGACAATTCGCTGTGCGACATGGTGGCCGACCTGCGCTGCTCCACGCCGTCTACCGCGGCCGAGGGCGCGACGCTGATCTCTGCCGACGAGCTGGCCTCGAAGGTGGCCAACGCGCGCCGGCTGCTCGCGCAGGCCCTCGTGCACCGCCTGGAGGCCGCCGTGCACCGCCTCGACCGGGTGGCCTCGCGTCCCATCTGGCACGACGAGCGCTACGTGCTGGGGGATTTCGCCCAGGCAGTAGACGAGCTGTCCATGCGCCTGTCCCGCGCCATTCCCGACGCGCTGTCCCGCGACGCACAGCGCCTGGAGCTTGCCCGCGAGCGCCTTTCCCGCGCCATTCCCGATGCCTTCGAGCGCGACGCGCAGCGCGTGGAGCTCCTTCGCGACCGTCTTTCCCGTGCAGCCCCCGAGCTGCTGGAACGCGACGCGCGGCGCCTGGACCTCGACGCCCGGCGCATGGCGGCGCTTCTCGCGGCGTTCGGGGAGGGGGAGGCCCGCGAGCTGCGCGCCTCGCGGGAGGCGCTTGCGCGCACGGGCGGGACGATCGTGGAGTCTGCCCGCGCGAAGATGTCTGTGCAGGCGGCGCGCCTCGACGCGCTCAGCCCCCTGAAGACGCTTTCGCGCGGCTACTCCATCACCTACGGCGAAGACGGCAGGACCGTCGTGGACAGCGTGGAGAAGGCGGCGCCGGGAGACGCGCTGCGCGTGCAGCTGCGCGACGGGCAGCTGGCATGCACGGTGGACGAGGTGCGCGCGGCAAGTTAGACGAGGCGAACAAAGGAAAGGCCCCGACCCGCGCCGGGGAGTGGGCCTCGAGGCGACAGGAGGACGAGATGGCGCAAGGAAGCGGCAACATGCAGATGAGCAAAGAGGACATCGAGGCCATGACCTTCAAGCAGGGCCTGGAAAAGCTCGAGAGCATCGTGGGGCAGCTGGAGAGCAACCAGCTCGAGCTGGAGGACAGCATCGAGAGCTACAAGCTGGGCGTGGAGGTGCTGGCCGACCTGCAAAAGCGCCTCGATACCGCGCAGCTCACCATCACCGAGCTGATGGGAAAGCTCGACGACACCGACACCGGCGAGATAGACACGAAGCTGAGCTAGGGGCGCCTCGGGGGCACAACACGAGGCGTGGGCCGTGCCGCAGACGGCGCGACGAACGCGCGACGAAAAACGCGACGAACACGAACGAGAAGGGAGTTTCACCATGAAGGACGAGACCTGCATTTTCTGCAAGATAGCAAACGGCGAGGTGCCCACGGACATGGTCTACGAAGACGAGCTGTGCGCCGCGTTCAAGGACGCGAGCCCGCAGACGCCCGTGCACGTGCTGGTGGTGCCCAAGGACCACTACGCCTCGATCGCCGACGAGGTGCCGACCGAGCTGAAGGGGCACCTGTTTGACACGGCCGTGAAGGTGGCCGGCATATGCGGCATCGCCGAGAGCGGCTTTCGCCTGATCGTGAACACCGGCGACGACGCCTCGCAGACGGTGAAGCACTGGCACATCCACGTGTGCGGCGGCGAGAAGATGCCGGAGGGGATGTTCCCCGAGAAGTAGGGGGGTGCCGCGCTTCACCCGCCCGTCCCGCCTTGCCTTCGCGCCGTTCGGCTGACTAGCTGTTTACCCGCAGGGCGCGCACATGGGAAAATATTTCCTCGATTGGCAAAGACGAGGCACACGCCGCCGCATCCGACGCGGCCTGTGCGCCCTTTCAAGAGGACACGACACTCGAAGCTCGGACGCCGCGAGGCGAGAGGGGACAAGCGCTGCATGAAAATTCTGGTCGTCAACGCGGGCAGCTCCTCGCTCAAGTACCAGGTCATCGACATGGCCGACGAGAGCGTCGTCGCCAAGGGCCTGTGCGAGAAGATCGGCGAGCCCGGCTCGTTCATCAAGATATGGCGCGGCACCGACGGCTACAACGTCGTGGAAAAGCCCATGGACGAGCACCTGGACGCGATGCGCGCCGTGATCGAGGCTTTGACCGACGGCGGGCAGGCGAGCCTGTCCGACCTCTCCGAGATCGACGCCGTGGGGCACCGCATCGTGCACGGCGGCGAGAAGTTCAGCGAGTCCGTGCTGGTAGACGACGGCGTCATCCGCGACATCGAGCTGTGCTCGGAGCTCGCGCCCCTGCACAACCCGCCCGCGCTCTCCTGCATACGCGCGTGCATGAAGCTCATGGGCGACGTGCCGCATTCCGTCGTCTTCGACACGGCCTTCCACCAGAGCATGCAGCCCTACGCCTACATGTACGCGCTGCCCTACGAGTTCTACGACCGCTTCGGCATACGCCGCTACGGCGCGCACGGCACCTCGCACCGCTACATCGCGCGGCGCACCGCCGAGCTGCTCGACGCCGACGTGGCCGACCTGAAGCTCATCACCTGCCACCTGGGCAACGGCTGCTCGCTCACGGCGGTCGACCACGGCATGAGCGTGGACACCTCGATGGGCTTCACCCCGCTGGGCGGCGTGATGATGGGCACGCGCTGCGGCGACATCGACCCGGCCATCGTCACGTACCTGATGGAGCAGGAGGGCTACACGCCCCACGAGATCAACGAGCTGATGAACCGCGAGTCCGGCCTGCTGGGCATATCGGGCCTGTCCAACGACCTGCGCGTCATCAAGGCCGCGACCATCGCCGGGCACAAGCGCGCGACGCTGGCCTACGACATGTACGCGCACAGCGTGAAGAAGATGATCGGCTCCTACATCGCCATCATGGGCGGCGTGGACGCGATAGCGTTTGCCGGCGGCATCGGCGAGCACTGCGAGCGCATGCGGCGCATGATCTTGGGCGGCATGGAGGCCCTGGGCATCATCGTGGACTACAAGGCCAACAAGGTCGAGGGCGAGGAGCGCGTCATATCCGACCCGCGCTCGAAGGTGAAGCTGCTGGTCGTGCCTACCAACGAGGAGCTGATGATCGCGCGCGACACCATGGCGCTGGCCACGGGCAAGGGCTCGGTCGTGCGGCCGGAGGGGCTTGTCGAGTAGGGTCATGATGAATATTTTTGCCGAATAATTCAGTTTTTCTGCATATTTCAAAATAATTATTGAAAAACCGCGCAGGCAGGCGCACAATGCGCCCATTATGGATACAGAAGAAAACACAAACACGCACACGCACACGAACGCACCGCACGCGAGCACGGACGCGCATGCGAAGATCGCGCATGTGCCCCTGCCCGACCCGGACTTCTCCTATGTGGAGGGAGGGGTCTGCGCCGCGAAGGGCTTTTCCGCTTCCGGCCTGCACCTGGGATTTCGCAAGAACCCGGAGCGCCTCGACGCCGCCCTCGTGGTGGCCGACGACGGCCCTGCCGCTGCGGCAGGCGTCTTCACCACGAACGTCTTCGCCGCCGCCCCCGTGGCCGTCTCGCGCGAGGTGGCCGCCCGGGGCGCGGCGCGTGCCATCGTCTTGAACTCCGGCAACGCGAACGCGGCGACGGGCCGGCCCGGCATGGACGTGGCGCGGCAAAGCGCCGCCTGCGTGGCCGATGCCCTGGGCTGCGAGGACGCCGAGGTCTTCGTCGCCTCCACCGGCGTCATCGGCGTGCCCTTGCCGCTTTCGCCCTTCACCGAAGGCGTGCCCTTGCTCGCACAGACGGCCGCGCCCACGGCGCACGCGGCCCACGACGCGGCCTGCGCCATCATGACCACCGACACCCACCCCAAGGAATGCGCCGTGTCGTTTGCCCTGGGGGGCACGACCTGCACGGTGGGCGGCATGTGCAAGGGTTCGGGCATGATCCAGCCGAACATGGCCACGATGCTGGCCGTGCTCACGACCGACGCGCCCATCTCCGCCGAGGCGGCCGCCGTCGCCTTGAAGCAGGCGGTGGACGCGTCGTTTAACAAGATCACCGTGGACTCCGACACCTCCACCAACGACAGCGTGTTTCTGCTGGCCTCCGGTGCCGCGTCCGTCGCGTCCATCGAGGCTCCCGCGCACGACGGCGGCGCAAACGGCGCTTCTGCCGCCCCCGCCGACGCGGACGCCGCTTCCACCGACGCCTTCGCCACCTTCGCCCGGGCGCTGCGCTTTGTCTGCGAGGACCTCGCGCGCCAGATCGCGGCCGACGGCGAGGGGGCGACCAAGCTCGTGACCGTGACCGTGCGCGGGGCGGAAAACGACGCGGACGCCGAGCTGGCCGCGCGTGCCATCGCCAACTCCCCGCTGGTGAAAACCGCCATCGCCGGGCGCGACTGCAACTGGGGGCGCATCGCCGCCGCCGCGGGCAAGTCGGGCGCGGCCTTCGCGCAGGAAAACTGCGACATCGACATCATGGGCATGCCCGTGTGCCGCGCCGGCCTCGCGCAGCCCTTCTCCGAAGACGAGGCCGCCGCGCGTTTCGAGCGCGACGAGATCGCCATCGACGTGAACCTGCATGCAGGTGGCGGCCACGCACGCGTGTGGACCTGCGACCTCACGCACGAATACATCCACATCAACGCCGATTATCGCAGCTAGCAAGGGGTGCGCATGAAATTTCGCGAGCAAACAGACGAGGCCGCGCTTTCGAGGGAGGCGCGCGCGAAGGTCCTGATCGAGGCGCTGCCCTGGATCGAGGACATCACGGGCAAGACGGTCGTGATCAAGTACGGCGGCGCGGCCATGCAATCCGGCCCTTTGCGCGACGCGGTGGTCGACGACATTATCTTGCTCAAGCTCATGGGCGCCAACCCCATCATCGTGCACGGCGGCGGCCCGGCCATCAACGGCATGCTCTCGCGCCTCGACATCCCGACGCGCTTCGAGGGCGGCCAGCGCGTGACCGACGAGGCCACGATGGAAGTGGTGAAGATGACGCTCGTGGGGCAGGTGAACCAGGAGCTCGTGGCCGCCGTGAACCGCCACGGCGCCATCGCGGTGGGGCTCAACGGCGCCGACGCGAAGGTCATCCAGGCAAGCCCGCTCGACGCCGGCACGCTCGGGCGCGTGGGCAAGGTCGAGGCCGTGAACACCTGCCTGGTCGAAGACCTGCTGGCCGCCGACTACATCCCCGTCATCGCGACGGTGGGCTACGGCGCCGACGGCGACTACAACATCAACGCCGACACGGTGGCAGGCGAGCTGGCGGCAAGCATCGGCGCACAGAAGATCGTCTTCATCACAGACGTGGACGGCCTCTACACGGACTTCGACGACAAGTCCACGCTCGTCTCGCGCATGGCGCTGTCCGAGGCCGTCGAGCTGGCAGAGAGCGGCACGATGTCGAGCGGCATGATCCCGAAGATCAACGCCTGCGTGACGGCGCTGTCGGCCGGCGTGGCGAAGGCGCACGTCATCAACGGCACGATGCCGCACGCGCTGGTGCTCGAGATCTTCACCGACGAGGGCGTGGGCACGCTCATCCGTCGCGGCGACGACGACTCGGTGGACCCGGATTTCGTCGAGGCGCCGGTCAGCAACTTCGCGAGCAAGCTCGACGCGGCGATACAGACCATCGGCAGAAAGGAGTAGGAGATGGGCTTGGAGGCGGAAAAGGAGCTCGAGGCGCGCTATCTCATGCACGCGTACGCACGCGAGGACGTGCAGTTCACGCGCGGCGACATGATGCGGCTCTTCGACGACGCGGGCAGGGAGTACCTCGATTTCCTCGCCGGCATCGCGGTCGTGTCCGTGGGGCACTGCAACCCGCGCGTGACGGCTGCCGTCGTGGAGCAGGCAGAAAAACTCCTCCACGTGAGCAACTACTTCTACATCGAGAAGCGCGGCCAGCTGGCACGTCGGCTCTCGGAGATGCTGTCGGGCGCGGCGGGGGATGCGGACGCGGACGGTGAAGCGGACGCCCATGGTGAAACGGACGCCCCGGCAGGGGATTCGGACGCCCCGGCCGCGTGGAAGACCTTCTTCGCGAACTCCGGCGCCGAGGCCAACGAGGGCGCCGTCAAGCTTGCGCGCCGCTGGGGCAAGGAGCGCCTGGACGGCGCATGGGGCATCGTCACCGCGAAGCGCTCCTTTCACGGGCGCACGCTCGCGACCCTTGCCGCCACGGCCCAAGACCGCTTCCAGGACCCCTTCGCACCCCTGCCGCCCGGCTTCACCCATGTGCCCTTAAACGACATCGACGCCCTCGAGGCGGCGCTTGACGCCGAGGTGGACGGCACGCGGCCCGCAGCCGTGCTGCTCGAGCCCATCCAGGGCGAATCGGGCATATGGCCGTGCACGCGCGAGTACATGCAGGCGGCCCGCCGCCTGAGCGCCGAGCGCGGCATGCTGCTCATCCTCGACGAGGTGCAGACGGGCCTTGCCCGCACGGGCAAGCCGTTTTGCTTCCAGCATTTCGGCATCGTCCCCGACGTGGTGACGATGGCAAAAGGCATCGCCAACGGCGTGCCCATGGGGGCGTTTTCCGCGCACGGCGAGGTGGCAGAGCTCTTGCAGCCCGGCATGCACGGCTCGACCTTCGGCGGCTCGGCGCTCGCGGTGGCCGCCGCCGACGCCACGACGCAGATCATGTGCGAGCCCGGCTTCTGCGCGCAGGTGGCCGAGGTGGGCGCCTACCTCTCCGAGCGCCTGGCCGCGCTGCCCTTCGTCGCGGAGGTGCGCGGCGCCGGCCTGATGGTGGGGGCGAGCATCGACGCGCCGTGCGCCCACGCCCTCGTGCGCGCCGGCCTCTCGCACGGCCTTGTCTTCAACGCGCCCGCCGACGACGTGCTACGCTTCTTGCCGCCGCTGGTGGCGACACGCGCCGACGTCGATGCGCTGGTGGCGAAACTTCCCGACTGCTACGAGGAGGCATGCAGATGAGCGAGAACACCCTGGCCGGCCGCGACCTCTTGCGCCTGGCGGATCTGACGAGCGAGGAGTTCTCGTTTGTCCTGGACACGGCCGCGAAGCAGAAACGCGCCTGGAAGGCGGGCGCCCGCGAGAGCACCTGCGCGGGCAAGGCCGTCGCCATCATCATGGAAAAGCCCAGCTTGCGCACGCGCACGAGCTTCGAGGTGGGGGTCGCGCGCCTGGGTGCGCAGCCCATCGTGATGAGCGACGAGCGCTCGGCGTTCTCGCGCGGCGAGACGGTCCACGACACCACCCTCGTGCTCGAGCGCTTCGTGGACGCCATCGTCTTGCGCACCTTCGAGCAGGCCAAGGTCGCCGAGGTGGCGCACTGGGCGAGCGTGCCCGTGATCAACGCCCTGACCGACGACTTCCACCCCTGCCAGGGCCTGGCCGACGCGCTGACCATACTCGAGCACAAGGGCCGCCTCGAGGGGCTGAAGCTTGCCTACGTGGGCGACGGCAACAACATGGCCAACACCTACATGGAGCTCGCGGCGCTCGCGAAGATGGACGTGGCCATCGGCTGCCCCCACGGGTACTGGTGGGACGAGCGCGTCGCGGCCGAGAGCGCGGCCCGCTGCCGCAAGCTCGGCGGCTCGTTGCGCTTCTTCGACGACCTGTCGGCCCTCGACGGCGCCGACGTGGTGGTCACGGACACGTGGACGTCCATGGGCGACGAAGACGAGCACGACGAGCGCCTGGCCGCTTTCGAGGGCTTCCAGGTGGACGAATGGGCCATGAGGCGCGCCGCGCCGGGCGCCATCTTCATGCACTGCCTGCCGGCGCACCGCGGCGAGGAGGTGACCGACGGGGTCATCGACGGGCCGGCGTCGGTGGTCTTCGACGAGGCGGAAAACCGGCTGCATGCGCAAAAGGCGCTGCTCTCGTGCGTGCTGGGCGTGGCATGAGGACGCGCGCATGGGCGTGAGGGGCGACAGGCACGAGGCCATACGCGAGATAGTGCGCGCCAGCCCGCTCGCCACGCAAGCCGCGCTTGCCGACGCGCTGGGAGAGCGCGGCTTCGACGTCACGCAGGCCACGGTCTCGCGCGACATCGCCGAGATGGACCTGCGCAAGGCCGACGGCGCCTACGTGCTGCCCGAAGACCTGCGGCTCTCGCAGATGGTGCAGACCCTCGTGCGCGGCGTGGCGCGGGCCGGCAACCAGGTGGTGGTGAAGACGGAGCCGGGCGCGGCCATGAGCGTCGCCGCCGCCATCGACGCGGCCGCCCTTGCGGGCGTGCTCGGGACCATCGCAGGTGACGACACCATATTCGTCGTCGCGGCGACAGACGACGACGGCGCGCGCGTCGAAGAGGAGATCGCGGCGCGCGGCGGATCGGCGGCGCAGCGCCGACGATAAACAATCGACGCGCGGCGGCCCGACGATAAAAGAACCGACGATGAAGAAAACTGCGGTAAAAGAACCGACGAGGAAAGCGAGGATGTGAGGAAAATGGCAAACGACAAGGTAGTGCTGGCGTATTCGGGCGGACTCGACACCTCCGTGTGCATCAAGTGGCTCATGGAGGAGAAGGGCCTCGACGTCATAGCGATGGTGGGCGACGTGGGCCAGGAGCGCCAGGACCTGGAGTTCGTGCGCGAGAAAGCGCTGAAGGTGGGCGCCATCGAGTCGCTGGCCATCGACATGCGCGAGGAGTACGTGAACGACTTCCTCTCCAAGGCGCTCGCGGCCAACTGCATGTACGAGGGCAAGTACCCCATGGTCAGCTGCCTGTCGCGCCCGGTCATCGCCAAGCACCTCGTGGACATCGCGCACGAGCACGGCGCGAAGTACGTGGCGCACGGCTGCACGGGCAAGGGCAACGACCAGGTGCGCTTCGAGCTGGCCGTGCAGGCGCTCGACCCCGACCTGCAGATCATCGCGCCTGTGCGCGAGTGGGACCTGCACACCAGAAACGACGAGATGGAGTGGGCGCGCGCGCACGACGTGCCGGTGCCCACGACCAAGGACTCGCCGTACTCCATCGACGACAACCTGTGGGGCCGCGCCATCGAGTGCGGCGTGCTGGAAGACCCCTGGGCCGAGCCGCCCGAGGACGTCTACACCCTCACGCGCTCCGGCTACGAGGCCCCCGACGGCGGCGACGTGGTGGTCATCGGCTTCAAGCGCGGCGTGCCCTGCTCGCTTGACGGCCAGGAGATGAGCTTCCACGAGATCATCTTGAAGATGAACGAGATCGCCGGGCGCAACGGCTACGGGCGCATCGACATGGTGGAAAACCGCCTCGTCGGCCTGAAGTCGCGCGAGTGCTACGAGGTGCCGGGCGCCCTGTCCATCATCACGGCGCACAAGGCGCTCGAAGACCTGTGCCTGGAGCGCGAGGTCTTGCATTTCAAGCCCATCGTCGAGGAGAAGTGGGCCGACCTGGTCTACAACGGCATGTGGTACTCGCCGCTCAAAGAGGCCCTCGACGGCTTCTGCGCGACGACGCAGGAGGTCCTCACCGGCGACGTGCGCCTGCGCTTCTTCAAGGGCTCGTGCGTCGTGGTCGGCCGCCGCAGCGCGCATTCGCTCTACGACTACAACCTGGCCACCTACGACTCCGGCGACACCTTCAACCGCGACTCGGCCAAGGGCTTCATCGACATCTACGGCCTGGCCAACCGCGTCTGGGCACGCCAGCGCAAGCAGGCCAAGGAGCAGTAGAAGCGTTTTGAAAACGCCCGTGAAGGGCGAGGGCGCGGGCGGGGAAAATCCCGCGACGAAAAAGGCGCGGCCGGGGCATGAGGGTAAAACCCTAGACTTGCCCCGCTCGCGCCTGCGTCGTCTTGCACGCGCGATACCATCGGCTCCGCAGGGGAACTGAAAGCGGCCTGCATGTGTGTTCGCAGGCCGCTTCGCCTTTGAGAGGAGCCTGTCATGGGCAAGGAGAAGGGGACGGCCTTCGAGGCCGCTGAAACCACCGAGGCCGTCGAGGCCGTCGAGGCCGCCGAGGTCGTCGAATCAACCGAGGCCGCCGGGGCCGTCGCAAGCGCCGAGGCTGTTGAAACCACCGCAAGCGCCGAGGCCGGCGGGCCGGGCAAGGCGGCCGAATCCGACGCGGCGTCCGAGCATGCCGCCGCTGCCAATCCGAGCAAGAAGAAGAAACGCGACTCGCGGCTTTCCCGCTGGGGAAACAAAAAGGCCGGACCTCTGAAGCGCTGGCAGGTCAGCGTCGTGGTCCTCGTCGTCGTCTTCGGCACGGCGGGCGCGGGCCTTTACGCCTGGCACGAGACGCCCGGCTTCTGCGGCGCCATCTGCCACGCCTCCATGGACGGCTACGTGCCCACCTACGAGGCGACCCCCGGCGAGCCTGCCGTGGACAAATGGGGCAACGAGGTCTCCGACGCCTCCGGCATGCTGGCCGCCGTGCACCGCGTCGACGCCAAGATCACCTGCACCGGCTGCCACAAGCCGGTCATAGCCGAGCAGATCACGGAGGGCACCCGCACCGTCACCGGCGACTACGTGGCGCCGCTGTCCGAGCGCAACCTCGACAACCTCACGGCCTACGAGAACTACGACGACAGCACCGAGTTCTGCCTGAACGAGGGCTGCCACAACATGACGAAAAGCGAGCTGACGGAAAAGACCGCAGGAATGACGCGCAACCCGCATTCCTGGCACCACTTCCAGTACACCTGCACCGACTGCCACAAGTCGCATCGCGCGTCGGTGCTTGTGTGCACGAGCTGCCACAGCGACTCTCTCGAAGACCTTCCCGCCGGATGGCTGTCCGAGGCGGATTCCAAGAAGCTCGCCACCATGTACGGGACCTACGACAACCAGGACTAGGCGCCGCACGCGCGCAAGAGACGAGGGGAAGGGGGAGAAGGCATGGGCCTTGCCAAGCTCATAGCAGGCATCGCAGCCGGTGCCGTCGCGCTCGAGGGCGCCTATGCCGTGGCGACCGGCGCCTCGACGCTCGTGCGCCCTCCCGGCTCTCAAGGCGAGCGCGACTTCATGGCCCGCTGCGTGAAGTGCGGCAAGTGCATCGAGGCCTGCCCCCACAAGGCGATCCGCGCGGCCGGCGCGGAGACGGGCGCCGCCGTGGGCACGCCCATGCTCGACGTGGCCTCGCGCGCCTGCCGCATGTGCCCCGATTTTCCCTGCGTCGCGGCCTGCCCCACCGGCGCGCTGCGCGACGTGGCCGAAAAGCACGACGTGGACATGGGCTACGTGAAGATCAACGAGAACACCTGCATAGCGTTTCAAGGCATGCGCTGCGAGGTCTGCTACCGCGTGTGCCCGCTCATCGACGAGGCCATCACCATCGAGTATCGGGCGATGGAAAACGACGCCATCCACGCGAAGTTCATCCCGACCATCAACCGGGACGTCTGCACAGGTTGCGGCCTGTGCGTGCAGCGCTGCGTCGTGCGCGAGCCGAAGGTCGCCATGCGGGTCGTGAGCTGCGCGGAGCAGGAGAAGAAGGGGAAGTAAGGGGCCGTGTGCGCCGCGCGCGGTGCGGGGCGGACGGGCAGCGAGGAGGAAACGATGGATTGTTCAAGACGCGACTTTATCAAGCTTGCCGCCGTCGCTGCGGCAAGCGCCGCCGCGGGAGGCTCGCTTGCAAGCTGCGCTCCCAGGAAAAACCAGTCGATCGACCAGGGCAGCGTCACCACCTACGTGAGCGTGTGCCGCTTCTGCGGCTGCGGCTGCGGCGTGCTGGTCGAGGTGTTAAACGGCAAGGTCGTCAGCATCACGGGCGACCCGGACAACGACTCGAACCGCGGCCTGAACTGCGTGAAGGGCTACTACCTGGCAAAGATCATGAGCGGGCGCGACCGCCTGACCAAACCTTTGATCCGCTTGAACCCCTCGACCAAGGGCTCCAACGACGCGAGCGTCTACCGCGAGGCCGAATGGGACGAGGCACTCGACCTCGTGGCCGAGAAGCTGCGCGCGGCCTGGAAAAACGACAAGAGCCGCCTGGCGTTTTGGGGCTCGGGCCAGCAGCCCATCGTGGAAGGCTACGCGACCACCAAGTTCTGGAAGGCGGGCCTGCGCTCCAACAACATCGACCCCAACGCGCGCCTGTGCATGGCCTCTGCCGTCGTCGCCTTCATGAGCACCTTCGGCACCGACGAGCCGGCGGGCTGCTACGCCGACATCGACCACGCCGACCTGTTCATCACCTGGGGCGCGAACATGGCCGAGGCCCATCCCATGCTCTTCAGCCGCATCGCCGCGCGCAAGCAGACGCAAGGGGTGCGCCACTTCGACCTGACCACCGTGCGCAACCGCACGAGCGCCGCCGCCGACAAGGTCATGGTCATGGAGCCGAACAGCGACCTGGCCATCACCAATTGCATATGCCGCTACCTGCTGGAAAACGGGACCTACGACAAGGACTTCGTCGCCGACCATGCCTGCTTCAAACACGGCCAGGAAGACATCGGCAACAACGACTTCGAAAACCGCGACAGCTACGACAAGTCGGACAAGGGCAAGACCGCAAGCGACGCCAAGGCCATCGACTTAGCCGAGTTCAAGCGCCTCGTCGACCCCTACACCTACGAGTACACGAGCAAGCTGTCGGGCGTCTCCGAAGACGACCTGCGGGCGCTCTACGAGGCCTTCGCCGACCCGAACTGCAAGATCATGAGCCTGTGGACCATGGGGGCAAACCAGCACAACCGCGGCACCTGGCTCAACCAGAACTTCTACAACTGCCACCTGCTCTCCGGCAAGATCGCCAAGCCCGGCAACGGCCCGTTCTCGCTCACGGGGCAGCCGTCTGCCTGCGGCACGGCGCGCGAGGTGGGCACCTTCAGCCACCGCCTGCCCGCCGACCTCGTCGTGGCAAACGCGCAGCACCGCCGCTACACGGAAGCCGTCTGGAATCTGCCGGAAGGCTGGCTCGAGGACATCTCCGAGCAGGGCTATCACACGACGAAGATCTTCCGCGAGATGTCCAACGGCAACATGGACTTCATCTGGACGGCCCACAACAACTGGGCGCAGTCCATGACCGACCTGAACCGCTTCCTCGGAAAAGACGGCCAGCACACCGGCATCTTCAACACCTTCATCGTCGTCTCCGAGGTCTACCCCACGATATCGACCGCCTACGCCGACGTCGTGCTGCCGGCGGCCATGTGGATCGAGCGGGAGGGCATGTTCGGCAACGGCGAGCGCCGCACGGCCGTGTTCGAGAAGGCGATCGACCCGCCGGGAGACGCCCGCTGGGACCTGTGGATGCTCATGGAAATCGCCCGGCGCGTGCTCGACGGCGAGAAAATCGGCGACGCGGACGCGTTCGACGCCCTCTTCGGCAAGTGGTACGACAAGGATGCGCGCACGTTCGCCTTCGACAACCAGCGCGACGTCTGCCGCGAGATCTGGAACGAGTACCGCACCTTCTCCAACCCGGACCCGGCGGAAAACCCCTACTCCAGCGAGCGCGTGCTGCGCATCCACGACAACCTCGACAAAAAGGAGGGGTGGAGCCCGCTGAAGCTGACCGCCAAGCGCCTCGCGCCCTACGACGAGTACATCACCCAGCACGGCCTGACCTGGCCCGTCCAACAAATCGACGGGAAATGGCACGCCACGAAATGGCGTTTCAACGGCGCAGGCAGCCAAGAGGACGGCTTCGACGCCTGGAACGTGCAGAAGTGGGGCGACGCGGGCAAGAAGGACGGCATCTCGTTTTACAAGACCTCAGACCACAAGCCGGCCATCACCTTCCACCCCTACGAGCCGCCGGCCGAGACGCGCGACGACGAGTACCCGTTCTACATGGTCACCGGGCGCCTGCTGGAGCACTGGCACACGGGCTCGATGACGCGCCGCGTGCCCGAGCTGAACAACGCGCTGCCCGAGGCGCTGATGGACCTGTGCGCCGAGGACATGGCCGAGATCGGGGTCAAGGACGGCGACCGGGTGAAGGTGACGAGCCGCTGGGGCGCCTTCGAGTGCACCGTGTCGAGCGCGGGGCGCACGCAGCCCGGGCGGCACATGTGCTACATCCCGTTTTTCGCCGAGGAGACGCTCGTGAACATGGCGCAGCAGGAGGTGTACTGCCCGCTTTCCAAGGAGCCGGACTACAAGAAGACGGCGGTGCGCATCGAGAAGGTCGAAGGGGGCGGCAGATAGCATGGTCATCTCGGGACTGGTGGTGGACACCTACGCAGACGACACGGACAAGGTGGCGTCTGCCCTGGCCGCGCGCGACGGCGTCGAGGTGCACGAGGTCGTCGGCACCAAGGTGGTCGTCACGCTGGAGTCCGAGACCGTCGACACGTCGGCCGATGCGGCGCAGGCCCTCCAGGAGATCTGCGGCGTGCTGAGCGTCGGGCTGGCCTACGCCAACTTCGAAGACGACCCGAGCCTTGCGTGAAGAGGAGGGCGGAGATGGTGAAGGGGAGCGCCGGCAGCGGCGAAGGGCAGGAGCGCGGGGCGCAGGAGAAGCGAAAAAGACGCCGTCCGCGCACGTGGAGCATCCTGCGCCGCTGCGTGCAGACGCTCGCGCTGCTCTTCTTCCTCGCGCCCGTGCTCGCGGCCGGCTGGAGCATCCTCGGCCTCGACCTTGCAGGCGACGCCGTCGCGGACGCGGTCGCGACCCCGGCGCAGTTTCCGTGGTACGGGACCTTGTCGTCGTCGACCGCAGGTCCCGTGGTCTCGCTCGACCCCTTCGCCATGCTGCAGGTCGTCGCCGCGGCAAAGACCTTCGACCTCACCTGGCTTCTCGCGGCCCTGCCGCCGCTCGTCGTCTTCACCCTCGTGCGCGGCCGCGCCTTCTGCGGCTGGGTGTGCCCGGTGAATTTCCTGCTCGAGGGCATCGACGCGCTGCGCCGCCGCGTCGCGCCCGCCCAGCGCCTGCCCGAGTGCCGTTTGCCGCGCCGCGCCAAGATGGGGGTGGCCGTCGCCGTGCTCGTCCTTTCCGCCGTCGCGAGCATCCCCGTCTACGAGCTCTTCAACCCCATCGGCTTCATCAACAAGGGGCTCGTGTTCGGCAGCGTCGCCGGCGGCATCACCCTGCTTGCCATCGTCGCGCTCGAGCTGTGCTGGGGGCACCGCGTCTGGTGCCGCAGCCTCTGCCCCCTCGGCGGCTTCTACGAGCTGCTCGGACGCGTCGGCTTTCTGCGCGTGCGCATCGACTGCCATGCCTGCACGAAATGCGGGCGCTGCAAGCGGGTCTGCATCGCCGATCCCGAGATCTTGGAGCCTGCCATAGAGGGCGCGACGAAGACCGTGTGCGCCGGCGATTGCATGGTCTGCGGGAAATGCGTCGAGGCCTGCCCGGAAAAGGCGCTGTCCATGGGGCCCGGCCTGCCCGGATAGCAAGGTGCGCGCGCCGCCTGGCGCACCTTTGCCGCCCTCGAGCACGCCCCGGCCGCCCCCCTCGCCATCCGCGGCGAGGCGGCGCCTCTAGAGCTTCAGGAGCTTGTGCCGCAAGGCGAACTCGACGAGCTGCGCCCTGTTCGAGAACCCGAGTTTCGCGTAGATCTTCGCGCGATGCGCCTCGATGGTCTTCACGGACAAGAAGATCTGCTCGGAGATCTCGCGGTTCGTGAACCCCTTGGCCAGCAGCACGAGTATCTCCATCTCGCGCCCGCTCAGCTGCTCCAGCTCCTCTTCGACGCCCTTGCCGCCGTCGGCCAGAAACGCCGCCAGGGGCTCCATCATCTCGGGGTGGATGTAGCTGTCGCCTTCGTAGACCATGTGGACGGCCCGCAGCAGCTCGTCCGGCGTCGCGCTCTTCAGCAGATAGCCCTTCGCGCCTTTTCGCATGGTGAAGTAGAGGTATTCCGGCTCGGCGAACATGGTCAAGATGATCACCTTCGTGTCCGGCAGGTCGCGCACGATCCTCTCGCATGCCACGAGGCCGCTTTGCGCGGGCGGCATCGAGAGGTCCAGCAGCAGTATGTCGGGCTTGCGGGCGGCGACGAGCGCGTAGGCCTGGGTGCCCTCGGCAGCCTCGCCCACCACCTCGATCCGGGGGTCTTTGTCCAGAATCATCTTGAAGCCTGAGCGGACCATCTCGTGGTCGTCTGCCAAAACGACCGAGATCATAGCGCCGCCTCCTTGCTCTGCGCCTGCTCGCCTTGCGCCCCTTCGCTGTACGCTCCTGCGCCGTGCGCCCCTTCACCGGGCGCCTGCCCGCCCGCGCCCCTCATGGGGGCGACCAGGCTGACCGTGGTGCCGTTTTCACCCGAGGCCACGTCGAGCGTGCCGCCTATGGCCTGCGCGCGCTCCCGCATCCCCGACAGGCCGCAACCGCTGCCCCGCACGACGGGCGCGGCGGTGTTGAAGCCCGTGCCGTGGTCTGCGATGGACGCAGACAGCCAGCCGGCGCTCGTGGAAAAGCGCGCCTCGATGCGGTCTGCCCCCGAGTACTTGCAGGAGTTCAGCATGGCCTCCTGGCATATGCGGTAGACCTGCGTCTCGACCGCCGCGTCGAAGCGGCCCAGCTCGCCGACCACGTCGAAGTCCACCTGCACGCCAAAGCTGTGCGCGAGCACGGCCGCCTGGGAGCGCAGGGCCGAGACGAGGCCGAAGTTGTCCAGGGTCGAGGGGCGCAGCTCGACGGAGAGGTCGTGCACCTCGGATTGGATGGCGTCGATCTCTGCGAGCGCCCCGTCCAACAGCTCCCGCGCCATCTTGTCGTCTACGCGCTCGCGGGCCATGCGCAGCCTCAGCGACACGGTCAGAAGCTGCTGGGCGATGCCGTCGTGCAGCTCGCGGGACAGGCGTTTGCGCTCGTCTTCCTGGGCCAGCACCACCTTCGACAGCTCGCCTTGGCGCAGCGGCGAGGCCTCCTCTTCGCGCCCGGAGGCGTAGATGCCCTCGAAGTCGATGAAACCGTCGGCCTTCATGTCCATGTCGATGAAGGAGCTGCCGAGCTCGTGCACGCAGCGGCGGTAGTCGCCCTCGAAGGCGGGGTCCGTGCTGCGGTGCGCGAGCAAGAGCACGGCGACGGTGCGGCCTTCGCGGGCAAGTGGCAGGGCGCAGAAGCTGCGCAGGTCCTCGGCAAAGACAATGGGGTAGCTCGAGTACTCGCGCGGGTCCAAGTCGTGGTCGATGTCGGTGAGCATCATCGCCTGGCCGCTCTTCAAGACGATGCCGCCGATGCCGTGCCCGGGCGACAAGACGATGCGGGTCACGCGCGCGCTCGTGGCCCCCGCGAAGTAGACCCATTTCAGAGGCGCGCCCAGGAAGGGGGCAAGCCCCAGCGCCACGAAGTCGAAGCCGTAGTCGCGTGCCAGGCGCTCGACCTCGTGCTGGTAGCGCATGTCGCTTCCGGTGACGACGTCCTCGTCGAAGTTCGCGGCCCTGTGCTCGTGTGCGGCCATGCGCCCTCCTTTCGTCGTGTTCGCGGCGTCGTATCCGCGGCGTCGTGTTCGCATGCCTGCGGCGCCCGTCTTCGCCGCTGCATTTCTCCTGTGGCAAGAATAGGGTTTTTCCCCACGCTTCATCGCGACATTTTCCCTCTAAACTGCGTCTTTTCTCGCGCGATGCGCCCGCGACGCGTTTACAATGCAGCGCTTGGCGCCGAACGGCGGGGCGCATCCGTGCTAGCATGGGCGAACTGTCGTGCGGCGGGCATGCAGTGCAGGTCTGCGGCAAGCGCGGACACGTGCACGGCCGGTGCGGCGTACACGTGGCGGCAAGCGCGGCACACGTGCGGCAGGCGCGGACACGAGAATCTTTGAAAGGCGAGCGGTTCACGAACATGGCATCCAAGAGCAAGAAGACGCGCTACGCGGTGGTCGGCGGCATCGTCGTCATCGTCCTCGTGGCGGCGGCGGCGTTCATGTACGCGAGCTTCCTCTACAAGATGCA
>CAVAWX010000001.1:0-12590 GCA_963592385.1 Acidaminococcaceae bacterium | reverse complement strand
GGCGGCGGCGTTTCTCTCGGCGGGCACGGTGGCCACGAGCATGAGCGTGGCCGAGGCGGCGCAAAACGCCGCAACAGGCAAGAAAGTCGAGGTCACGGGCAACGTCGTCGACAACTCCTACAAGATCAGCGGCGACACGCTCGACTTCTCCATCTACGACCCGAACGACCCGTCCACGACGCTGGCGGTCTCCTACGACCGCGGCGTGTCGGCCACCTTCGGCAACGGGGTCACGGCCATATGCACGGGCACGCTCGAGGGCGGGGCGCTGCGCTGCACCCAGCTCGTCACGAAATGCCCCAGCAAGTACGAGACGGCAAGCGACGCGCTGTCCGTCTCCCAGCTGAAAGGCTACGGGGAGGCCATCGTTTCGAAGAACGTGAAGGTGGCGGGCACGCTTGCGGCCGGCACCCTGCAAGGCGTCGACGCCACCCCGCGCTTCGTCCTGGCCGATCCGGACGCGTCCGGCGAGCAGCTGCCCGTGCGCTATTCCGGCGCGCTCTCCGAGCAAATAGCCGACGGCGCGGCCCTCGTGGTGACGGGCGCCTTGCAGCAAGACGGCAGCTTCGAGGCGACGCAGGTCGCCTTCGAGGACACGGGAAAATAGACACGGGAAAATAAGGAGTTTTCAGCTTTCATGTTCAACGCTATAGGGAATTTCTGCCTGCTCGTCGCGTGCGCCTCCGTCGTGGCGGGCTTTCTGTCCGGGCTCGCCGCGTGCACCTTCGCCCGCAAGAAACCCGCGTCGCGCGACCTGGCCATGTGGGCGGCGCTCCTTGCCTCGGGCCTCGCCTTTGCCGCCCTCACGGTGTGCTGCCTCGTCATCGTCGTGTGCCTGTTTTCCGGCGACACCTCCATCGCCTACGTGGTCGAGGAGCGCAGCAACTCCACCGACGGCCTGCGCTGGCTCTACCTGCTGTCCGGCCTGTGGGCGGGCAGCCAGGGCTCGCTGCTGTTTTGGGCGTGGCTCATCTCGGCGTTCGCCTTCTACATGGCCTGCCGCCACTACAACTCCGGCGAGAGGGTCGACGCGGCGGCGCTGGCCATACACTTCGTCGTGCTGGGCGTCTTCACGGCCACGCTGCTGTTCTCCGAGGACATGCGCCCCTTCATCCCCACGGAGGCAAGCTACTTCGACGCGGACGGCAACCTGACGGTCTCGGCGTCGGTCCTCGGGATGAACTCGCTGCTCGAGCACTGGGCGATGGCCATACACCCGCCCACGCTCTTCGTCGGCTACGCGGGCATGACGGTGCCGTTTGCCTACGCGCTGGCCGCCTTGCTCACGGGCGACGACTCGCGCACCTGGGTCGATAGGGTGAACGGGGTCACGGCCTTCGCGTGGCTGTTCCTCGGCGCCGGCATCGGCCTGGGCGCGGTGTGGGCCTACGTCGTCTTGGGCTGGGGCGGCTACTGGGGCTGGGACCCGGTGGAAAACGCGAGCCTGCTGTCGTGGCTGTGCTGCGTGGCGCTCATGCACTCCTTCACCGTCTACCGCACGCACGGCGCCTTCAAGCGCTGGAGCGTCGTCGCGGCCTGCCTGTGCTTCATGTTCGTCATCGTCGGCACCTTCATCACGCGCTCCGGCATCGTGCAAAGCGTGCACGCCTTCCAAGGCGACCCGGTGTCGGCGTGGCTGTTCGGCACGCTCATCGTCGTGGCGGGCGTGGCGGCGCTCGCGGGCGTCTTCGTGCGCCCGAAGAGCTTCGGGGTGGTGAAAGAGACGGCCGCTGCGGACGGCGCGTCCGATGGGGTGAAAGAGACGGCCGCCGGGGGCGCGTCTGGCAAGGCGAAGGGGGAGGCCGACGAGGACGGCGGGCTCTTCACCCTGGAGTTCGCCTACTTCCTGAACAACCTCGTGATGATCGCCAGCTCGTTTCTGCTCGCCTACCTCACGCTCGCCTCGGCGCTGCCCTCGTGGATGCCCCTCGGCGGCCAGAGCGTGTCGACGACGATGTATGCCGCCATCGCCCGCCCGCTCGGCATCGTCTTTTTGGCCGTCGTCGCCGCAGCGCCCCTGCTGGGGTGGAGCAAGACGGACGGGAAACGCCTGAAAAGGCAGCTGCGCGTGCCCGCGCTCGTCGCGCTTGTCGTGTTCGCGGCGCTCGTGGTCTACTGGGCGCTGTGCCTGCTGCCGGCCTACGACGCGCAGGTGGCGGCCGGCGGCAGCGCCGCCGAGGACCTGCTCGCGGCAGGGCCTGCCATCTACTGCCACGCGATGGCCATCGTCGCCTTCGCCGTGGCCGCCCTGCTTCTGTGCACGAGCCTTGCCGCGTTTCGACGGGCGCTCCCGACGCGCCGCGCAGACGGGCAGGTGAAGGGGGATGCCAAGGCGCAGGCGGAAAAGCCCGCGACGCTTGCCTCCATCGCGCAGGGCGCTCCGGCCGTGCCGCTGCGCCGCAGCCCGCGCATGCTCTTCTCCCGCCTGGGCGGCATGCTCGCGCACGCCGGCCTCGCCATCATTTTGATCGGCCTCGTCGGGTCGAGCATGTACGTCACGGACAAGAGCGGATACCTCGCGGCGAGCGAGGACTCGCAGGCGTCTGCCGAGATGCAGATAGGGTCCTACACGGTCTCGGCGGGCGAGGCGACGGTCGAGGACAAGGGCGACGGCTATCTCTACAAGCTGGAGCTGCAGGTGCAATCCGCGGACGGCTCGAGTTTTTCGCTCGCGCCCTCCATCTACCTCGACGCGGCGACCTCCCAGCAGAAATACGACGCGGCCGTGGCGGGGCGCATCGACCACGACCTCTTCGTCGTCTACCGCGGCGTCAACGACGACGGCGACTACTCCGTCGAGCTGCGCATCAACCCCCTCATCTCCTTCGTGTGGGCGGGCTTTTTCCTGTTGATGATAGGCACGGCGCTCGGGATGTTCGCCAGGCGCAAGGCACCCGCCGCGCCCAAGCCGCACGCCGCACGCCCTGCGTCTGCGGCGCGCGTTGCCGATGAGGCTGCCTCCGGCGCTGCCGTCACAAGCGGCGCCGACGCTGCTGCCGGCGACGCTTCTGCCGATGCCGCTGCCGACACCGCAGCCGCCGCCCCCGAGAAGGCGCAGCCCCGGTGAGCGCTCCCGCGATATCCGCACGCGGCCTGACCCGCGCCTACGCGGCCCGCCGCGCCCTGCACGACGTGAGCTTCGACGTGCCGTGCGGCGCCTCGCTTGCGATCCTCGGCCCCAACGGCGCGGGCAAGTCCACGCTGCTGCGCCTGCTGGCGGGCCTCGAGCGCCCGAGCGCGGGCAGCTTCTCGCTTTTCGGCCTCGACCCGAAAGAGGAAGGCGACGCCCTGCGCGCGCGCATCGGCTTTCTCACCCACCAGCCCATGCTCTACCTGGACCTGACGCCCGAGGAAAACCTTCTCTTCTTCGCCCGCCTCTACGGCGTGGCCGACGCGCAGGCCCGCGTGGCCGAGCTGCTCGACCTGGTGGAGCTGTCGCATCGCGCAGACGACGCGGTCCGCGGCTTCTCGCGCGGCATGCTCCAGCGCCTGGCCCTTGCCCGCGCGCTCGTGGCCGACCCCGAGCTGCTCCTGCTCGACGAGCCCTACACCGGCCTCGACCCCCGCGCCGCGTCCATGCTCGCCGGCGTCGTGGCCTCGTCTGCCGGCGTGCGCACCGTCGTCATGGTCAGCCACGACCCCGAGGCGGCCTACGCGCACGCAAGCCACGTGATGGTCCTGGCCGCAGGCAAGCTCGCCGCCTTCGAGGAGACCTCCGCAGACGGCTTTCCCGCCTTCTCCGCGCGCTACACGGCGCTGCTCGAGGGGGCACGCCGATGAAGCGCCCGGTCTCGTTTTTCACCCAGTACCGCCTGCTCGTGGCAAAAGACCTGCGCCAGGAGCTGAAGACGCGCTCGATGGTCGCCGACATGGGCTTTTACGCCGTGCTGGTCCTCGTCGTGCTAGGGGTGGCCGCCTCGCGTGACGGCGGCTCCGAGGCCGTCTCGCAGCTGGCCGGCGGCCTCGTCTGGGTCGTCATCGTCTTCTCGGCCCTGCTCGGCCTGTCGCGCTCCTTCTCGCACGAGCGCGAGGCCGGCGCGCTGGAAGGCGTGATGCTCGCGCCCATCGACCGTTCCGTCGTCTACCTGGCAAAGCTTTCCGCCAACCTCGTCTTTCTCGCCATCGTCGAGCTGGTGGTGCTGCCGCTGTTCTGGCTCTTCCTGCTGGGCGGCGCCGAGCTTCCCGCGACCTTTCCCTTCACCGTGCTGGCCATCGCGGCGGGCAGCCTCGGCATCTCGGCGGTCGGGACCATGGTGGCCACGCTTGCCCTGCGTGCGCGCGGCGGCGAGGTACTGCTTGCCATACTCTTCATCCCGCTTGCCTTTCCGCTGCTCTACGCGTGCGTCGCGGCGACGAGCGCGGCGGCGGCCGGCGCGGCGGGGTGGATGGACGCGTTCGCGCCGGCTATGGCGCTGGCATGCGCCTACGACCTGGTGATGGTGCTGGTCTCGTGGGTGCTCTACGATTTCGCGCTGGAAAGCGGGTGAAACGCTGCGCCTTTTCGTGAAAGGGCGCATGGACAGAGTGATAGTGAAAGAAGGCAGGGCAGAGGAGCCGATATGGAACAAGAGCAAGTACATCCCGTGCGCGGGGAAGAGAAGTCGGGTGAAGCGCCGCACGAGAACGCGCGCGAAGAGCTGCGCACGCCCTCTTTCTTGCGCGAGCAGATAGCGCTCCTCGCCGGCGCCCTCATCTCGGCGGCAGGCTTCATCTGCGCCTTCACCATCGCGCCGCTCGTGCTCGGCGCCGAGGTCGTGCCCGAGCTGGTGGGCGACACCATGGTGCAAAACCAGCTCCTCTTCAGCCAGAAGATCTTCTACTTCCACATGCCGGTGGCGCTCGTGTCCTTCATCGCCGTGCTCTTGCAGGCCGTCTTCTCCGGCATCTACCTGAAGACGCGCGACGCGGCCTGGGATCTGCGCGCGCGCACCGCGATGGAAGTGGGGCTCGTCTTCATCGTGTGCACCATGGCCACGGGCGTGGCCTGGACGCGCTTCGAGTGGGGCGTGTGGTGGACCTGGGAGCCGCGCCTGACCACCTACCTCGTCTTGATGCTGCTGGCCATCGCGTACTTCGTCTTGCGCCGCGCCTTCGAAGGCCAGGAGCGCCAGGGCGTGCTGTCGGCGGTGTTCGGCATCCTCGTCTTC
The DNA here is from genome assembly GCA_963592385.1 of Acidaminococcaceae bacterium. Lineage (GTDB taxonomy): Bacteria > Actinomycetota > Coriobacteriia > Coriobacteriales > QAMH01 > CAVAWX01. Next base: position 7,443 of record CAVAWX010000001.1, on the reverse strand, counting down.
GTGGACGTGCCCATCTGCTTTGCCGTCACGCGCCTCATCCCCAACACGACGCACCCCGTCATCTTGCGCAGCGACGGCGGGATGACGTCCGAGATGGTGCTCGCGCTGGTGCTGGCGCTGGTCGGCATGGCGCTTGTCGCCTGGGGGCTCTACCGCCTGCGCCTGCGCCAGGCGCGCGTCGCCGTCCGCATCGCCGCCCTGAAAGACGCCCTCGAGCAGGGCAGGGATTGAGCGTGAACCGAATGCAAGAGCCGCGTGCCGCAAAGCCGGCCGAGGCTTGAACCGAACGCCCGCACACAGACCGAAGGAGTTGTCACCATGAACCCGTTGCTTTCATCCGTCTACAGCGCCGTGCTGCCGAGCGCCCCCTACGTCATCGCCGCCTATGTGCTGGTGTGGGTGGCGCTGTGCGTTTTCGCCGTCGTCGTCTCGCGCGGCGTCCGCAAAAACGAGCGCGACCTGGCGCGTCTCGAGGCGCAGGTGAAGAAGCTGGCGCAGGCGCAAACGCCGGCACAGGGGGAGAAGTAGCGTCCTGCTTCACCGTGCGCTCCGGCGCATGCCCTGTTTCACCCGCACGCGGCATGTGCTGTCGCGCATTCCGCTTCACCCGTCCTTTGCCGCTGCTGCCCTGCCGCGTCCTTTGCCCGTGCGTGTCCGCCTTGCCTGCACGCGACCACGACCGCGCCCGTGCCGCCCGCATCCCGCCTCACCGCCGCTCCGTTCACTAAAAAAGGATACGCCCGGAGGCGTGGAATTGAAAATTTTTCTAGCATCCGCGCACTCGTTGCCCTATAGTGGACGGGCTGTGCCCAAACGGGCATGGTGCGTCGTGCGCCAAAACAAGGGCGCTGCGGCGCGTGAAAGGTCGGCCTCCCGGCGCCGTTCTCACGTAAGGCAAGGGGAGGAGCGATGAAGCTGCGATCCGCTGCACGGGGCACACACCGAAGCGCCTCGGTTTGCACGATCGCCTGAAGAGTTAGGCAAGGAATGGTCAGCACGATTCTCGGCCGCAAGCTGGGAATGACCCAAGTGTGGGGGCAAGACGACGAAATCGTCCCCGTCACGGTCATCCAAGCAGGCCCCTGCGTGGTCTCGCAGGTAAAGACCAAGGCCACCGACGGCTACGAGGCCGTCCAGATCGGCTTTGGCGACATCAAGGAAAAGCACGTCAACAAGCCCATGAAAGGCCACTTCGACAAGGCCGGCGTCGCGCCCATGCGCTACCTGCGCGAGGTCCGCGTCGAGGACGCCTCTGAGCACAAGGTGGGCGACACGCTCACGGTCGAGGCCTTCGCCGACGTCGAGAAGGTCGATGTCAGCGGCATCAGCAAGGGCAAGGGCTTTGCCGGCGTCATCAAGCGCCACGGCTTCGGCGGCGGCCCGGGCGGCCACGGCCACCACTTCCACCGCGCACCCGGCTCCGTCGGCATGTGCGCCTACCCCGCCCGCGTCTGGAAGGGCATGCGCCTTCCGGGCCACATGGGCAACGAGCGCGTCACGGTGAAGAACCTCTCCGTCGTGCGCGTGGACGCAGACAACAACCTCATCTTGGTCAAGGGCGCCGTCCCCGGCGGCAAGGGCGCCCTCGTCCAGATCCGTATGGCGTAAAGGAGGAGTAGATCATGGCAGATATCAAGATGGTCGACTCCAAGGGCAAGGCCGCCGGCACTCTCGCGCTGGCAGACACGGTCTTTGCCATCGAGCCCAACACCCACGCGATGCACCAGGTCGTCCGCAGCCAGCAGGCCGCGCGTCGCCAGGGCACGCATTCCACCCTCACCCGCTCCGGCGTCTCCGGCGGCGGCCGCAAGCCGTTCCGCCAGAAGGGCACCGGCCGCGCCCGCCAGGGCACGACGCGTGCGGCGCAGTTCCGCCACGGCGGCGTGGTCTTCGGCCCGCATCCCCGCTCGTACGCCTTCAAGGTGCCGGGCAAGGTCGTGAAGCTGGCCATGCGCTCGGTGCTCTCCGGCAAGGCGGCCGACGACGAGCTGTTCGTCGTGAAGGAGTTCTCCTTCGACAAGCCCTGCACCAAAGACGCCGTCGCCTTCCTGAAGGCGCTCGAGGTCTCCGGCCGCGCGACCGTCGTGGTCGACGACGACGACGTGAACGCGTTTCTCTCCTTCCGCAACGTCGAGAAGGTGCGCGTCATCGGCGCCAGCGAGGCCAACACGCTCGACCTGCTCGACTGCGGCGCGCTCATCATGAGCCAAAACGCCGCCAAGTACGTCGAGGGGGTGTTGCAGTAATGCTGGCACGCGACATCATCATCCGCCCGGTCATCTCCGAGCGCTCCATGGACATGCAGGAGCTCAACCGCTACACCTTCGAGGTGGCAAAGACCGCCAACAAGATCGAGATCGCCCATGCCGTCGAGGAGATCTTCGGCGTCACGGTGCTGAAGGTGAACACCTCCAACGTCAAGCCCAAGCCCAAGCGCGTCCGCTACCGTCAGGGGAGCACGCGCACGTGGAAGAAGGCAGTCGTCACCTTGGTCGACGGCGATTCCATCGAGCTGTTCGCAGAGCAAGACTAGTTGTGGCACGTCCCCGCCCCGGGTGCTACGGGGCGGGTTTTGTTGAAAGGGTTTCGGGCGCACCGTAAAAGGAAACGCCCGGAGCCGTGGTAGTACCGGGGTCGAACCTGCTCGGGAGGCTGCACCGCCTCCCCTTCCCATGGCAGGCGTTTTCGGCAATCGGACATGAAGGAGTTTTGGAATGGGAGTAAAGCAATACAAGCCCACTTCTGCGGGCCGTCGCTTCCAGACGGTCTCCGACTTCGCGGAGATCACGACGGACAAGCCCGAGAAGTCGCTGCTCGAGCCGCTGCCCAAGAAGGCCGGCCGCAACTGCTACGGGCGCATCACCACCCGCCATCAGGGCGGTGGCCACAAGCGCCAGTACCGCAAGATCGACTTCAAGCGCGTGAAGGACGGGATCCCCGCCAAGGTCGCGACGATCGAGTACGACCCGAACCGCTCGGCGCGCATCGCGCTTCTGCACTACGCCGACGGCGCCAAGGCCTACATCCTGCACCCCAAGGGGCTGAAGGTGGGCGACGTCGTGGAGAGCGGCCCGGCCGCCGACATCAAGCCCGGCAACGCGCTGCCGCTGGCCAACATCCCCGTCGGCACGCTCGTGCATGCCGTCGAGTTCCAGCCCGGCCACGGCGCGGCCATGGCCCGCTCCGCCGGCACCTCCATCCAGCTGATGGGCAAGGAGGGCGGCTACGCCATCCTGCGCATGCCCTCCTCTGAGATGCGCCGCGTGCTGCTCGACTGCCGCGCCACTGTGGGCGAGGTGGGCAACGCCGAGCACGCCAACATCCACATCGGCAAGGCCGGCCGCAAGCGTTGGCTGGGCGTGCGCCCGACCGTCCGCGGCACCGTCATGAACCCCGTCGACCACCCGCACGGCGGCGGCGAGGGCAAGAACAAGACCGCAGGCCGCCATCCGGTCAGCCCCTGGGGCCAGCCGGCCAAGGGCCATCGCACCCGCAACCCGAAGAACGCGACGAGCCGCCTGATCGTCCGCCGTCGCCGCAAATAGCGCGCAGGAAAAGGAGCAGATTCAATGAGCAGAAGTCTCAAAAAGGGCCCCTATGTCGAGCCGCGCCTCCTCGAGCGCATCGTCGCGATGAACGAGGCGGGCGAGAAGAAGGCCATCAAGACATGGAGCCGTTCGTCCACCATCTTCCCCGAGATGGTCGGCCACACGATCGCAGTCCACGACGGGCGCCGTCATGTCCCCGTCTACATCACCGAGTCCATGGTCGGGCACAAGCTGGGCGAGTTCTCGCCTACGCGCACGTTCCGCGGCCACCGCGCAGATTAAGGAGGGTTGAGAGAGCATGGAATCCAAGGCAATCGCCAAGTACGTGCGCGTCTCGCCCCGCAAGGCGCGTATGGTCGTCGACCAGATCCGCGGCAAGGAGGTGCCCGCCGCCATCGACACGCTGCGCTTTTCCGAGCGCGCCATCTCGGAGGTCGTGCTGAAGGTGCTGAACTCCGCCGCGTCCAACGCGCAGACCGCCCACGGCCTGCGTCCGGAGAACCTCGTCGTGAAGCGCGCCTTCGTCGACGAGGGCCCCACCATCAAGCGCTACCGCCCGCGCGCGAAGGGCTCGGCCTCGCCGATCAACAAGCGCACGAGCCACATCACCATCGTCGTCGCGAACCGAGAGGAGGCCTAGAGCATGGGTCAGAAGGTAAAGCCGACGGGTTTCCGCCTCGGCATCACCGAGAACTGGCGTAGCCGCTGGTACGCCGGCAAGGACTACGCGTCCACGCTGGAAAACGACATCAAGCTTCGCCAGCACATCGAAAAGAAGCTGGCCTCGGCCGCCCTGTCGCGCATCGAGATCGAGCGCGCCGGCGAGACGGTCAAGGTCGTCTTGACCACCGCCCGCCCGGGCATCGTCATCGGCAAGAAGGGCGCCGAGGTCGACGCCCTGCGCCACGAGCTGCAAAAGATCGCCGGCCCGGAGTCCAAGGTCTCCATCGAGGTCGTCGAGGTCAAGCGCCCCGAGCTGGACGCCAACCTCATCGCCCAGTCCATCGCCGAGCAGCTCGAGGGCCGCGTGGCCTTCCGCCGCGCGATGCGCAAGGCCGTGCAGTCCGCGCGCAAGTCGGGCGCCAAGGGCATCCGCATCCAGTGCTCGGGCCGCCTGGGCGGCGCCGAGATGAGCCGCCGCGAGTGGTACCGCGAGGGCCGCGTGCCCCTGCACACCCTGCGTGCGATGATCGATTACGGATTCGCCACCGCCAACACCACGATGGGCTCGTGCGGCATCAAGGTGTGGGTGTACTACGGCGAGGTTCTCCCCGGCCAGACGCGCAGCAACCCTGCCCTCGAGGGCAGCTCCGTGCAGCGCCGCGGCCGCGGACGTCGTGAGAGGAGCAACGGCTAATGTTGATGCCTAAACGTGTACGGCACCGCAAGGTGCAGCGTGGCTCGATGAAAGGCCAGGCCAAGGGCGGCACGAAGATCAACTTCGGCTCCTACGGCATCCAGGCCCTCGAGCGCCACTGGATCACCAACCGCCAGATCGAGGCCGCGCGTATCGCCATGACGCGCTACATGAAGCGTGGCGGGCGCGTGTGGATCACCATATTCCCCGACAAGCCCATCACCAAAAAGCCCGCCGAGACCCGCATGGGCAAGGGCAAGGGCAACCCCGAGGAGTGGGTGGCCGTCGTGAAGCCCGGCCGCATCATGTTCGAGATCGACGGCGTCGAGCCCGAGGTCGCCCGCGAGGCCATGCGCCTGGCGATCAACAAGCTCCCCATCAAGTGCAAGATGGTCTTCGCGGAGGGCGCGGCCGAGCACGCCGCCGAGTTCGCGGCCGAGCACGCTGCCGAGTTCGCGCACATGCGCGCCGTCGAGGCCGAGGAAGAGGCCGAGCACGAGGCGGAGAAGGAGGCAGCTGCTGCTGCCGCGAAAGGTGGTGCTGACAAGTAATGAAGCCGGCAGAAATCCGCGAGCTCTCCCTCGAGGACCTGTCCACGAAGCTGGACGAGTCCCGCTCCGAGCTCTTCAACCTGCGCTTCCAGATGGCCACGAGCCAGCTGGACAACACGGCGCGCGTCAAGACCGTGAAAAAGGACATCGCCCGCATCCTCACCGAGATGCGAGCCAGGGAAATCAACGCCGCAGCAGACGCTGCGTCCTAGGAAGGAAAGGGGACGAATAAGCGATGAGCGAAACGCAAGAGCGCAACAATCGTAAGGTCCGCCAGGGCGTCGTCGTCTCTGCGGCCAACGACAAGACCATCATCGTCCAGATTCGCGAGCGCAAGCCGCATCGCGTCTACGGCAAGATGATGAACAGCTCCAAGAAGCTGCACGCGCACGACGAGAACAACGAGGCCGGCGTGGGCGACACGGTGCGCATCATGGAGACGCGCCCGCTGTCCAAGACCAAGCGCTGGCGCCTGGTCGAGATCGTCGAGAAGGCCAAATAGCCGCGCGGCTGGTCGTAGAAAGGATAGACGCAAATGATTCAAATGCAGACCATGCTGACCGTCGCGGACAACAGCGGCGCGCGCAAGGTGCGTTGCATCAAGGTCCTGGGCGGCTCGAAGCGCCGCTACGCGGGACTGGGCGACACCATCATGTGCGCCGTGCAGGAGGCCATCCCCAACGGTCAGGTGAAGAAGGGCGACGTGGTGCGCTGCGTCGTCGTGCGGGTGAAGAAGGAAGTCCGCCGCAAGGACGGCTCCTACATCAAGTTTGACGAAAACGCAGCCGTGCTCGTGGACAACGCGGGCGCGCCGCGCGGCACGCGTATCTTCGGGCCTGTCGCCCGCGAGCTGCGCGAGAAGCGCTACCTGCGCATCGTCTCTTTGGCCCCCGAGACGCTGTAGAGGAGGCGTGGACGAGATATGAGCAGCATGAACATCAAGACCGGCGACAAGGTCAAGGTCATCACGGGCAAGGACGCCGGCCACGAGGGCGAGGTGCTGTCGTGCCAGCCGGCCAAGCACCGCGTGCTGGTTTCCGGCGCGAACATCGTGCACAAGGCCCTGCGCCCCACGCAGCAAAACCCCAGCGGCGGCATCGAGGAGCGCGAGGCGCCCATCGACGTCTCCAACGTCATGCTCGTGTGCCCGCATTGCGGGCTGCCCACCCGCGTGGGCGTCAAGCACGACGGGGCGAGCAAGGTGCGCACCTGCAAGAAGTGTGGCAAGGACATCGACTAGGCGGAGTGCGCCGCGGTCGGTGAAAGGCAAGGCCCTCGAGGCGGGCCGCGCGCAAGGAAACGTGCGCGGCCCTCTCGAGGGGGCGAGGTTGGAAACCCCGCCTGAAACCTCGGATCTACAAAGGAGTAGGAAAGCAACATGGCAACACCGCGTTTGAGGGAAAAGTACAAAAACGAGATCCTCGCGAAACTCGAGGAGGAGCTGGGCTGCGACAACGTGAACAACGTGCCCAAGCTGGAGAAGATCGTCGTGAACATGGGCGTCGGCATCGCCGCGACCGATTCCAAGCAGATCGACGGCGCCGTCGCCGACCTGCGCCAGATCACCGGCCAGCAGCCCATGATCTGCCACGCGAAGAAGTCCATCGCGACCTTCCACCTGCGCAAGGGCCAGGCCATCGGCGCCAAGGTCACGCTGCGCGGGGACCGCATGTACGAGTTCTTCGACCGTCTGGTCTCTTTGGCCATTCCCCGCATCCGCGACTTCCGCGGCATGAACCCGGACAGCTTCGACGGCCACGGCAACTACTCCATGGGCGTGACCGAGCAGCTGATCTTCCCCGAGATCGAGTACGACCAGGTGGACCGCACCCGCGGCATGGACATCACCATCGTCACGACGGCGACCACCGACGAGGCCGGACGCGCGCTGCTGAAGGCGTTCGGTTTCCCGTTCAAGGAGAGCCGCTAGCATCCAGGCGCGGCCCATCCACCAAGTTTCAGGCTTTGACGGCGGCCCGAAAAAGGC